>NZ_CP126279.1:619056-928584 GCF_003234815.2 Curtobacterium sp. MCBD17_035 | reverse complement strand
GGCGCATCGACGACGACGACGAGGACGTCCGGTTCGAGGTCAAACACGTGTTCGTCGAGCCCGCCGCGCGAGGGGCGGGGGTCGCGACCGCGATCATGGACGCGCTCGAGCGCGCTGCCGTCGACCTCGGCGCCACGAGCGTCGTCCTCGACACGAACGACAGTCTCGTCGCCGCCGGCGCCATGTACCGCGGCCGCGGGTACGAGCGGATCGCGCCGTACAACGACAACCCGAACGCGACCGCCTGGTACCGGCGGCGGGTCGGCTGACCGTCAGAGCGGCTGCGGGACCGGGAGGCCCGTCCGCAGTTCGACGGGCAGGTGCGCCGTGTCGTTCAGGGTCACCAGCTCCGGCGGCTTCGCCGACCGGACGCGGACGATGGTGAGCGCGGTGTGGGCGACGCTCGTCCCCATCCAGCGCCAGTCCGGCGCCTGGAACACCTCGCGCACGAACCAGGCGATCACCGCGTTGTGGGTGATGAGGAGGTCGTGGCGGTCCTCGATGGAGGGCGTGAACCACTCGGCGACGGCGTCACCCATCTGGGCCTGGCCGGCCGCGATCTCCTCTTCCGTCACGCCGCCGAAGAAGCTCCGGTAGGCGTGCGGCATCTCGGACGTCGGGCCCGAGGGCACGCAGTCGAACAGGAGCGTCGATGCCTCGGGCCCGATCGCCGGGAGCCGTTCACGCATGATCCTGGCGGTCTCGGCCGGCGCTTCGAGCGGCGAGTGGCAGACGGAGTCGAACGGGACCCCGCCGAGACGGTCCGCGATGAGCGTCGCCTGCCGCTTGCCACGCTCGGAGAGCTTGCCGTCGCGCAGGCCGTGCTCGGCGTCCTGGTGTTCCCCGTGCCGGACGAGGTAGAGGTAGTGCGACATGCCGGACCGGTCAGACGTCGTCCGCGCCGGGAGCGCCCTCGAGGTCGGCGCGGTCGACGGCGCCGACCACGCTCGTGACCACGGGGCGGGTCAACAGGTCGCGCGCGAGGTCGAGGACGTCGTCGGTGCTCACGCGATCGACGCGCTCGAGGGCCGTCGCGAGGTCCGTGAACTCCCCCACCCCGAGCTCGGAGCGGCCGAGCCGCGTCATGCGCGCGTCCGTGTCCTCGAGCGACAGCGTCAGCGCGCCCTCGATCTGGCCCTTCGCACGCGCGAGCTCGTCGGCTGAGATCCCGCTGTCCGTCATCTTGCGGAACTCGTCGTCGACGATGCCGAGCAGCGCCCCGACGTTGTCGGGCGCACAACCGGCGTAGACCCCGAACGCGCCGTTGTCGAGGTACGCCGGGGCGAACGAGGACACGGCGTACGCCAGACCGCGGCGCTCGCGGACCTCTTGGAACAGGCGCGAGGACATGCCCCCACCGAGCACCGCGTTGAGCACGCTGAGCACCGGGCGGCGGTCGTCGCGGAGGTCGAGCCCGTGTGAACCCCGGATGAGGCTGACCTGTTCGGTGGGACGACGGATGAGTTCCAGGCGGGACTCGACGCCCTCCGCCGGGACCTCGGCCGAGCGACGGGCGTTCGGGGTGGCCGGCGGGACGTCCCCGAAGGCCGCCGCGACGAGTTCGACGAGCTGGTCGTGGTCGACCGCGCCCGCGGCCGTGACCACGATGCCGCTCGGCATGTAGTGCTGCCGGTAGTGGTCCAAGACCTCGTCGCGCTCGACCGCACGGATGCTGTCCGGCGTGCCACCGATCGGACGCCCGAGCGCGTGGCCGGCGAAGGCGGCGGCGAAGAAGGCCTCGCCCGCGAGGTCGGCCGGGTCGTCGGCAGCCATCGCGAGCTCCTCGAGGATCACCGCGCGCTCCACGTCGAAGGCCTCCGGGTCGAGGACCGAGTTCGTCACCATGTCGCCGATCACGGCCACGGCCATCGGGACGTCGAGGTCCCGGACGCGGGCGTAGTAGCAGGTGTACTCCTTGGCGGTCGCCGCGTTGTGCTCGCCGCCGACCGAGTCGAACGCCACGGCGATGTCCAACGCGCTGCGTTCGCGTGTGCCCTTGAAGAGCAGGTGCTCGAGGAAGTGGGTCGAGCCGTACTGGCCGGGTTGCTCGTCGCGCGAACCGACCCCCACCCAGTACCCGATGCTCGTCGACCGCGCAGACGGGACCGCCTCGGTGAGCACGCGGACGCCCGAGGCGAGGACCGAACGCCGGACGAGGGTCCCCCCTGCGGTGGGGAAGGCGGTCTCCGGCGCTTCGAGCGGCAACGGCACGGGGCGGTTCATCACGTCGAGCCTACTGAGTCTCCACGGACGTGACTCAGGAACGGCACGCGCTTGTGGACAGCCCGCGGATGACCCGGGGACGGGGTACAGTCGATGCGGACATACGGACTCGTCTGTCTGTCCTCCTCGTGCTAGAGTGACGGCACCGGAACGGCACCGCCCCCTCGATGCCGGTCCGGCGGCTACCGGACAACCGGGTCCTGGTGCGACACACGTCCCCCCGCGGTGTCGCGACAGCCGACGTTGTCCCGAGGAGCCACGCTGTGACGGTCGATTCCCCCCAACCGACCGTCCAGCGTCTCCCGGGACCGACGACACCCGGGTCGAGCGAAGCTCCCCGGACCCGCACCGCGCGTCCGACCGGCGGCGCGAAGCTCCGGATCCTCGAGACGGCGGCCCGGCTCTTCTACGAAGAGGGCATCCGTGGCGTCGGCGTCGACCGGCTCATCGCCGAGGCGAGCGTGACGAAGGCGACCTTCTACAAGCACTACGGCTCGAAGGACAACCTGATCCTCGCCTACGTGCGGAGCCGGCACGAGCAGGTCAAGCAGGCGATGGACACCATCATCGCCGAGGCACCCGACGCACGGACTGCGGTCGGCACCTGGGTCGACACCGTCGTGGACACCACCAACGACCCCGACTTCCGGGGCTGCGCGTTCCTCAACGCCGCGGCGGAGTACCACGACCCCCGACACCCCGTCCGTGAGGTCGTGTCGGCCCACCGCGACTGGTACACCGATCAGCTCGCCGAGCTCCTGCAGCAGGCCGGCCACCCGCTCCCGGGCGACGGCGCCGACGAACTCATGCTCGCGCGTGACGGCGCGATGGTGGGGTCGTACGCCGGGGACACGATCGCGGCGTGCGCGGCTCTGGGCCGCGTGGCGAGTCGCGTGCTCGGCACCGACGCGCCCGCCGCCTGACCTGCCGCCCGGCCGCCGTGCCGCCCGGCCGCCCGGCCGCACGGCCGCCCGGCGCCTCTCCCGCCGAGATCGCAGTCGTTGCCGCTCTGCCGCGGGGCGGAGCGGCAACTTCTGCGATCTCGCGGTGTCCGAATGGCGGCCGGCGGACGGCGGACGGACGGCAGACGCGGAACGGCCGCCGGCCCCGAGGGGACCGACGGCCGTTCCGTCGAGCGCGAGCGTCAGACCGTGGCGCCCTCGGCGTCCGCGGACTCGGCCGCCGTGTCGGCCTCGTCGGCGATCACGGGCGCGAGCGACAGCTTGCCGCGGTCATCGACCTTCGTGACCTCGACGAGGACCTTCTGGCCGACCCCGAGGACGTCCTCGACGTTCTCGACGCGCTTGCCACCGGCGAGCTTCCGGACCTCGGACACGTGGAGGAGTCCGTCTCGGCCCGGGAGGAGCGAGACGAACGCACCGAACGTGGCGATCTTGACGACCGTACCGAGGAACTGGTCCCCGATCTCCGGGTTGGTCGGGTTCGCGATCGCGTTGACCTGGGCGCGAGCGGCCTCGGCCGAGGGACCGTCCACCGCACCGATGTAGACCGTGCCGTCGTCCTCGATCGAGATGTCGGCGCCGGTCTCGTCCTGGATCCCGTTGATCGTCTTGCCCTTCGGGCCGATCAGCTCGCCGATCTTGTCGACCGGGATCTGGACGCTGATGACGCGCGGCGCGGTGTCGGCCATCTCGTCGGGGGCGTCGATCGCCTCGGTCAGGACACCGAGGATCGCCGAACGGGCCTCCTTGGCCTGCTTCAGGGCGGCGTCGAGGACCGACGACGGGATGCCGTCGAGCTTCGTGTCGAGCTGGATCGCGGTGACGAACTCGCTCGTGCCGGCGACCTTGAAGTCCATGTCGCCGAGGGCGTCCTCGGCACCGAGGATGTCGGTCAGGGCCGCGTAGCGGGTCTGACCGTCGACGGTGTCGGAGACGAGACCCATCGCGATGCCCGCGACGGGCGCGCGCAGCGGCACACCGGCGTTGAGGAGCGACAGGGTCGAGGCGCACACGGAGCCCATCGAGGTGGAGCCGTTCGACCCGAGGGCCTCGGACACCTGACGGATGGCGTAGGGGAACTCCTCGCGGCTCGGCAGGACCGGCACGAGGGCGCGCTCGGCGAGGAAGCCGTGTCCGATCTCGCGACGCTTCGGCGAACCGACGCGGCCGGTCTCACCGGTCGAGTAGGGCGGGAAGTTGTAGTGGTGCAGGTAGCGCTTCTTCGTGACCGGGCTCAGGGAGTCGATCTGCTGCTCCATCTTGAGCATGTTCAGCGTCGTGACGCCCAGGATCTGGGTCTCGCCACGCTGGAAGATCGCCGAACCGTGGACGCGCGGGATGACCGCGACCTCGGCGTCGAGCGGACGGATGTCGGCGAGGCCGCGGCCGTCCATGCGGACCTGCTCGGTGAGGATCCGGCCGCGCACGACCTTCTTCGTCACCGACTTGTAGGCGGCGGAGACCTGACCGTTGGCCTCGGCGGGCAGGGTGCCGGCCTCGACCTGGGCCGCGACGGCCTCCTTGACGCGCGCCTTGAGGGCGTCGTCGGCGTCCTGGCGCTCGAGCTTGCCGGCGATCTGGTACACGCCCTTGAGCTCGTCGAGGGCGAGACCCTCGACCGCCGCGTAGACCTCGTCGGAGTACGCCGGGAACACCGGGTAGTCCTGGATCTCCTTGGCGGACTGCGCGGCCATCTTCGCCTGGGCCTCGACGAGGACCTTGAGGAACGGCTTGGCGGCCTCGAGGCCCTGCGCCACGACGGACTCGTCCGGCTTGACGGCGCCACCCTGGATGAGGCCCCAGCTGTTCTCGGTGGCCTCCGCCTCGACCATCATGATCGCGACGTCCTCGTTGCCGGCCTCGTCGGTGACGACCCGGCCGGCGACGGTCAGGTCGAACACGGCCTGCTCGAGCTGCGAGTGCTTCGGGAACGCGACCCACTGGCCGTCGATGAGCGCGAGGCGCACACCGGCGATCGGGCCGGAGAACGGCAGACCGGAGATCTGCGTGGAGGCCGACGCCGCGTTGATCGCGAGGGCGTCGTAGAACTCGTCCGGCGCGATGCTCAGGACCGTGATGACGATCTGGACCTCGTTGCGGAGCCCGTCGACGAACGACGGACGGAGCGGGCGGTCGATGAGCCGGCAGACCAGGATGGCCTCGGTCGACGGTCGGCCCTCGCGGCGGAAGAACGAGCCGGGGATCTTGCCGGCGGCGTAGGAGCGCTCCTCGACGTCGACGGTGAGCGGGAAGAAGTCGAAGCCCTCCCGCGGGTGCTTGCCGGCGCTCGTGGCGCTCAGCAGCATGGTCTCGTCGTCCAGGTACGCGGCGACGGCGCCCTGCGCCTGCTGCGCGAGACGACCGGTCTCGAACCGGACGGTACGGGTACCGAAGCGACCGTTGTCGATCACTGCCTCGGCGAACTTGATCTCGGGACCCTCCAAAGGGGTGCCTCCTCGTGTGCGTGACGGCCACGCACACTCGTCGAGCGTGCGTGGTGGTGTCGGCGTCGTGGTCGACGCCGCATGGTGTGTGTGCAGCAGGGCCGGGGGTCGAGGGCACGGTGTGCACGTGCGCCCACACGACAGCGGGACGCATGCCTGGCCAGCAGTAGAAATCCACGGCGCCGCTCGCCCCGCGTGGGGGACGGTCCCGTAGGTCACCACCGATGACCAGCTTCGTGCCGGCCTGCTCCGGTTGGTTCCAGATCGATGACGGATACGTCACCGACGGTCACGAGCCTAGCATCCGGGTCCGCCGCTCCGGCATGGCTCGCGGCGAACACGCGGTGGGTCGTTAGCCTGGGCCCATGCGTCACTCCTCCCCCACGCGTGCCGCCGCGCCCGGACGTGCGCGCCGTCGGCTGCTCGTGACGGGCCTCACCCTGACCGTGTGCGCGTTCGTCGCGCCGGTCGTCGGAGCCCTCCCGGCCCAGGCCACGACCTACCCGTCGTGGGCGGACGTCCAGGCGGCGAAGGGCAACCAGGCGGCCACGCAGGCCGAGGTCGCGAAGGTGCAGGACGCGCTCAAGGGCCTCCAGTCGGTGGCCGCGCAGAAGTCCGCCGCCGCGCTCACCGCGTCGGCCCAGGCCGCCGCGGCCGAGTCCGACCTCCGGGCGGCGACCCAGACGGCCGACGACCTGACCGCCAGGGCAGCGGCCGCCGCCGAGACCGCGGCGCGCGCTAAGGACCGGGCGGGGCAGCTCGCCGCGCACCTCTACCGCTCGGGCGACAGCGACACGATCACGAGCCGCATCGTCGGTTCCAAGAAGCCCCAGGACCTCCTGTACCAGCTCGGCACCCTCGACCAGTTGTCGGACACGTGGGCCGGTGTGATGAGCGACGCGAGCGTGGCGGCGAACACGGCCACGTCCCTCCACGACCAGGCGCAGCGGGCCGAGGCGGAGCGCCAGCGCCTCGCCGACGCCGCGGAGACCAAGTCGACGGCGGCGGACGCCGCGGAGGCAGCGGCGAACGCCGCGGTGTCGAGCACGCAGCAGCACAGCGACGAGCTGTACGCGCAGCTCGCCACCCTCAAGGACACGACGGCGAAGGTCGAGCGGCAGTACGCGATCGGCCAGGCCGTGGCCGCCCAGGTCGCGGCCCAGAAGCGGGCCGCGCAGCTCGCTGCGGAGCGCGCGGCCGCCCAACGCGCCACGTCCGCCGTCGCGGCGGCCGCGCCCACGACGTCGTACCCGGATCCGTCCGGCGTCGGCGCGGACCCCGCGGGCGCGCAGGCGTACGCGCGAGGCGCGATCGGTGCCTACGGCTGGGGTTCCGACCAGTTCTCGTGCCTCGTGTCGCTGTGGACGCAGGAGTCGGGCTGGCGGGCGAACGCCCTCAACGTCTCGAGCGGCGCCTACGGCATCCCGCAAGCACTGCCCGCGTCGAAGATGGCCACGGCGGGCGCGGACTGGCGGACGAACCAGGACACCCAGATCAACTGGGGCCTGGCGTACATCAAGGACGCGTACGGCAGCCCGTGCGCCGCGTGGAACCACGAGATGAGCGAGAACCCGCACTGGTACTGAGCGGCTCTCCCCCTCCGCGTGCCCCCTACTGACCGAGGCCCTCGAGCAGACTCCCGAAGTCGACGACGTCGGGCTCCGTCACGGGGACACGACGCCGGGAGGTCCGGACCATGTGGGCGAGGTCGGCCCCCGCCCGGCGGATCCGACGGTCGAGTGCCGCCACGCCCTCGGCGTCGCCCCAGTCCTCGGTGGCCGCGAACACCGCGGTCGGCGCCACGGCGGCGCGCAGATAGCTGAAGACCGGTCGGAACCCGTGCTCGACCGTGAGCGAGTGCCGCGGGGAGCCACCGGTCGCACCGAGCAGCACGGGCATGTCGACGAGTGCGTCCGTCTCGAGGACGTCGAGGAACGACTTCGCGAGCCCGCTCATGCCCGCGGTGAACACCGGCGCGACGAACACGACGGCGTCCGCCTCGACGACCTCGGCGACCGCCGCGCCGAGCGCGGGCGGTGTGAAGCGCGTCAGCATCGCGTCGGTGATCTCGTGCGCGAGCGGGCGCAGGTCGACGTGCACGACGCGCGTCGCGCCTCCCGGCACCCCGTCGTCAGGGTCACCGAGGGCGGTCACGGCGGCATCCGCCAGCCGGTCGGCCAGGAGGCGCGACGACGACGGTTCGGACAGCCCCGCGGAGACGACGGCGATGGTGGTCATGCGCGCACCTCCGCGACGTCGCTGGCGACGGCGGCCGACTGCGCGGCCGCGACGAGCGAGGCGTGGGTCGGGGCGTCGGGGACGCCCGGGGCACGGCGGGCCTCGAACTCCTTCCGGAGCACGGGCACGACCTCCTCGCCGAGGATGTCGAGCTGCTCGAGCACGGTCGTGAGCGGCAGCCCCGCGTGGTCCATGAGGAACAGCTGGCGCTGGTAGTCGCCGACGTACTCGCGGAAGCCGAGGGTCCGGTCGATGACCTCCTGCGGGCTGCCGACCGTGAGCGGGGTCTGCCGCGTGAAGTCCTCGAGGCTCGGGCCGTGGCCGTAGACCGGCGCGTTGTCGAAGTACGGGCGGAACTCCGCGACGGCGTCCTGCGAGTTCTTCCGCATGAACACCTGGCCGCCGAGCCCGACGATCGCGTTCGCGGCCGGCCCGTGTCCGTGGTGCTCGAACCGCTCACGGTAGAGCCGGACCATGTTCGCGGTGTGGCTGGCGGGCCAGAAGATGTGGTTCGCGAAGAAGCCGTCGCCGTAGTAGGCCGCCTGCTCGGCGATCTCGGGGGTGCGGATCGAGCCGTGCCAGACGAACGGGGCGACGCCGTCGAGTGGGCGCGGCGTCGCGGTGAAACCCTGCAGCGGCGTGCGGAAGTGGCCCTGCCAGTCGACGACGTCCTCGGTCCAGAGGCGGCGGAGGAGTGCGTAGTGCTCGATGGCGAGGTTGACGCCCTGTCGGATGTCCTGCCCGAACCACGGGTAGACGGGCCCGGTGTTCCCGCGGCCGAGGATGAGGTCGGTGCGGCCGCCGGACACGTGTTGGAGCATCGCGAAGTCCTCGGCGATCTTCACCGGGTCGTTCGTCGTGATGAGTGTCGTGCTCGTGCTGAGGACCAGCCGCTCGGTCTTCGCGGCGAGGTAGCCGAGCATGGTGGTCGGCGAGGACGGCACGAACGGCGGGTTGTGGTGCTCGCCCGTGGCGAAGACGTCGAGGCCGACCTCCTCCGCCTTCTGCGCGATGGTCAGGACCGCCTGGATCCGCTCGGCCTCGGTCGGCGTCCTGCCGGTCGTCGGGTCGGTGGTGACGTCACCCACGGTGAAGATGCCGAACTGCACGATGCGCTCCTCTTTCGATGCGTTTGCATGTACATGGTAGCCGAACGACGGTGCAGTGCACGCTATTCCCGCTCCGTGCGAACGCGCGGGGAGACGACCGCACCCGTCGGGAACGCAGAACGCCCCGCCCCTCCGGTGGGAGGGACGGGGCGTTCGGTCAAGACCGGATCCCCCGCCTGGCGGAGGCACTTCGATCGTCGACCGCAGTGACCGACAGAGCAGTGACTAGCGACGCAGGCCGAGGCGCTCGATGAGCGAGCGGTAGCGGTTGATGTCGACGTCGGCGAGGTAGCCGAGGAGACGACGACGCTGCCCGACGAGGAGCAGCAGACCACGACGCGAGTGGTGGTCGTGCTTGTGCTCCTTGAGGTGCTCGGTGAGGTCCTTGATGCGCTGCGTGAGCACGGCCACCTGGACCTCGGGGGATCCCGTGTCGCCCGGGTGGGTCGCGTACTCTTCGATGATCGCCTTCTTGACGTTCGATTCGAGTGCCATGGGTGATCCCCTTCCTGTTGCTGCGCGGTGCACCACACCGGATGTGTGGGCGCTCTGTGTCCGCGGCCGTTCGACGGCAACCTCACGATGATACCCCACCGGCCCGTCGCCGGACGACCCCGACGGGCCCCGTCCGGCCCCGGCCCGTTGCCGGACGACCCCGACGAGCCCCGTCCGTGCCCCGGAGTCAGCTGAACAGTGCCCCGACGAGGCCGGGGACGGCCGCGACGACCGCGACGAGGCCGGCCGCGACGCCCGCACACTCGGCACCCGCCCACGCGAGACGCGCAGCGCGGGCGACCCGCACCTCCCGTCCGAGCGCTGCGAACCGTGCCACGACGTCGGCGGGCTCACCCTCGGGCCGCACGCCCCACGTCTCGGTGGAGGTCACGGCCCCGGCGAGCGCCCACACCGCGTCCTGACCGAGGACCGTCGGGAGCCGGCGGAGCGTCCGGACGAGGTGACGGGCGTCGACGACGCGGACGTCCTCCGGCGCGCGTCGGACCTGCACCCGGGCGGCGTGCACCACCGCGACGAGACTCGTCACCGGTGCGACGGGGAGCGTGAGCGCCGCCAGGGCACGCAGCACGCGCGTCCGATCGCTCCGTGCCGCGTGCACGTACGGCCGGCGCTGACCCGCGACGAGCACGGTGTCGCCGCCGACCCACACGCGAGCATCGCGGTGGTGCTTCGTGTGCACCGTGACGACACCCATGGGTCCGACGACGAGGTGGTCGATGTCCGTGCCCGAGTCCGTCACCGGGATGGAGTGCAGTACGACGTGCTCCGGTCCGAGCCCCTCGAGGAGCCGCGCGGTCACGCGCTCCCCCACCACGCCGACGTACCAGGACCGCGCCGCGTCGGTGAGCACGCGCGCGCCGACGACGCGTGCGAGACGGCCTCGCGGTGGCGCGGCCGCCTGCTCGGCGAGGCAGGCCGCCATGAGCGTCTGCCCGGGGACCCGGTCCGTGAGGTCGTCGAGTCGTACCGCCCCCGGGACGTCGTGGGTGGGCACGCGGTGGTCCTCCTGTCGGGCCGTCCTGCACGGCCCACCACCCAGGGTGTCGGACCCGGGCAGGCCGGTGCCAGCTCCAGAAGGGGTGCCCCCCGGACGGCCGGACCAGGGGACGGACGGGAGGACCGGGGTCGACCGGTCGCGCGACGCGCGGCCGTCAGACCATGCGCGGGCGCCGGCGGCGGCGTTCGGGCACCGCCGACCGGGCCAACCCGATGAGCGTGGCGCCGAGGAACCCCCCGAGCCCGTTCGAGAGGACGTCGCGCGGATCGGCGACGCGGCCCGGCAGGGCGACGTGCTGCGTCCACTCGATGCCCACCGAGAGTCCGACGGCGAGCATGCCCGCGAGGAACCACGCCCGCCGGGGCAGCCACATCGCCGCGATCGCACCGACCGGGACGAACATCGCGATGTTCGCCATGAACTCCGCGCGGTCGTAGGTGACCCACGCCGTCGCCGCGTGCTGCTGGGCCAGCCGGAGGACGAGGGCGACCGCATCACTGCCGGAGCGGGAGAACAGCTGGGGTGTCAGCGTCATCCGCCACACCACCCAGGCGTAACCGGCGGTGACGACGAGCAGCAGCAGTCTCCGGAACATCCGCACAGTCTGGGGCAGCAGCCTGCCGCACCCCTGTGCCCTGGCTGGACACCGACCGCGCCGCGCCTGGCAGATCGCACACAGCGGACCGGCGAGTGGCCGCCGCGGGGCCGGTGATGCGAGGCTGGTCCGACCGACCCGTGAGGACGAGGAGGACCGCCATGCCCACGGAGCGGCCTGACCCCCGCCCGCCGGCCGGCCACCACCGGTCGGGGCGCCGCCAGTGGGCCGTCCTCGGCGCGGTCGCCGTGGGGCTGGCGCTGCTGCTCGTGCTCGCGTTGACGGTCGTCCTGCCCCACGCCGACCGGAACGGAGGCTCCATGTCGACCCCCGATGCCACCCCCACGCCGACGCGCGTCATCGCGACCCGCAGGACCGCGGCTGAGGCCTTCCCCGGCGGACTCGCCGTGCAGCCCACGAGCGTGAACCACCCCGCCCGGTCCGAGTCCGCCGCTCGCACCCGCGGCGACGTCGCGACGGCGAACGCGCTCTCGGTGATCGCGGACCAGCCGATCGCCACGTGGCTCACGGGCGCGGGGTCGAACGCCGACACCGTGCGCACGGTCCGCGCGGTGCTCGAGAGCGCGCAGACGCACCAGGCGACCCCGACGTTCGTGCTCTACGCCGTGCCGGACCGCGACTGCGGCGGGTACTCGAAGGGCGGCCTCGGCACGGCCGCCTACGGCCCCTGGGTGCGGCACGTGGCCGACGCCATGCGGGGATCGCACGCCGTCGTGCTCGTCGAACCGGACTCCCTCGCCCAGATCTCGAACTGCCCCCGCATCGGGACGAGTCGCATCCCGGTGATCCGGCAGGCCGTGCACACCCTCGTCGACGCCGGGCTCACGGTGTACCTCGACGGCGGCAACGAGGACCGCGTTCCCGTGGACACCATGGCGCGGCGTCTCCGCGAGGCCGGTGTCGACGAGGCCCAGGGCTTCTCGACGAACGTGTCGAACTTCTACCGCGTCGACCAGGAGCGCGCGTACGCCGACCGGCTCGCGGACCGCATCGGGGGCGACCCGCACTTCGTCATCGACGTGTCCCGCAACGGCCGGGGGTGGCTCGGCACCTGGTGCAACCCGCCGGGGGCCGGGCTCGGGCAGACCCCGCACGTCACCGCCGGCTCCACCCGACTCGACGCCCTGCTCTGGGTGAAGACCCCCGGGCTGAGCGACGGCACGTGCAACGGTGGACCGGCCGCGGGGCAGTGGTGGCAGCAGTACGCGCTCGACCTCGTGGAGCACCGGAAACGGGGCTGACCGCCGGCGAGATCAGGCCGCGACGTCCCCCGCCTCCGCCGCACCGGCGTCCTCGTCGGTCGCGATGACGTCGAGCACGACGAGCCGCCGGGTCGGCCGCGTCATGGCGACGTACACGGCGGCGGCCGCGCGGGCAGCGTCGGCGCCGACGCCGTCCGGGTCGACGAGCACCACGCCGTCGAACTCGAGCCCCTTGGCCTCGGCACCGGTGAGGACGGTGACCGCGCCGGGCCGTGGCGCCTCGAGTGAACGGAGGTCGTCCGTGGTCGCCGCCAGCCGCTCGCGGATCACCGCGATCGCGTCGTCGGGCGCGATGACGCCCATGGTGCCCGTGCCGATCCGACGCCGCTCGGCCCGGACCTGCTCGACGACCGCGTCGACGAGGCCGGCGCGGGACACCGCGACGTGCTCGACCGGATCACCGTCACGGACGGCACGGGTGGCGGTGACCGCGAGCCCGGCGTCCTCAGCGAACCGACCGGCGGCTTCGACGATCTGCCGCGGCGTGCGGTAGTTGACGGTGAGGTACTCGATCCGGTGGTCGAGCGGCACGCGGGGAGCCCGGCCTCGACGACGGCGGGCGAGGGCACCGAGCACGTCGTCCCAGCTCCGCGCGGCGGCGGGCGAGGACCCCTGCGCCATGTCCCCGACGATCGTGAAGGACCGCAACGGGTTCCGCCGCGCGAGCACCCGCCACTGCATCGGCGAGAGCTCCTGGGCCTCGTCCACCACGATGTGGCCGTAGGTCCACTCGCGGTCCTCCGCTGCACGCTCCGCGATGGTGCGCGGGTCACCGCCCTCGGCGAAGGACCCCGCGACCTGCTCCGCCGTCACGATGCCCTCGACGCCCATGTTCTCGATCGCGATGCGGGCGTTCTCGACGTCGCGCTGTCGGGCCGCCTTCGCCTGCCGCCGGGCGCCACCGCCCGAGGGGTCGAACGGGCCGAGGAGCTCGGCGGCCTCGTCGAGCAGCGGGACGTCCTCGACCGTGAACCCGGCACCGCGCGAGCGTCGGAGCAACGCCCGCCGGTCAGCGGACCAGTGCGGGGTCAGCGAGGCGAGCCAGTTCGGGCGCGCGTAGAGGTCCTCGACGAACTTCTCGGCCGGGAGCGGCATCCACGCGCCGTTCAGCAGCACCCGCACGTCGTACGACGAACGGACGTCCTCGCGGAGGACCTTCTCGTCGGCCTCGTCCACCGTGGTCCCGCGCTCGCGCAGCTGCTCGGCGAGCAGACCGGTGAGGGCATCGAGTGCCGCCTTGTTGAAGGTCACCCGCGCGACGTTGTGCGGCTTGCCCCGCTCCTGGGCCTTCCGCATCGCCGCGGCGATGAGCGACGGCGGGACCACGAGACGCTCGCCCTCGATGTCGACCGTGACGGTCTCGGTCGGCACGATCTGCCGCGACCGCACCGCGCGGCGGAGCAGGTCGGCCATCTCGGCCGACCCCTTGACCGCGGCGGCCCGCGCGCCGTCGTGCCGATCGGTGTCGACGCCCGGGTACAGGGACCCGAGGGACGCCATGACGACGCCCGTCTCGCCGAGCGACGGGAGGACCTGCTCGATGTACGTCAGGAACGCCGGCGACGGACCGACGACGAGCACGCCGGAGCCGCGGAGACGCTCGCGGTGCGAGTACAGCAGGTAGGCCGCCCGGTGGAGTGCGACGGCGGTCTTGCCGGTGCCGGGGCCACCCTGCACGACGAGGACGCCCTCGATGGCGGACCGGATGATGCGATCCTGCTCGCCCTGGATCGTCGCGACGATGTCGGTCATCCGGCCCGTGCGGTCCGCGCTCACGGCGGCCAGCAGCGCGCCCTCACCCTGCAGGTGGGTGCGCTCGCTGTCGTAGAGCGTCGCGTCGAACACCTCGTCCTCGACGCCGACGACCTCGCGACCGGCCAGCGTCAGGTGCCGACGCGCGCGCATGCCCATCGGGTGGGCCGCCGTCGCCTGGTAGAACGCGCTGGCGCCGGGGACGCGCCAGTCGAGCAGCAGCGGCCGGTGCTCGGCGTCGCGGAGCCCGACGCGGCCGATGTAGCGGAAGGCGCTCTCGTCCTGCTCCGGGTCCGCGACCTCGAGGCGGCCGAACACGAGCCGGTCCCCGACGCGCTCGAGCGTCGTGAGGGTGTCCTCGTAGAGGCGGGCGAAGGCGTCGCGTTCGCTGCGGCTCTGGTGGTTCCCACCGACGGACTCACGACGGGTCTCGGCCAGCCGCCGGGCGGCGTCCGCGGACAACTCGTCGAGCCGTGCGAACAGGCCGTCGACGTACTGACGTTCGCGGTCGACTTCTGACTCCTCGGTCACGCAACACCCTTCGGGACGGGGGTGACAAGTGTAGCCCCGCGCGCGCCGTGGTGGGAGGTGTCGGCGTGGAGGTACGACGGGGCCGGTCCGACCGGCCCCGTCGCGGGCTCACATCTCCTCGTGCGAGTCGGGGTCGCCGCCCCAGAGCCGGCCACGCTCGAGCCCGGAGATCGCCGTCATCTCGTCGTCGGTGAGCTCGAACGCGAACACGTCGATGTTCTCGCGCTGCCGTCCGGGGTCGCCCGACTTCGGCACCGGCACGGCACCGAGCTGCACGTGCCACCGCAGCACGACCTGCCCCGGGGTGACCCCGTGCACCGCCGCGGCGTCCGTGACGACGCGTTCGGTCAGGAGCTCGCTCTGCTTGGCGAGCGGGCTCCAGCTCTCGGTCACGATCCCGAGGCGCTCGTGCACCGCGCGGAGGGCGCCCTGGGGGAAGTACGGGTGCAGCTCGACCTGGTTGACCGCGGGGGCCACACCGGTCGCGTCGACGATGCGCTGCAGGTGCTCCTCGGTGAAGTTCGAGACGCCGATGGAGCGGACGACGCCGCTGTCCCGGAGGTCGACGAAGGCCTTCCAGGTGTCGACGAATTTGTCGACGGACGGGTTCGGCCAGTGGATGAGGTACAGGTCGACCGAGTCCAACCCGAGGTTGCCGAGGGTCTCCTCGATCGATCGGTGCGCCTCGTCGTACCCGTGGTGTCGCCCGGGCAGCTTCGAGGTGACGACGAGGTCCTCACGCGGGAGACCGCACTCGCGTACGGCACGGCCCACGGCGTCCTCGTTGCCGTAGTTGAGCGCCGTGTCGAGGAGCCGGTAGCCCGCGTCGATGCCGGCACGGACCGCCGCCACGCCCTCGTCGCCGTTCAGCCCGTACGTCCCGAGCCCGAGGCGCGGGAAGGCGGTGCCGTCGTTGAGCTCGACGGTGGGGACCGCGGTCGGCATCAGCGCACGCCGAGGAGGTCGATGACGAAGATCAGGGTCTTGCCGGACAGGAAGTGCCCGCCACCGGCCGGCCCGTAGGCGAGATCCGGCGGCACGACGAGCTTGCGACGGCCGCCGACCTTCATGCCGGGGATGCCCTCTTGCCAGCCGCGGACGAGCGCCGCGAGCGGGAAGTCGATCGGCTCGCCCCGGTTCCAGGAGCTGTCGAACTCCTCGCCGGAGTCGTACTCGACGCCCGCGTAGTGCACCTTGACGGTCGATCCGGGCTGGGCCTCCGCGCCGTCGCCCTCGACGATGTCGGTGATGACGAGCTCGGTCGGGGCGGGGCCCTCCGGGGCGTCGAACTCGGGCTTGCTGTTGAGGTCAGTCATGTCGCCATCCAACACGACGAGGGTGACGCCCGCATGACGGCCGGTCCCACCGGGCGCGTCCGGGTGCGGGGGACGGCAGAATGGTCCCACCGTGACTCCACATCCGGCCGACGACGGCCCCGCCTCCCCCACGATCAGACCCCCACCACTCCGACCCCTCCCGCGTCCGTCGACACCGAGCCGACCCGGCACCGGTCGCTCCTCGCCGACCTCACGCCGCTGCGCCGGTCCCCCGCGTTCGCCCGCCTCTGGGTCGGGAGCTCGGTCGCCGGCATCGGGACCCAGATGACGACCGTCGCCGTCGGCCTCGAGGTGTACGACATCACCCGGTCGACGTTCGCGGTCTCGCTCGTCGGGGTCATCTCGCTCGTGCCGATGATCGCGGCCGGGCTGTACGGCGGCATGCTCGCCGACGCGTTCGACCGCCGCGCCGTCGCCCTCGCGAGCGCGGTCCTCGCCTGGGTGTCCACCGCCCTCATCGCCACGCACGCCTGGCTCGGCCTCGAGAACGTGGCGCTGCTGTACGTGCTCGCGACGGTGAACGCGGTCGCCGGGACGGTGATCGGGGCCTCCCGCTCCGCGATCATCCCGCGGCTCATCGGCACCGACCTGCTGCCGGCCGCCGGAGCGCTCAGCGGCATCGGGACGGGATTCGCGGTCACGGTGGGGCCCGCCGTCGCCGGCGTGCTCGTGGCCGCCGTCGGGTACGCGCCCACCTACACGATCGACGTCGTCCTCTTCAGCTTCGCGTTCACGGGGGTCATCACGCTGCCGCGCATGGCGCCGGAGCACGACGCACAGCGCCCGGGGCTCGGGTCGCTCGTCGAGGGCGCGCGGTTCCTCCGGCGCTCCCCGACGATCACGATGACGTTCGTGCTCGACATCATCGCGATGACGTTCGGCCAACCCCGCGTCCTGTTCCCCGCGATCGGGGCGCTCGTCATCGGTGGCGGCTCGATCACGGTCGGCGTGCTCACGGCCGCGTACGCCGTGGGGGCACTCGTGTCGAGCGTGTTCTCCGGCCCGCTCGGACACGTCCGACGCCAGGGTGAGGCGGTGGGTTGGGCGATCACGGTCTACGGGGCCTCGATCGCCGTGTTCGGCATCGTGATCGCGGCCGCCCACGCGCTCGGCGGCCGCGCCCACGTCGGGTTCGGCATCGGGATCCTGCCGGCGCTCGTGCTCGCGTCCGCGGCGCTCCTGGTGTCCGGTGGTGCGGACAACGTGAGCAGCGTGTTCCGCGGGACGATCCTCCAGGCCGCCGCACCGGACGGCATGCGCGGCCGACTGCAGGGCATCTTCGTCGTCGTGGTGACCGGCGGTCCCCGGATCGGCGACCTGTACGCGGGCCTCGTCGTGGCCGTCGGCATCGCGGTCCCGCCGATCGTCGGCGGCGTCGTGATCATCGGACTCGTGGCGCTCCTGCTGCGCCTCGTTCCCTCGTTCCGGCGGTACGACGCCCTCCGCCCCGCGGACGGCTAGCGTGGGCGGCATGCAGGACGCCGACTCGCGTGCCCTCAAGCGCACCGGGTTCCGGGCGGTCGTCCGGCGGACGACCCACCAGGTCATCCGGCACCGGGTCGTCGACGCCGCTGCCTCGCTCACCTTCTTCGCCACGCTGACGGCGTTCCCCACGGCCCTGACCGTCGTGTCGGCCGTGTCGATCCTCGACCGCTCCGGTGACACGATCACCGACATCATCCAGATCCTCGGCGCCATCATCCGCCCGGAGACCGCGCGACACCTCGAGACGCCGCTCCGGCAGCTCACCGCGCTCGACAGCCCGGAGCTCGCGTTGGCCATCGGCCTCCTCCTGACCCTGTGGTCGCTGTCCGGGTACGCGACCGCGTTCGGGCGCGCGATGAACACGGCCTACGAGGTCGAGGAGGGGCGACGGATCTGGAAGTTCCGCAGCATGATGCTGCTCGTCACGATGCTCATCATGGTCGGGGGCGCCGTGGCGATCACGATCCTGCTCGGCACTCCGACGGCGGTCGCCACGGTCGTGCACCGCATGGGGTGGCCGGCCTGGCTCGAGGGCCTGTGGGACGTCGGCAAGTGGCCCGTCCTCCTCGCGACCCTCGTCGTCATGGTCGGGGTGCTGTACTACGCGACGCCGAACGTCCGGGCACCACACCTGCGGTGGGTCTCGGCCGGAGCCGGGTTCGCGATCGGCACCTGGGCCCTCGCGACCCTCGGGTTCGTCGTGTACGTCAAGACGATCGGGTCCATCAACCACGCGTACGGCTGGCTCGGTGGCGCGATCCTGCTGCTCGTCTACCTCTACATCTCGAACTTCGTGCTCGTGGTCGGGGGCGAGCTCGACTCGGAGATCATCCGGATGCGGCAGCTGTTCGCCGGCGTCGAGGCGGACGCCACGATCCGCCTCCCCCTCCGCGACGTGCGCCGCAACTTCGCGCTGGCCCGGTGGCACGACCACGACGTCGCGACCGCGCGGCAGGTGCGCCTGGCCGCCGCGGAGCTGCCCGAGCCCGATCCCGAGACCGAACGCGAGGAACAGCGTCTGCGCGACCTCGCGAACCAGGTCCGCGTGCGCGCCGACGAGCGGCCGCTGCCGACGGACTGACGGCCGGGAGGCCCGACCCGCGCCCGCCCCGTCGGTCTCGTGACCGGGCCGACGGGGCTACTGGTGGAACTGCGGGACGATCAGGTACACCCCGTACAGCACCGTGGCCGCGCAGACCGCGAAGCACAGCACCGCCGCCGCGCGCGCCGACCGCGCGCGGCCGTCGCGCCCGGTGACCCACAGACGGAGTCCGAGCCCGTACACCGAGGTGACGAAGCACGCGGAGATCAGCGCGACGAGCACGACGAGCAAGAAGCCTCCCCAGTCGATCATCGACGGCCTCCTCTCCGTGCGGCCATCCGGCGCAGGGTCTTCTCGCGGCTCAACGCCACCCGGCGGGCCGCGACCTCCTCAGCACGCTTCCGGCGCTGCAGGTCGCGGCGCTGCTTGCGCGTGAGGACCGAGTTCGCGGCGACGTCGACCTCGATCGCCGCGGCCTGCTCGACCGGGTTCCGCCGCGACCACAGGAACAGCCCGGCGATGATCACGGCCCCGAGCACGGCGTCGACGACGAGCCCGGCCGTGCCGATGCGGGCGATCGCCGACGCGACCGCGCCCACGGCTGCCGAGGCGGGCAACGTGATGAACCACGCGATGACGATCTTGCCCGCCGTCGACCACTGGATCTTCGACCCGCGGCGACCGAGCCCCGCACCGATGATCGATCCCGACGACACCTGCGTCGTCGACAGGGCGAAGCCCACGTGGCTCGACGCGAGGATCGTCGCGGCGGTCGAGGCCTCGGCGGCGAAGCCCTGCGTCGCGCGGATGTCCGTGAGCCCGCTGCCGAGCGTCCGGATGATGCGCCAACCGCCCGTGTACGTGCCGAGCGCGATCGCCATGGCGCAGGCCACGATCACCCAGAGTTCCGGGCCCGACCCGCTGCGCTGGAACCCGCCCGCGATGAGCGTGAGCGTGATGACGCCCATGGTCTTCTGGGCGTCGTTCGTGCCGTGGGCGAGCGACACCATGGACGAGGTGAAGATCTGACCGATGCGGAAGCCGCCGCGTTCGTTCGGCGCGCCCTTGCGCCGCGTGACCGCGTAGGCGATGCGGGTCGCCAGGAACGCGACCACCGATGCGATGACCGGCGAGAGGACGGCCGGGATGATCACCACCGTGAGGAGCGAGGCGTAGTTCACCGAGCCGAAGCCCGCGCCGACGATCGCCGCGCCGATGAGGCCACCGAACAGCGCGTGGCTGGACGAGGACGGCAGGCCGCGGAGCCAGGTGATCATGTTCCAGGTCACGGCACCGATGAGCCCCGCGAAGATCATCGCCGGGGTGATCGCGACGCCACCCGGCCCCTCGTTGATGAGGCCGTGCGAGATCGATGTCGCCACCTCGGTGCTGAGGAACGCCCCGACGAGGTTGAGCACCGCCGCGACGGACACCGCGACCGTCGGCTTCATCGCGCCGGTCGCGATCGGGGTCGCCATCGCGTTGGCGGTGTCGTGAAAACCGTTCGTGAAGTCGAAGAAGAGGGCCAACGCGATGACCAGGACGACTATGAGTGTGAGATCCACCGCCGACGAGTCTCCCAGTTCCGGGCACCGCGGGGCAACCTGATGTCCATCCCCCGTCCACTCCGTGGGCGAGCACCGCCGTCCTCGTCCGCTGTCGTCGCGCTCAGGGCCCGTCCAGCCCGCACCAGGCGCTCTCTGAGAAGATGGACAGGCCGACGACGAGAGGACTCCCGCCCGATGGACATCGCCGAACTGCTCGTGGTCCTCGTGGTGTCCCTCGCGCTCACCGCGTTGGCCCGCGCCAAGGGCCTGCCCGCGCCGCTCCTCGTCACCGCCGCCGCGCTCGCCGCCTCGTTCGTCCCCGGGCTGCCGCACATCGAGATCGACTCCGACGTCATCCTCACCGTGGTGCTGCCGCCGCTGCTGTACTCCGCGGCGCTCGACGTGACGTGGCAGAGCTTCCGGCAGTCGCTCCGGCAGATCCGTCGGCTCGGGATCGTGCTCGTGATCGTGACCGCGATCGTCGTCGGCGCCGTCGCCTACCTGCTCGTACCGGACATGACCCTGCCCGCCGCGATCCTCGTCGGCGCGATCGTCGCCCCGCCCGACGCCGTGTCGGCCGCGGCGATCGGCCGGAAGCTCGGGCTCCCCCGCCGCGTGATGACCGTGCTGTCGGGCGAGAGCCTCATCAACGACGCGGCGTCCCTGACCCTCGTCCGCGTCTTCACGCTCATCATCGCGGGCGAGTCGCTGACCCTGTGGGAGGACGCCGGGATCTTCGCCCTGGCGATCGTCGTGGGACTCCTGGTCGGCGGGGTCCTCGGCGTGCTCGTGCACTGGCTCCGGATGCGGCTGGGCGACCCGGTGATCGCGACCATCATGAGCATCCTGCTCCCGTTCGTGGCCTACGTCCTCGCCGAGGAACTCGGCGGCTCGGGCGTGATCGCGGTCGTCACGGCCGGCCTGTACATCGGGTACAACTCGCCGAAGGAGGGCTACGAGACCCGTCTCCAGGAGCGCCCCCTGTGGACGAGCGCCGACGTCATCCTCGAGGGCTTCGTGTTCGCGCTCATCGGGCTGCAGCTCAACACGGTCGTGCGCGAGACGCTCGCCAGCCACCGCAGCCTGCTCGAGAGCGTCGGGGTGGCCTTCGTGGTGCTCGGCGTCGTCGTGCTGGTCCGTCCCGCGTTCGTGTTCCTGTCGTACTGGCGGCGACGCCTGAACGGGCGCTGGCTCCGACCGCTCGTCGTCCGCGCGACCCGGGGCAGGCCGCGCCTCCGGTGGCTCCGCGGCGCGGCCGAGCCACGGATGACCTGGCAGGAGCTCACGGTGATCTCGTGGACGGGGATGCGCGGCGTGGTCACCCTGGCCGCCGCCGTCGCCGTCGTGTCCTCGCCGACGCACATCCCCGCGCAGGACACCATCTTCCTCATCGCGTTCGTCGTCACCGTGGGGACCCTCCTGCTGCAGGGGCTCACCCTGCCGATCGTCATCCGCCGTCTGCACGTCCACGACCCGGGCGAGCACGAGCGCGACACCGCGGCCGAGCTCCTGTTGTCCCACCGCACGACCGAGGCGGCGATCGACCTGATCCGCGAGCGGCAGGACGTCTGGGCGGAGCGGTACGGACGGGAGGCCGTGGACGCGACCGTGGGCCGGCTGCGGCGGCGCTTGGAGCGGCAGGCCGAGGACTTCCAGCACGACGCCGAGGACGAGCGCCTCGACGCCCGCGAGGCCCCGTCCCGGCTCACCGCCGCCGAGGTCCAGGCGGTCCGGCGCGAGCTCCTCGCCCGCCGGCGCGAGGTCGTGCTGCGCGAGCGCGAGCACGGCGCCCTGGACGAAGAGGTCATGCGCCGCGTCCTCATCAGCCTGGACGCCGAGGAGCTCGCGATGGACTCGTCCCAGGCGGGCCGCAGCCGGTCCTGACCGCGCGGCCCGCACCTCCCGGCCATGTGGGCTCGAAGCGGCGGCGGCGTACCCTGGAAGCCTTCGTCCGAAGCCCAGAGAGGTGGCCCAGCCCGCGTGAGCACACCGCGCAACAACGACGTCCCGGACCGTGCCGGAGTGCACCGCAGCACACCGACGGCCCGCACCACGAGGCCGGCGACCCGGGGATCGTCGCCGCGTCGGGGTACCCGCATCGCCGGGCGGGGACGGACCGTGACCCGTGCGCCCGAGCCCCAGCGCATCAGTCGCTACCGCCGCTGGTACGGAACCCTCCACCCCTCGCTGCAACTCATCGGCCTGCAGCTCTGGATGCCCCTGTTCTTCATCGTCGGGTTCTGCCTGTGCTACATCGCGGCGTTCCACGCACCCCATCCGCACGACGTCCCGATCGCGCTGGTCGGGTCGGACCCGGCACTCGTCGCGGCCGTGCACAAGGCCCTGCCCGGCGAGTACGTGTTCCACACGGTCGACTCGCTCACCCGCGCGAAGCACGACGTGGTGAGCGGACTCATGGCGGTCGCCTACGACCCGTCGTCGAACACGGTGTTCAAGGCGAGCGCGCACCAGTTCCAGGTGGCGAGCCTCGTCCCCGCGACCCTGTCGTCGGTGATCACGGCCGGTGGGGGTCCGGCACCGACGATCACCGAACTCGCCCCGTTGCCACGCTGGGACGAGTACGGCACCGTCGCCATGTACGTCATGCTCGCGTGGTGCATCGGCGGGTACATGGTGGCGATGTTCATCGGCATCATGGGCGGCCCGCTGCGCCACCGCACGCGCGTCGCGGTCATCGTGGTGGGCGGGATCGTCATCTCCCTCATCACGAACACCCTGGCCGGCCCGGTCGTCGGCGCCATCCACGGACACTTCGCCGCGCTCGTGCTCATCGCCTGGGGCTGGATCGTCGCCATCGGACTGACCGTGAACGGCCTGAGCTACTTCGCCGGGCGGTTCATCGCCGCACCCGCCATGATCTGTTTCGTCTTCCTGTCGATGCCGTCGTCGGGTGGCGCCTACCCGAAGTGGTTCATGCCGGAGCCGTTCGCCTGGCTGAACCACGTCGTGGTGGGCTCGAGCATGGTCGAGATGATCAAGCACACGGTGTACGGGGTCGGACCCTCGTACGAGCGCGGGCTGGTCACGATGGCCTCCTACGCCGCGGCCGGGATCGTGCTCATGGTCGTCGGCAAGATGTGGTGGGAGCACCGCCGCATCCGGATGATCGTCACCGGTCGCACGACGATGTTCGGGGACGCGCAGACCGCGAACCGCGATTTCCTGGGCCAGCAGCGCGACGAGGAACTCGCGCGGCACGGACTCCAGTCGACCGAGACGGGCACGCTGAGCACCATCCGCCCCGGCCGAGGCGACGGTGACGACCACCACGACGCGGGGTTCCAGGACGCCCGGATGACGGGTGACGTCTTCACGGGCGGGCTCGAGGGCCTCGAGGGCACCGCCGCACCCCGCACCGGCGCCGTCGCGATCAGTCGACCGCCGCACGGACGCCGGACCCGGTGAACCCGGACACGGTGGCACAGTCCTCGCCGAAGGTGAACCGCGCACGGACGCTCCCACCGCGCAGGACCCCCGGCAGCCAGTAGCGGGCGTCGTCCCACATGGCGTCGTAGGGCACGGCGTCGACGGGGACCCAGCCCGGTTCGAGCTCGTCGCCACCGCGCGGCTCGCCGTCCCACCGCTCGGCGACGAACACGTCCGAGACCTGACTCCACGACGGCCGGAACGGGAAGCGGTAGTCGAGCGTCCCCCGCGGCTCGAGGTCCTCGGCACGGACCTCGAGCCCGACCTCCTCCGCGACCTCACGCACCGCGGCCGAGCGGGCGTCCTCGCCGGGCTCGAGCTTGCCGCCGGGGCCGACGAGCCGTCCGACCCCGAGCCCCCGCCGCTTCCGTCCGAGCAGGACCTCGACCCCGGCGGGCCCGGATCGGAGCAGGTAGACGACACACACCCGCGGGTGCTGGTCCTTCGACGCGACGTGCGGCACGCTCCGAGTCTGCCCGAGCACGCCGGGGAGCGCGGCGTCGATGTCCCCGAAGGCGTGGCGTAGGCTCGCTCCATGGCAGCGCAGGTACGGGCACACCGTGGCTGAGTCCCGGAACGCGGGGCGGAGCCTCGAGGTGCTCCGTGCCGAGGCGGCGGAGGAGATCGCCGTCATCGTCGAACACCGCTGTCGCCAGGGTGACGACCCGTGGGAGTTCATGCACCTGATCCCGACGGTCGACGAGCAGGTCGTGCTGATCCTCCGCGCCGAGGCCATCGAGGTCGACTCCCGCATCGAGCACCGTGCCGGCGGACGCACCCAGCACCCGTCGTCGGGGTCGGGTACGGCGCACGGCGAGGAGTACCACCGCCTCCGGCGCATCGCGCTCGCGCACCCGGAGCTGTCGAGCGCGGTCTGGAAGCTCATGGGCGCGATCCCCGAGGGCCGCTGACCCGGTCCGGCGCATCCGCGGACACCCGCGGACCAGGCCCGGGGACCGGCAGCGGATGCGCTTGACTGACCGCATGACCGAAACCGTCCTCGCGATCCTGAACCGTCCCTCCCAGCACGCCGAGGCGCACGACCCCGGCGCCGACGCGTTCACCTTCGAGGGTCCGATCGAGCCGCACGTCCAGGTGCTCGACCTCGGCTTGGTCCGCGGTGACGGCGTGTTCGAGACCCTGAACGTCACGGACGGTCGACCGCAGGCACTCGAGGCACACCTCGACCGTCTCGCCCGCTCGGCCGCGATGCTCGACCTGCCCGCACCCGACCTCGACGTCTGGCGCCGCGCGGTCGAGGCCGTCGTCGCGGAGCTCGATCCGGTCCGCGAGGCCTACTGCAAGACCGTGATGTCCCGCGGCGTCGAGGGCGACGGCCGACCGACGGGCTACGTGTACGCGGCCCCGGCCGAGGAGTACACCATGCCCCGCGAGCAGGGCATCGCCGTCGTCACGCTCGACCGCGGGTACCGCCACGACGTCGCCCGCACGAGTCCCTGGCTGCTCCAGGGCGCCAAGACCCTGTCGTACGCCGTGAACATGGCCGCCCTGCGTGAGGCGGCTCGCCGCGGGGCCGACGACGCCCTGTTCGTCTCGACCGACGGCTACGTCCTCGAGGGCCCGCGCTCGACGCTCCTGCTCCGACGCGGCGACGACCTCGTCACGCCCCGGACCGACATCGGCATCCTCGCGGGGACGACGCAGGCGGACGTCTTCACCTTCGCCGAGGACCGCGGGATCGCGACCTCGTACGAGCTCGTGACGCTCGACGACCTCCGTGCCGCCGACGCACTGTGGCTCGTGTCGAGCTCCCGGCTCGCTGCCCCGATCCGTTCCGTCAACGGCGACGTGCGCGACATGGACCTCGAGCTCACCGCCGCGATGAACACGTTCCTGCTCGACCGCACCGCGTAGGCGCCGGACGCCGTGACCCGGCGGACGGCCGGGAGGCCCGAGCCGCGCCCGGCCCGGCGGTCGCGATCCGGGCCTCCCGACCGGCGCCGCGGCGGGCGGTCGGGGGTCAGAACCGCGGCACGGTCACCCCGCGGTGCGCCTCCGCGTCCCACGTGTAGACCTCGGCGCCGTCGATGAAGACGCGGAGCGCCCGCGAGGTCGCGTCGAGCGGGTCGCCCGACCAGAGCACGAGGTCGGCGTCGTAGCCGGGTGTGATCTGACCGACGCGGTCGCCGAAGCCGAGGAACGTCGCCGGGTTCGTCGTCAGCGCCTCGAGCGCCGTCTGCCGGGGCAGGCCTTCCTTGACCGCCATCGTCGCCTGCAGCACGAGCATGTTGATCGGCACGACGGGCGCGTCCGTCGTGATCGCGACCCGGACCCCGGCCGCCGCGATCTCGGCGAGGTTCGTGATCGCGCGGTCCCGGAGCTCCACCTTCGAGCGACTCGTGAACAGCGGGCCGTACACGACGGGAATGTCCTTCTCGGCGAGGAGACCCGCGAGCTTGTGCCCCTCGGTGCCGTGGTTGACGACGAGCCGGTAACCGAACTCCTCGGACAGGCGGATCGCGGTGGCGATGTCGTCGTGGCGGTGCGTGTGCTGGTCCCAGGCGAGCTCCCCGTCGAGGACGCGCGCGAGCGTCTCCTTGGTGAGGTCGCGTTCGAACGGCTCGCCCTTCCCCGCGGCGGCCGCACGGGCGGTGCGGTAGTGGTCGGCGGCGACGAAGGCCTCGCGGATCACCTTCGCGACCCCGAGGCGGGTCGACGGTGTCTGGTCCTTCGCCCCGTACACGCGCTTCGGGTTCTCGCCGAGCGCGCTCTTGACGCTGACACTGTCCGAGATGAGCTGCTCGTCGATCGTCCGGCCGCCCCAGCTCTTGATCGCGACGGTCTGGCCACCGATGGGGTTGCCCGAGCCCGGCTTGACCACGATCGCGGTGACGCCGCCGGACAGCGCGTCCCGGAAGCCCTCGTCGTCGATGTCGATCGCGTCGATCGCGCGGACGGCGGCCATGTTCGGGCCGGTCATCTCGTTCGTGTCGTTGCCCGCGACGCCGTTGGCCTCCTCGTGGATGCCGACGTGGCCGTGCGCCTCGACGAAGCCCGGCACGAGCCACGTGCCCGCCGCGTCGACGACCGGCAGTCCCTCGGGCACGGCGACGTCCGGGCCCGCCGCGGTGATGCGTCCGTCCTCGACGACGACCGCGCCGCCGTCGAACTCGTCCCCGACGACGGGGACGACGTGGGCACCGGTGATGACGAAGGATCGTTTGCTCATGCGGACCACGCTACCGACCGGCGGATGCGATCTCGGTCACCAGCACCGGGCCTCCCGGACCGTCCAGGTGCACCGCCGGAGCGCGTCCTAGGCTGGGCCGGTGAGCTCCGACGCGTCCTCGACCACCCCTCCCATCGCCGCGAAGCACCCGGTCACCCGGACCCACCACGGGGTCCGGTTCGTGGACGACTACGAGTGGCTCCGTGACAAGGAGTCCCCGGAGACGCTCGCGTACCTCGAAGCCGAGAACGCGTACACCGACGCGGCGACCGCGCACCTCGCCCCGCTGCGCGACCGGCTGTTCGACGAGATCCGTGCCCGGGTGCAGGAGACCGACCTCAGCGTGCCGGTGCGGATGGGCCGGTTCTGGTACTTCACGCGCACGAGCGAGGGCAGCCAGTACGGCGTCCACTGCCGCGCGCCGATCACCGACGAGGACGACTGGACCCCGCCCGAGGTCGAGGCGGGCGCCGAGGTGCCGGGCGAGCAGGTGGTGCTCGACGGCAACCTGCTCGCCGCGGGGCACGACTTCTTCGCGCTCGGCACGTACGACGTCAGCGACGACGGCGAGCGCCTGGTCTACGGCATCGACACGGCCGGCGACGAGCGGTACACGCTGCACGTGCGCGACCTCACGAGCGGTGCGGACCTGCCGGACGTCATCGAGGGCACGGGTGCCGGTGCCGCGTTCGACCCGTCGGGCCGGTACGTGTTCTACCCCACCGTCGACGAGTCGTGGCGTCCGGACACCATCTGGCGGCACGAGGTCGGCGGGACCGGCGAGGACGTCGCCGTGTTCCAGGAGCCCGACGACCGCTACTGGGTCGGCGTCGGCGTCACCCGGTCGTCGCAGTACATCGTGATCGAGCTCGGGTCGAAGATCACGTCCGAGGTCCACCTGCTCGACGCGGCGGACCCGACGGGCGAGTTCCACGTCGTCTGGCCGCGTCGCGAGGGCGTCGAGTACGACGTCGAGCACGCGGTCGTCGGCGGGAGTGACCGGCTGCTCGTCCTGCACAACGACGGCGCCGAGAACTTCGAGCTCGTCGACGTGCCCGCGGACGACCCGACGTCGACGAGCGACCGCCGCGTGGTCATCGCGCACGACCCGGAGCGCCGCATCGAGTCGGTGGACGCGTTCGCCCACCACCTCGCGGTCGAGTACCGGTCCGAGGCGCTCCCCCGCGTCGCGATCGTGCCGATCGAGGGCGACGGGTACGGCGACGCGCACGAGGTCCCGTTCGACGAGGAGCTGTTCTCGGCGGGCTTCGGCGGCAACCCCGAGTGGGACCAGCCCACCCTGCGCCTGACGTTCACGTCGTTCGTGACCCCGTCGACGGTCGGCGACCTCGACCTCGCGTCGGGCGCGATCACGGTGCGGAAGCGCCAGCCGGTGCTCGGCGGCTACCGCTCCGAGGACTACGTGCAGGAACGCCAGTGGGCGACCGCACCGGACGGCACGCGCGTGCCCGTCTCGCTCGTGTGGCGCCGCGACGCGGTGGCGGCCGGGAGGCCCGCTCCCGTCCACCTGTACGGCTACGGCTCGTACGAGCACAGCATCGACCCCGGTTTCAGCGTCATGCGGCTGTCGCTGCTCGACCGCGGCGTCGTGTTCGCGGTCGCGCACGTCCGCGGGGGCGGCGAGATGGGCCGGCACTGGTACGAGCAGGGCAAGACCCTGACCAAGAAGAACACGTTCACCGACTTCGTGGCGGTCGCCGACCACCTGATCGCGACCGGCCGCACCACGCCGGACCGCATCGTCGCCGAAGGCGGCAGCGCCGGCGGGCTGCTCATGGGCGCCGTCGCGAACATCGCACCGGACCGGTTCGCGGGGATCCTGGCGGCGGTCCCGTTCGTCGACGCGCTGACGAGCATCCTCGACCCGGACCTGCCGCTCACGGTGATCGAGTGGGACGAGTGGGGCGATCCCCTGCACGACCCCGAGGTCTACCGGTACATGAGCGAGTACACGCCGTACGAGAACGTCCGCGACGACGTCACCTACCCGCGGATCCTGGCGGTCACGTCGATCAACGACACCCGGGTGCTGTACGTCGAGCCCGCCAAGTGGACGGCGCGCCTGCGCGAGGTCGGTGCGCCGGTGCTGCTCAAGACCGAGATGGCGGCGGGACACGGCGGGGTGAGCGGGCGCTACGACTCCTGGCGCGAGCGGGCCTTCGAGCTGGCGTGGCTGCTCGACGTGCTCGGTCTGGCCGAGGCCGGACCGCGGTCCTGACGGCGCGATCCCCGACCCGCGAGATCGCAGTCGTTGCCGTTCCGGGAGCGTCCTGAGCGGCAACGACTGCGATTCCGCGGGAGAGGGTGACGGGCTGGGTCAGACGCGCGAGAGGGCCTGCACCGCGTCGTCGTAGGACTCCTCGGCACGACGCACGCGGTCGCCCGCGAGCACGCCGTAGCCGAAGGTGTCCTCCCCCGCGCGCGTCGCGATGCCGGCGACGTGCCGGAGCTCCTCGAGCGCGTGCAGGGACTGCGCCCGCTCGGTGAGGACGTCCGCCGCGACGGTGATCCGGCGGCCGAGTGCATGCGGGAAGGCCTCGTCCCCGAGGACGTCCATCGCGATCCGCATCCGCATCGTGGCCAGCCACGCGCGTTCGGTCGCCTCGCGGTCGCCGGTCTCGTCCGCCGGGTCGTCACCGACCGCGGCGCGCACGAGCTCGCGCACGACGGGCTTCTCGGCGGCCGTGACGTCCTGCGCCACCCGCTTCGGGGTCCGGAGCGCCCAGGCGGTCGGCTCGGGTCGCTCCACGGCGTCGTCGAGCAGGTCGAGCAGGTCGAGGTACTCCGGCGTGTGCAGGAACCGGAGGGTGTCGCGCACCGCCTCGTCGCGACGCTCACGGGTCGCCGCGAGGAGCCGTTCGCGCGCCAGGGTGTCGACGAGTGCGTCCTGCGCCGGCGTCCCGGCCCGGTGGAGGTCGCCGACGAGGTACTCGGCCGACGCCGCACGGCTCACGACGTCGGCGAGCGTCTCCGCGGCGGCCACCGCGCGGTCGGTGAGGTCCGCGTCGGCGAAGGCGGCGCGGTAGGCGCCGAGCACCGCCGCCAGGCCGAGCGACGTGGTGGCCAGTCCGCGGAGGTCGGCGGTGTCGCCGGACCGGAGCCGGGCCTCCCGGCGGGCGAGCGACGAGCGCAGTCGCGCGACGCGCTTGCGGAGGACGCGCGCGGCGGAGCCCTTGGCCGGCTTGTCCGTGGTGCGGAGGCGCGGGGCGTCGACGCCCGCGAGGCCACGGGCGAGCTTCGAGGAGACGGCCGCCGGCTGCGCACCACGCTCGGCGAACCGCGCGTCGAGGCCGTCGAACAGCGTCTGCGCCACCTGCTCGTCGACGCCCTCGACCGCCTCGACCTCGACCTCGCGCCACGTCCGCGGCCCGGTCGGCGCGTCGGGGTCGAGCCGGAAGGCGCTGACGTGGTCGTCCGCGAGCTCGGCGACCTGGTCGCCGTCCTCGTCCAGGAGGCGCGTCACGGCCCGTTCCGTCCGGATCCGCACCACGGGGCGCAGCGCCCGCCCCCGGCGCTCGGCGAACAGCGCCGCGAGCACCGCGTCGGGCACGGTGTCGGTGTCCTCGGTGAGCGGGAAGTGCTGTTCGTGCCGGACCGTGTCCGAGGCCGCGCGTTTGATGTGCCAGCCGGCGTCGGGGCCTCCCGTGCGGCGGCGGACCGTCACGTGTGCGGCCACCAGGTCGAAGCGCTCGGTGTCCCAGTACGTGGCGTCGAGCTCGAACGGCTCCTGCCGCTCGGTGCGGAGGATCCCGCCGACCCCGATCAGGTCCGGCAACTCGGCCTCCGGGGCCAGGTCGTAGGTGCGTTCGATCTCGAGGTGCGTGTCGCTCACACCTCCTTGTCTACCAGCCCGCCGCCGGTGGCCCGAGCGTCGTCGAGACGGCCGGCGAGGACGGCCGCCGCGATGCTCCCGAGGAAGGGGACGACATAGGCCAGGAGCATGACGAGGAACAGCGCCGTGTAGGGCACGACGGTCGCGAGGCTCCAGACCTCGGTCAACGTCCAACCGAGCGCCGTCGCGATCACGGGCATGCCGAGGAGCCACCAGTCCGTCGCGGACCTGCAGCGGAGCACGAGGCGGCCGGCAGCCACGGCGACCGCCGACCCACCGAGCCACGCCCAAGCGGGTCCGGGCGTCGACGTCAGGACGAGGGCCGCGAGTCCGGCCGCGCCGAGCACGACGAACCCGACACCGGCGAGCCGGCGGCCGCGGGTCGACGCGTCCGTCAGCAGCAGGGCACCGATGGCCGCGAGCGCCGGGACGACGACGAGGAGGGCCACGACGACGACCGTGAGGACCCGGATCCAGTCCCATCCGTCGTAGCGCGATCCCATGGCGGACAGCCCGGCTCCGACGAGCATCGAGCAGATGGCGAAGGCGACGAGCGCCGAGGACGTGCGGATGGTGCGCGGCGCGGCGCGCCCCGACAGTGCGGACATGGATTCCCCCCAGGTCGATCGGTGGACGGCGCGGCGGTGGAACAGCGCCGTGGTGAGCGCCCCGAACGCCAGGCCGGCGCGGGGCAGGTCGAGGTCGGCGGCGTCGCGGAGGTCCGCGTGCCACTGCTCCATGCGGACCGGTCGGTGGTCGGCGGGCGAGAGTGCGACGGCGAGGTCGACGACCGCTCGCGCGAGCGGGTGCGGCGCGGTCGACGCGCCCTCGGCGCTGTGTCGAGCCGCCGACGATCGGGGGCCGCTCACGGGGCCACCGTCCGGCCGGGCGCGGTGCGCCGTGACGGTCGCGCGGCGGCGCGTGCCCGGTGCTCGTCGGCGGACGCGACGAGGTCGCGGGCGGCGACCCGGCCCTCCCCCGTGAACGCGTAGCGGCGGCGACGCGGGCCGGATCGGTCCGGGTCGTCATCCCATGACCCGGTGATCCAGCCCTGGCGCTCGAGCCGCTCCAGGATCGGGTAGACCGTGCCGGACGGGCGCCCCGTGGTCTTGATGAGCACGAGGCCCCAGAGTGGCTCCTCCTGGGCGAGCAGGGCCTGGAGGACGTCGAGCGTCGGTGCGGTGACGCGCTGGAGTGGTTCCATGGACCGAACCTACCTATGTCGAATAGGTGTGTCAACCGGTCCTGCTGTCCGGCGGGCCGACCGGGAGGGCCGGGCGGCGTCCGGCAGGAATACCCGCGCAGGCACGCCGGTTACCGTCGGCATCATGAGTGACACGATCTCGAAGGACGCGTTCGTCCCCGCCGCCGGCACCGTCACGATGTTCACGACCGGCTGGTGCGGCTACTGCAAGCGACTGAAGACCCAGATGGACCGCGCCGGTGTCACGTACACCGAGGTCAACATCGAGGAGACCCCCGGCACGGCCGAGCTCGTGGCCGCGGTGAACGGCGGGAACCAGACCGTCCCGACCCTCGTGTTCCCGGACGGCTCGACGGCGACGAACCCCTCGCTGGCCGAGGTGCAGTCCCGCATCTGAGCACCGCCCTCGTCGGCGGCCGCGCGTGGACGCGTGCGCCGCGGGGACGCGCGACCTGATCCATCCCCACGGGAACGGCCCCGGTGACCAGTGGTCACCGGGGCCGTTCGCGCGCCGGGCGCGTCGACCGCGGGCGGCCGGCGACGGGGTCAGCGCCCCTCGAGCGCGTCCGTGAGCATGGCCGCCATCGCGTCGAGCTGGATGTCGCCCGAGTCGACGAGCTCCTCGTCCGAGCCGTCGAGCGCCCGCGCGGCGAGCCCGGCCTTCCTGTCGATGAGCTCGGCGATCTTCGTGTCGATCGTCTGGGCCGCGATGATCCGCCACGCCGTGACGGGCTCCTCTTGTCCGATGCGGTGCACGCGGTCGATCGCCTGCGTCTGCTCGGCGCTCGTCCACGACAGCTCCGCGAGGACGACGTTCGACGCGACCTGCAGGTTGAGGCCGACGCCGGCCGCGGTGAGCGAGCAGACGATCACCGCCACGTCCGGGTCGTTGACGAAGGCGTCGATCTCGGCCGTGCGCTGCGCCGTCGACTGCTCGCCGCGGACGGTCGCGGTCCGCAGGCCACGGCGCGCGAAGACCTCTTCCGCCTGGTCCATGACGTCGAGGTGCTTGGCGAAGAACACGACCTTGCCGACGTTCGACGCGAGCTGCGCCGCGTAGTCCGCCGCGAGCTGGGCCTTGGCCCGACCGATGCGCCGGACCATCGAGAACACGTTCTCGCCGGTCGTCGTGGCGTCCTGGTCCTCGAGCTCCCACCGCGCGACCTGGCGGACGAGCTTGTGGTCGATGCCCTCGACCGGGGCCTGGCCGGTGCGGGCGGCGAGCGCCTGGTGGTAGCGGGCGACGAGCTTCACGGTCAGCTCGCGCTCGGCGTCGCGGATCGACCGGCCGACCTCGTCGTCGAGTTCGACGGGGATGTCCGCGATCCGGCGCGCGGGGATGTCCGCCGCGACGTCGACCTTGCGGCGTCGGACGATCCCCATCTCGATGACGGCGCGACGGGCCTCCACGAAGAAGCCGGGCTCGGCCGGGGTCAGCCCGATGTCCTCGAGGGCGTTCATGAGTTCGGCGCGGGGCTTCTTGTCGTCGATCCAGCCGAGGAACTGCCAGATCGTCCGGAAGTCCTCGACGCTGTTGATGAGCGGGGTGCCGGTGAGCGCCATGAGGAGCGGCCGGGCCATGCGCTCGCGGATGCGCTCGGCGAGCTGCAGCACGAACCGGGAGCGCTGGGACTCCTTGTTCTTGATGAAGTGCGCCTCGTCGACCACCATGCCCCGGAACCCGAGCGCGCCGAGCCAGCCCACGTGGCGGTCGAGGATCTCGTAGTTGACGACGATGACGTCCGCGAAGCCGTCCATGTCCTCGCCGTCCCCGTGCAGCACCGTGACGGATCGGTTCGGCACCCACCGCTGGGCCTCGCGCATCCAGTTCGTCTTGACGACGTTCGGGACCACGACGAGGAGCGGGAACGCGTTCGCGGCGTCCGCGGCGAGAAGCGACTGCGCCGTCTTGCCGAGGCCCGGCTCGTCGGCGAGCAGGAACGTGCGGTGCCCCTGCGCCGCCGACGCGACCAGCTCCGCCTGGTGCTTCATGAGCTCGGCACCCGCGGGGGTCCGCAGGGTCGTGGGCTCCGGGAGCGGCATCGACGCCACACCCCCGCCCGCGCCGTACTCGAACGACTTGAACAGCGGGCCGAACAGCTCCCAGTTCGCGAGGCGCCGCGGGTGCGCGACGGGGGCCTCGGCGAGCGAGAAGTCCGGCGGGAGGAACGGGTTCGCCAGCTGCCGGGCGACGACCTGCTGCGGCACGACGGCCCGCTCCGGGGCCTCGACCGGCGAGGTCGGCTCGGCGGCGATGACGAGCTCCTCGGGCGCGAGCTCCATGCCCGCGGCGATCATCATGTCCCGCTTGACGGTCCGCGTCGACTCGGAGACGGGGGCGTCCTCGGCGAGGAGCTGGATGACGCTCGTGTCGCGGGCCGCGGTCTTGGCGAGGATGGTGGCGACGCCGTCGAGCCGCTTGAGCTGTTCGGCGCGCTGCGCGTCGGTCAGGTCGGCGTCCGCCTTGACGCGGGCGCGCTCCTCGCGCATCAGCTGTGCGACGGCCTGGAACTTCGTGCGGTTCGAGGGGCGAAGCGCCCCACGCTGGGCCGCAGCCTCGACCTCGCGCACGGCGCGGGCGAGCACGGGGATGAGCCCCTCGTTGTCGACGGGTCGCGTGCGACGGGGTGCGGACCGCACGCCGCCGGCCGCTCGCCTGATGCCTGATCGAGCCAACGCTCCTCCTGTCTCCCGATCGACGGGAGTCCCCGACGGTGTCCGCCGGTACGTCTCGTGACGGACCGCGCGCGGCCGTCGTTCCGGACACCCGTGCGACACGACCGGACGTGGCCCGGGGCGAGCCTGTTCGACGCGCCGGGCCGGTACCGATCAGGAGACCGGGTGGGTGCCCCTCCATGAACTGTCACACGCTCGCGACGCCGCACGGATGTCGGGTCACCGCCGTCGCGTCCCGACTCCGGGGGGCCGGGACACGTGACCGCCCCCGGAACCGGGTGGGCCGCCCCCGGAATCGGGACGGCGTGCGGCGCACGGCGCGTGCGCAGCCAGTCTAGTGCACCGCACCTCCCGCGCACCATGTGGGAGCCCCGGGAGGCCCCGCCTCAGGACCCGCGACCGGGTGCGGACCGTGGCCGCAGACCGGGCCCCGGGGCGGGCAGCGTCGCCGCCGGTGCGGTGAGCGCCGCACGGGTCGCGGCGAGGAGCTGCTCCGCCGTCGCGATCCCGTTCGCCGACCCGGTCGTCGCCTGGCCACCCGCGTGAGCGAGGAGTTGCGAGCCGATGGCGGGTCCGATGCGCTCGGCGCCGTCCGGGTTGCGTCGCACCCAGTCCCGCGCGATCGCGTCGGCGAGCCGTTCGGCGGCGGCGCCCCGGTCGGCGTCCCCGCGCGACCGGTGCCAGAGGCCCGTGACGACGAGGTGTGCGACGACGGCGCCGACGTCCCGGACCGGGTGCCCCCACCCGGCGGTGTCGATGTCGAGCAGGCCGGAGATCCGCCACGGCTCCTGCTCGTCGACGAAGATCTGCTCGAGGTGCAGGTCACCGTGCACCACCTGACGGTCGGACGTCGACCACCCGATCGAGCGCCGCCCGATCGCGTCGTACAGTCGGTCGATCTCCTCGGCCTCCCCCGGCAGCGCGGACACGAGTGTGCGCCGGTGCCAGTCCGCGTGGTCCATCGCGTCCGCACGCGCCTGCTGCGTCAGCCGGACCGTGGCGATCCGGCCGGTCAGTGCGGCGAGCGACGCGATGAACCGGGGATCGTCCGCGATCTCGAGGATGCGACTGCCCGCGGGGACGCCTCGGACGCGCTCGAGCACCAGCAGACCGTCACCGCGGGACGACAGCACGCGCGGCACCGGGAGTCCGGCCGCCACGAACTGCTCGTGCGTCCGGACGATCGGGGTGACGCGGTGTGGTCGCACGACCTTGAGGAACACCGTGCCCTGGGGCGAGTCGACGCGGACCACCGCGCGTTTGCCGGGTCGGTACGCCGCGACCGTGAGCGTCGGTGCGGTGACGGGCATGCCCGCGGCGGCCAACAGCTCCGCCACCGCGTCCCGGTAGGTCACGTGCGGCAACACCGGGAGGCCCGGGTCGTTCGGGTAGGCCCACACCGACACGGCGTCGCCGGTCACGGGGTCGAGCACGACGGCCGAGTGCTGGTCGTGGCCGCCGCCCGTGTCGACGTAGGTGAGCACCGTCGCCCGTGCCCCGGCGGCGTCGACGGTGTCGACCTCGTAGCCGTACAGGTAGCCGTTGCCCGACGGCTCGACCGAGTGTGCGCGCGCGGACAGCACCGTCGTCCCCGAGCCGGCGAACGCCTCGGGGAGCACGCGATCATGGTCGGGCCACACGCGCCCAGTCAACCGTGTCCCGCATCGATACGCCGGGAGCGGCGCTCGGTAGCCTCGGACCGTGAACCCCGTCGCGCGTCTCCGTCAGGCGACGCGGACGCCGTTCCTGCAGGTTGTCAAGACCGCGGTCGCCACGATCGCCGCCTGGGTGCTCTGCACGGCGCTGCTCGACTCGGAGTACCCGATCTTCGCCGCGATCGCCGCGCTGCTCGTCGTGCAGCCGAGCGTCAACCAGTCGTTCGTCCGCGGCCTGGAACGCAGCGCCGGAGTGGTGCTCGGCGTGCTGCTCGCCACCGCGCTCCACCTGCTGCTCGGTGACAACACGTGGATCGTACTGCTCGTGATCGTCCTGGCGATCCTCCTGGCGTGGACGCTCCGGCTCACGCCCGGTTCGTCGACGCAGATCCCGATCAGCGCGATGCTCGTCCTGTCGACCGGCGCGACCACGCCGCACTACGCCGTCGACCGGATCATCGAGACCGTCATCGGCGCCCTCGTCGCCCTCGCCGTGAACGCGCTCATCGTGCCGCCTGTGCTGCTCCAGCCCGCGCACCTGGCGGTCGGCCGTCTCGCGCGGGACACCGCATCGGCGTTCGAGCGCATCGCCGTGGGACTCACCGAGGGCCGGGACCGCACCGGGTGGGAGGCCGACCTCGCCACCGCGCGGACGCTGCGGCAGGCGCAGGCCCGCTCCGACGCCGCGCTGGCCGCCGCGCGGGAGAGCCTGACGATGAACCCGCGCGGCGGGCGCCATCGGACGATCCTCGAGCGCGACATGGAGATCGCCGGGCAGCTCGCCGTGATCGTCACCCGCGTGATCGGGATGACCCGGGCGATCCGGGACAACGTCGCGCCCGACCTCGTCGAGGACCGCGCGATCGGCCGCATCGCCACCGAGGTCGCACGGATCGCCGCCGAGGTCCGGGCCTTCGCCGCTGCCGATCAGCGGCCGATCGCCGAGGATCCCGCCTCGCCGACGCTCACCGCCCCGGTCGTCGTGCTCCGGCCGAACGAGGACCACAGGATCCTCATCGGGTCGTTGCTCGAGGACATCCGCCGCGTGCGCGAGGAACTCCTCGGCGAGGGGGCCTGACCCGACGCCGCGACGGCCCGGTCAGCGCAGCGGGTCCGCGCACCGCTCCGAGCAGGTCGCCGTCGCGGTCGCCGCGGCGAGCGCCGTGCGGATGAGCTCGTCCCACGCATCCCCGACGGCCGCGTCGGCCACCGGGTCGGTGCGATGGCGCGCCGCCACCCGGATCTCCGCGAGCGCCGCGACCGCGTCGGCGCGCCCCGCTCGGCCCGCGACGTCCGGGAGGCCCGCCCGCAGGTCCGCGAGCGCCCGCGCCCGGTGCGGCGCCGCGAGTTCCTGGAGCCCCGTCATCACCCGCCACGCCGCGCGCAGTTCGAGTCGTAATCGGCGGACCGCCGGGTGGAGGGGCTCCCCCCACCCGTCGTCCACGAGTCGGTCGCCGGCGAACCGGTCGTCGACACGCTCGTCCTCCGTCGGCCCCACCGACGCTTCGTCCCCCGTCACCACGGCCCCCCGTCTCCCGCTCCCCCCGTCGCACCCCGGGGTGCGACGTCGACGGCGCCGAGCGCACGTCGTCGCCGCAGCGTAGCAACGTGCGGACGCTGCGTGCGCGATGTGTGCCCGAGGATGTGCGGAGTGGTCGCCCGACGATGCGCGGAGTGGACGTGGCGGACGCGGATCGGGCCTCCCGGCCGTCCACCGGCGCGGCGGCCCGCACCGACGCTGTGACGAGATTCAGCGACACCACGGGGAACGCCGCACGCCCCGCAGCGCGGAGTGCCACCATGGCCCGAGGAGGTCAGGACATGCGGCTGCTGGTGGTGGAGGACGACGACGAGATGCGCGCGCTCCTCGAACGGGGACTCGCGGCCGAGGGCTACCGGGTCACCGCCGTCGAGAACGGCGTGGAGGCGCTCATCGCGCTCGGCGAGCAGGCGTACGACCTCGCCGTGGTCGACGTCATGATGCCCGGCATGTCCGGCTTCGAGCTGAGCCGCCGCATCCGCGAGCGCGAGGACCCGATGCGGATCCTCCTCGTCACCGCGCGGGACGCCGTCGACGACCGCGTGTACGGCCTCGACTCCGGTGCCGACGACTACCTCACGAAGCCGTTCGCGTTCGCCGAGCTCACCGCGCGCCTGCGGGCCCTCGGCCGGCGCGAGGTGGCTGGCGCACCTCGGACCATCGAGGTCGCCGACGTCGCCATCGACTCCGAGGCACGACGCGTCGTCGTTCAGGGCCAACGCGTGGCGATGAGCCCGACCGAGTTCGCGCTCCTCCGGCTGCTCGCCCGCTCCGCCGGGAGCGTGGTGGACCGGCCCAAGATCCTCGAGGAGGTCTGGGACGGCAGCCAGCACGTCGACCCGAACGTCGTCGAGCAGTACATCTCGTACCTCCGCAAGAAGCTCTCCGCGCACGACGCGTCGGTCGCCATCACGACCGTGCGCGGTCGCGGGTACCGCCTCGACAGCGTCGGGGCCTGAACCGGTCCTCCCCGCCGTGTTCCGGCCGCTCCGTCTGCTGTCGCTCCGCGCACGGATCACCATCGGCAGCACCGCGATCGCGGCCATCGTCATCGTCCTGCTCGTCGTCGTCGTCCGGCTCCAGGTGATCTCCGTCGTCGCGAGCGCCACCACGACCCTGCTCGTCGCCGACGCGGACCCCTACATCGCCGCGCTCGAGGTCGACAGCTCGCCCGACCTCGGGAGTCCCGGCAACGGTCAGCTGGTCGCCGTCGTGTCGCCGACCGGGCAGCTCGAGTTGACGACCATGCCACGGAGCTTCGAACACGAGATCCGATCCCTGTCCACCGCGAGCGCCCGGACCTCGTCGATCACCGTCGACCGCTCGGAGTACCGCGTTGTCGTCGAGCACGTCACGAACGACGCCGGCCGGTGGACGGTCGTCGCCGCCCGCAACGCGCAGTCCGAGCGCATCGTCGTGGACGACCTCACCGAGACGCTCGGCGTGCTCGGGCTCGTGATCCTCGTGGCGTTCGGGATCGCGTCGTGGATCCTGGCGACCGTGGCGCTCCGGCCCGTCGCCCAGATGCGCCGCGAGGCCGAACGGCTCCGGGGCACCACCGACCGGGCCGAGCTCCCCGTCGGCCCCGCGCAGGACGAGCTGTCCTCGCTCGCGACGACGCTCAACGCGTTCCTCGCCCGGACCCGGCAGGCCACGGAACGGGAACGGCAGATGGTCTCGGACGCGAGCCACGAACTCCGGACCCCGCTGGCGATCCTGACGACGCAGCTCGACCTCGCGTCGCTCGACACCGGCGACGCCGACGCGCTCGCGGGACACATCGACCGCGCCAAGCAGAACGTCGCGCGGCTGTCCCGGCTCGCGAACGACCTGCTCACGCTGTCCCGCGTCGAGGAAACCGAGGCCCAGGCCGACGAGGTGGCGCGCACGACGAGCTGGACGGACCTCGGCGACGAGGTCATGTCCGCCGTCGACCGCGTCCGACTCATCGCGGGTGCCAAGGACATCACCGTCGACTTCGAGCTCGAACCCCCGATCGCCGTCGGCGGGTCCGGGCCGGGCATCGGCGGCGGCACCGTCGAACCGCGCTACCGGCTCGACACGAGCGGCATGGCGCAGCTCGTCACGAACATCGCGGGCAACGCCGTCGCCGCGCTCGAACCCGGGGGCGGCATCGTCGTCACCTGGCGTGCGGAGGCAGGGCAGGGCGTGCTCCAGGTCACCGACGACGGGCCAGGCGTCCCGGACGCGTTCGTCCCCGTCGCGTTCGACCGCTTCACCCGCCCCGACGCCGCCCGACGGTCCGTGCATCCCTCGCCCGGCGGCTCGGGCCTCGGACTCGCGATCGTCCGCGCCATCGCCGAGCGCGCAGGAGGCACGGCGAGCCTCCGCAACGTCCGGTCCGGCGGCCTCGAGGTGACGGTGCGGGTCCCCGCGGTCTGACCCCGCCCGGCTCGCCCCTCCCCCTGCTCGCCGCCGGGTCAGTGGAAGTCGCGGGAGCGCGTCCGGACCGCGAGCGGCAACCGTTCCATGTGGTCCGCGACGACGTTCACCACACCGTCGGGTGACCGCTCGAGGATCCCCCGCACGACGAGCGCCGGTGCCTCGCGGGCGACCCGACGGAACCGTGTCCACACGCCGACGCTGCAGATCACGTTCACGAGGCCGGTCTCGTCCTCGACGTTCATGAAGGTGATCCCGGACGCCGTGGCGGGACGCTGTCGATGCGTCACGACCCCGCCGACCTCGATCCGCCGCCCGGTCTCGGCCGTCATGAGCTCCGCGACGCTGAGCACGCGCCGCCGGGCGAGATCCCGCCGCACGTGCCGGATCGGGTGGTCGTCCGGTGACAGCCCCGTCGACCAGATGTCCGCGATCAAGGCGTCACCGTCGGTGAGCTGCCCGAACAGCGGTGGCTGCACGACCACCTGCGTGTCGGGGAGCTGGTCCGGGCGTTCCGCCGCGGCCTGCGCAGCCGACCACATGCCGCTGCGACGGTCGATGTCGAACGACGCGAACGCATCCGCCGCAGCGAGCGCCTCGAGCTGCGCCGTGGTCAGCCCCACCCGCCGAGCCAGGTCGGACATGTCCCGGAACGGGCCGTTCGCCTCGCGCTCCGCGACGATCCGCTCCGCACTGCGTCGGCCGAGGGACGTGACCTCGACCAGGCCGAGACGGACCGCGAAGGCACCGTCGCGTCGGTGGTCGTCCGTGTCGAACGGTGCGCTCCGGTCGAACGGCCGGACGGGCTCCTGTTCCTGGGCCAGGCAGGTGTCCGAACCGGTCCGTGGCGGCAGCCCGTCGTCGCCGAGCGGTGCGTCGGGATCGAGGACCTCGAGCGTGGCGTCGACCCCCGACCGCAGGATGTCCGGGCGCCGCACCTGCACTCCGTGGCGTCGGGCGTCCGCGACGAGCGACTGCGGCGAGTAGAACCCCATCGGCTGCGCCCGGAGCAGTGCCGCCAGGAACGCGCCCGGGTAGTGCAACCGCATCCATGCACTCGCGTAGACGATGAGCGCGAAGCTGATCGAGTGGCTCTCCGCGAAGCCGAAGTTCGCGAACGCCTGGATCTTGGCGTAGATGGCGTCGGCGTCCTCGCCCTCGATGCCGTTCGAGGCCATGCCGCGGTAGAGCTTGTCGCGGAGCGCCTCGATCCGGACCAGCCCCCGCTTCGACCCCATGGCGCGGCGGAGCTGGTCGGCGTCCTCGCCCGAGCACCCGCCCACGGTCATCGCCATCTGCATCAGCTGCTCCTGGAACAGCGGCACCCCGAGGGTGCGCTCGAGCACCGGTTCGAGTGCCGGATGCAGGTAGGTGATCGGCTCCTCCCCGGTCCGCCGCCGGATGTAGGGGTGGACGGCGCCGCCCTGGATCGGACCGGGACGCACGAGCGCGACCTCGATCACGAGGTCGTAGAACCGCCGCGGTAACAACCGGGGCAGGGTGCCCATCTGCGCCCGGGACTCGACCTGGAACACCCCGACGGTGTCGGCCCGGCACAGCTGGTCGTAGACGCCCTGCTCCTCTTTCGGCATGTCGTGCATGTCCCAGCGCTCACCGCAGTGGTCGGCCGCGAGGTCGAACGCGTACTGCAGCGCCGCGAGCATGCCGAGGCCGAGCATGTCGAACTTGACGAGCCCCATGAAGGCGCAGTCGTCCTTGTCCCACTGCAGGACCGTCCGGCCGTCCATGCGGGCGTGCTCGATGGGGACGACCTCGCCGACGGGTCGGTCGGTGAGCACCATGCCGCCCGAGTGGATGCCGAGGTGCCGGGGGAACCCGAGGACCTCGCGCGCGAGTCCGACGACCTCGTCCGGGATGTCGTGCTCCGTGCTCTCGGTGACCGACCCCCACCGTTCCACCTGCTTGGACCAGGCGTCCTGCTGTCCCGGGCTGTGCCCGAGCGCCTTCGCCATGTCGCGCACCGCGGCCTTCGGACGGTAGGTGATCACGTTCGCGACCTGCGCCGCGTTGAACCGGCCGTACTTGGCGTAGACGTACTGGATGACTTCTTCGCGGCGGTCGGAGTCGAAGTCGACGTCGATGTCGGGCTCTTCGTCGCGCATGCTCGAGAGGAACCGTTCGAACGGCAGCCCGTACCGGATCGAGTCGACCGCCGTGATCTCGAGCAGGTAGCAGACCGCCGAGTTCGCGGCGGACCCACGGCCCTGGCAGAGGATCCCCCGACTGCGCGCGTACTGCACGAGATCCCGCACGATCAAGAAGTACCCGGGGAAGTCCTTCTCCTGTATCACGTGCAGCTCACGCTCGATGCGGTCACGCTTGACCGGGTCGACCCCGTCGGCCGAGCCCGGGTAGAACCGCCGGGCGCCCTGCCAGACGAGGTCGCGGAGCCACGACATGGGCGTGTGCCCGTCGGGCACGTCGAGGTCCGGGAGGCCCGGCGCGGCACTCCGCAACCGGAACGACAGGTCGTCGGCGAGCTCCACACTCCGCGCCACGGCGCCGGGGTACCGGGCGAACCGACGGCTCATCTCGGCCCCGGACCGCAGGTGCGCCGTGTCGGCGGCGGGGAGCCAGCCGTCGAGTTCGTCGAGGCTGCGGCGTGCCCGGACAGCCGCGAGCGCCGTGGCGACCCGGAACCGGTCCGGGGTGGCGTAGTGCACGTTCCCGGTGGCCACGACGGGCAACCGGAACCGCCCGGCCAGTCCGGCCAGGAGGTCGTTGCGGGCCGTGTCCATCGGGTCGCCCTGGTCGATGAGCTCGACGGTGACGTGCTCGCGCCCGAACCGGTCGAGCAGGTCCCGCAGTGCCCGCTCGGCGGCGTCCTCACCCCCGGTCTCGAGGGCGGCGCGGACGGTCCCCTTGCGGCACCCCGTGAGCACGTGCCAGGCGTCACCGGCCCGCTCTGCGAGGTCGTCGAGGTCGTACCGGGGCCGGCCCTTCTCCGCACCGGGCGACAGGTGTGCGCTCGTCATGGCGGCGGCCAGTCGGTGGTAGCCCGCTTGCCCGCGTGCGAGGACGAGCAGATGTGTGCCCTCGGGGTCGGCGACGCCGTTCTGCGGTTCGGACAGGCCGAGGGAGAGTTCCGCGCCGTACACCGTCCGGATGTCGGAGTGGGTCTCGGCGACCTCGGCCATCCGCGCCGCCCCGTAGAGGCCGTCGTGGTCGGTGAGTGCGAGGCCGTGCAGGTGCAGGCGTGCGGCTTCCTCGAACAGGTGCTCCGGTGGGCTCGCACCGTCGAGGAAGCTGAAGGTCGAGTGCGCGTGCAGCTCCGCGTACGGCACCGTCAGGCCGTCGTCCACGATCGAGGCCGGCGCCGGTGTGTACGGGACGCGTTTGCGCGACCACGCCGGGCTGTCACCGCCGTCACCGGGAGGCGCTGCCCCGGGACTGCGCTTGTCCGACAGCGCACGCTCGAACTCCGACCACGGGATCGGTGGGTTGTTGTACCCCATCAGGTCGCCACCGCCTCGGCCCACCACCGGCCATCCGCCAGGACGACGGTCCATGCGCGCCCCTCGGCGTCGACGAGCTGCATCCGGTGCAGACGGCGACCCCCGGCCTCCCACCAGCGCACGACGAGCGGCCATGGCCCCGCCCATGCGACCACCGCACTGAAGCGTCCGCCCCGGTCCCCCTCGGCGCGGAACCGGTCCGGCTCACCGGTCAGGATGCTGCGCCCGTCGACGTCGACCGGGGTGCCGTCGGCGGCGACGACGTCCACGGGCCGAGGACGGTCGAGGACCGTCGCGGGTGCGGGCCCGGGCAACCGACCGGGCCACGGGCGTGCACGGGCGACCGCGACCGCGCGCTCGCCCCCTGCCGGGGTGTCCCCCCACGGCACGAACAGCGTGCGCTCCGCCAGGGTCCGACCGCCGGCGATGCGTGCCGTGACGACCCCGTCGTGTCCGACCATGCCCTGGATCCGGGCGAGGCCGTGGTGCACCCGCTCGTCCGGCCCGGAACCCCAGAGTCCACGCTCGTGGTTCGTGACCGCGTCGACCGCCTCGGCCTCGAGCCGGACGTGGGCGACGGGGGCCTCGAGCCCGGTGGGGTCCGTACCGCCCTGCAGCTGCCACCGCACGCGGTCGACGACGTCGGCGGGGTCGAACCACCGCGGATGGGCCCAGGTGCGGTCGAGGCAGACGCCACGGTCGTCGGTGATCTCGATGCGGATCGTCGTGGCCACGAGCTCCGCCGCACGGAGCCGCTCGGCGAAGGTGTCGGCGGACCGACGGAACGCGAACGCCACCTGGTCGGCACGGTCGAGCGGGGGTTCGAACGCGGCGTCGACGGTCAGGTCCGGTGGGACGTCGCGGGCGGTGACAGCACGTGGGTCACGGCCTCCGGCGAGCCGGTGCAGGAACGCACCCTCCGGCCCGAACCGGTCCCGCACCTGCTCGTCCGTGAGCTGCGCGAACGCACCGAGCGTCGTGATCCCGAGCCGCCCGAGCACCATCGCGAGGTCGTCGCGACCGAGGACCGACAACGGCAGCGGTGCCAGGAAGTCCGCCGACGCACCCTCGGGGACGATGCGGACCCGCTCGACATCGCGTGTCCGGGCACGTGCCGCCTGCTCCGCCGCGAACGGGGTGTCCGCGATGCCGACCCGCACGCCCGGCGCCCCGTGGTCGGCCGCGATGCCCGCGAGCGTCAGCGCTGCCGGGTGCTCCCCGCCGTAGTAGCGGGCCGGCCCCCGGGAGCGGATCGCGAGCGTCCCCGGACGCAGGACGTGCACGCCGGGCACGGCACCCTCGACCGCACGGATGACGGGCTCGAACGCCCGGTGGTCGAGGGCCTCGTCGTACTGCTGGACCACGAGCGTCGTGCACCGGGCCTGGGCCTCGCGGATGCGCAGCCCGCGGAGGACGCCCTCGTGACGAGCGGCCGCGGAACAGGCGTACACGAGCCCCTTGGCCACGAGGGCGATCGGCCGCTCGGGGTCCGCCCCGGACGCCACCGCAGCGGCGAGGACGGGCCAGTCCGGGCACCACAGGACCATCGTGCGGGTGGGCGGGGCCTCGACGGGCGGACTCCCCGCCCCGAGGGCCACCGTTCCACCGGTCACGACGCCACCGCCACGGGACGCGCTCCCCGGTCTCCGCCGGCCGTCGTGACGACCACCGGGGACCGGGTGCCGGTCGGATCACCGCTCGCGGTCGCCGACACCGACGGCTGGACCGTCCCGTCCGCTGCGGGGAGCAGGAGTTCGGCGCTGCGTGGGCGTCCAGCGCCGGCCCGAGTGGTCGCCACGACCGTTGCCCGCCGTTCCGACAGGTACCCGAACCCGCGTCCGATGCCCTGCCACGAGGAGTCGGTGACCCGGAGCGAGGCCTCGGCACCGGGCCAGCTGCCGAGCGCGACGAGGGCGGCACCCCGCTGCCGGAGCCGTGCCCCGAGGCGAGCGACGTCGCCCGGGGTGACGCGCCCGAGCGGTCGGGTCAGCACGATCGTCGCGACGTCGGCCAGCGCCGCGGTGACCGTCAGCCACTGGTCGCCCGGGTCGGGCACGAGCACGAGCCGCTCCAGGTCGATCCCGGAGGCCGCGGCGGCCTCGACCCCGAAGGACGGCACACCGACCACGGCGCACCATGCGCCGGACGCCGACGCCGCCTGGAGCATGGTCATCGCCAGCAGCACCGACTCGTGCACGCTGTAGGCCGCCCCCGACCGGAGTGCGCCACCCGGTAGGAGCGGCGCGAGCGCAGGCGACGTCGGGAGCGCACCGGTGTCGATCCGCGTGTCCTCCATGTCCGCGATCCGGGAGCGGAGGCTCGTGATGCGCTCCAGCGCCGCCCGCGCCTCGGCCACGTGGTCCGGTTGTCGGACCGCGCGTGCACCATGGGCACCGGGTGCCGGTGTCCGATCGCCCCGCTCTCCGAGGAGAGCCGCCGCCGTCTGCATCGCCCCATGTTCGAACATGTGTTCGATCATGTCAACCGGGTCCGACATCCGCTGTGGACGCCGGATCGTCGTCGGCACGACGGTGGACACGGCCCCGCTACCGGACGACGCCGAGGAGCACCCAGCCCCCACCAGTCCCGATGACGTCGACGACGACGCTCGGCGCGTCGGCGTCGAGCGGCGTGGCCTGGAACCGCCACAGCGCGGGAAGCCCGTCGTTCCGGGCATCGCGGGCACCGTCATCCCCGCCGCCCGGTCCGAAGTCCCACTCGTCCGGGCGGCCCCGCCACCGGGTCGGCCGGTCGGTCACGTGGTAGCGGACACCGTCCCACAGGAGATCTCGGGGCACGCCAGCCGCCGTCGTGCCCACCCGCACCACTCGCGCCTCGCGCACCGGCACCGCGACCACCGCCTCCCGATCATCGAACACATGTTCGAATCGGCAGTGTACGTCGCTCGTCCACGACACGCCAACGGAGTCGCCGTGGCGCCTCCGCGCCCGGTCAGACCGCGGTGATCATCCAGGAGGCCGTGGCCGACTCCCCCGGTTCGACGACCAGGAGGCCCCGCTCGGCTCCGGCATTGAACGCATCCGGGGCGCAGGTCATCGGTTCGACCGCCAGGCCGACACGGTGGTACTCGGGCACGACGTGGTCCGCGGTGTGCACCTGCACCCAGGGGCACTCCGGGCCGAAGGTCATCCGCACGCCAGAGCCGTCGGCGGCGGTCACCCGCACGGTCGCCGTGCCGTCCGCGTCACGGTCGAACCCGGTGAAGGCATGGTCGATGAACCGCGAGCCGATCCGCTCCGGCACCCGGAGGTCGAACACACCGTCGTCGACGTCCGCCACCGGGGACAACGCCGTCGGGACCAGTCGGTCCGGCGTCACCTCGAGCACCTGCTGCGCCGGCAGGTGCAGGGTCCAGTCGTCGACGTGCCCGGGGCCTGCGACGAGGTACGGGTGCGGCCCGGTCCCCCAGGGCGCCGCGTCGGGGCCGGTGTTCGTCCCCGTGATCGTCGTGTGCAGGCCCTGCTCGTCGACCTGGTGGGTGACCGCGACCTCGACCCGGAACGGGTACCCGAGCTGCGCGGGGATGGTGGTGGTGAGGACCACCCGGTCGTCGGCCCGTTCAGCCACGGCGAAGTCGGCCCACGCGACGAGGCCGTGCAACGCGTGGCCACGCTCCGGCTCGGACAGGGCGAGCAGGTGGTCCTGCCCCGCGAACGAGTACCGGCCGTCCACGACGCGGTTGGGCCACGGCGCGAGCACGGCGCCGCGGAACACCGGACGGACCTCGTCCGCGTCGAACGGCACGACGAGGTCACGGCCGTCGTACCGGAGGCTCCGGAGCGTCGCCCCGATCGACGCGATCGTGGCCGTGTACGGCCCCGCGCTGATCGAGCATTCGGTCCCCGACAGGGGCTGACTGGAGGTGTCCGCGGTGCGCGGCGATGCGCTCATGCCGACCAGGCTATCGGTGTCCCGCCGAACCGCCGGCCGAGATCGCGACCAGCGACGGCCCGCTCGACGACGAAGGCCCCACCGGAGCGGGGCCTTCGTCGTGATGGTGGATCTGAGGGGACTCGAACCCCTGACCCCCTGCATGCCATGCAGGTGCGCTACCAGCTGCGCCACAGACCCAGGTCGGTTGCCCCCGTGCGGAAGCAACCAGTCAAGCCTACACCATCTGCGAGGGCCGCCAGACCACGGTCAGTGGGTGACGGGGACCTCGAGCGGGATGCTCGGGCAGTCGGACCACAGGCGCTCGAGCGAGTAGTACTGGCGGTCCTCGTCGTGGAAGACGTGCACGACGACGTCGCCGAAGTCCAGGAGGACCCATCGACCCTCGCTCCGCCCCTCGCGCCGGAGCGGCTTGGCACCGGCCTGGAGCATGCGGTCCTCGACCTCGTCCGCGATGGCGAGGACGTTGCGCTCGTTCCGGCCACTCGCCAGGAGGAACACGTCGGTCAGTGGGAGCGGACCCGTCACGTCGAGGGCGACGAGGTCCTCGGCCTGCTTGTCGTCCGCCGCGGCGGCAGCGATCTGGGTGAGTTCGAGGGCTCGGGGGGAAGCGGTCACGGATTCCTTCGGTCGTTCGACGCCGGGTGGGCGTCGATGCCGTCGATCATAAGCGACACCTCCGACACGGACCAGCCTGGAGGCCCGACTCGGCTCCCGCGGAGAGCGAACGCCCGCCGGTGGCCCGGCTCAGAAGACGCCGAGCGAGAACATCGCCACGACGACGGCGATGACCCCGGCCACCCCGACGCTCGCCGCGGAGTACGCGAGCACGGTCGGCATCCGCGACTGCTTCGGCTTCGCCGCGGCGAGCACGACCGCACGGGTCGACGTGTGGCTCGACACCGCGCGGCTCGCCCGGACGGGGACCGCGTCGTTCGTCGCGGTCTCGGCGTCGTGCTGCTCGAGCAGTCGATCGACCTCGACGCCGTCAATGTGCGGGGTGTGCGCCCCGGTGGCGGCGAGGGTCTTCGGCAGGTCGATCGACCCGGTGATGATGACCTCGCCCGTGGCGTTGAGGGCACCCGTGACGTCGCTGAGCGCCGAGTTCGGCAGGATCAGCGCGTTCGTCTGCGTCTGCGTCGCCCGCGACTGCCCGGTCTGGGGATCGTGCAGGTGCTCGTCCGCGGCCTCGGCCTGGCGGGACCAGTGGCCCGTCGGCGTCGCGATGGTGCCGGTCGTGGCCGGCGGCTCCGGGGTCGCTCCTCCACGCGCGGCAGCGGGACGGGCCCGACTCGCCGAAGCGGGTGACGCCGGACGCCGTTCTTCCGTACGAGCGTCGGCCGCGGCGGGCGATCCGGCCGCGTCCGAGAGGTCGAGGGGGAAGACGTTCGGCGTCGAGGCCGCCGGGAGGGCCGGGTCGAGCACGTCGTCGGTGCTCGCGTCGATGCCCTCGGCGGCCCCGGACGCGGACCGCGGGCGCGTTGCCCCGGCGTCACGGGCATCCGGGACGTCACCGGCACCACGCTCAGCGCGGTCGCCACGGGCAGCGTCGTCACCACCCGCAGCCTCGTCGTCATGCACCGCACCGGCGTCCCCGGCCGGGACGATGTCGACGATCGGCTCGGCCTCGGGGAGCGGGGCGTCGGGCTCCGGTGCCGGCGGCGCCCAGGTCGACCGGCGCACCCGCGGCTCGTCGCTGTGGGCGACGGCGTCCGAGAGCGGCTCGATGGCGTCGGGCGAACCGTCCGCCTCGGTCGCCTGGTGGAGGATCGCGGCGTCCGGCGCGGATTCGTCGTGCTCCGCGGCGATGCGCTGGCCCTCGAGCGCGGCGACGTCGCCGAGGACGTCCGCCACGGTGCGGTCGGACGACTGGGGTGACGGCGTCCGGAGCGGGACGGGTGCCTGGTCACGGTGCTGCTCGGCCTCACGCAGGGCGCGGAGCTGACGCCGCGTCATGCCGGTGCCGGGGACGATCTCGGGGGCCGATGCGGGCGGGGCGGCGTCAGCGGCGCGGGACGGTTGGACGGCTGCGCGCTGCGTGGGCTCCGCGGCGCCCTGATCGGCGACACCACCCCGCACCGGCACCGCGGCGGCCTGTGCTGGTGCCGACGCGGCGGGAGCGACGTGCGAACCCGGACGCCGGCGCGGCAGGTCGGTCGGGGCGGCGGGCGGTGCCGAGGGTACCGCGACGCTGCGCGGGCCATCGGCCGCAGACGCGACGGATGCGGGAACGCCGGCGGCCACGGCGGCCTCCGGCGTCACGGGCTGAGCACCGGTCTCGGCGGCACGCTCGCGCTCTCGGGCCTGACGCCGCGTGAGGGGCGGCTGCGAGTCGGACGAACTCATGCGACGCTCCGATACAGATGGTGCTTGGTGATGTACTGGACGACGCCGTCCGGGACCAAGTACCACACGGGATGTCCTCGGCCCACGCGGCTTCGGCAGTCGGTCGACGAGATCGCCAGTGCCGGTACCTCGAGCAAGCTTACGTCCCGCTCCGGCAATCCGGTGACGGTCAGGTCATGTCCCGGCCGAGTCACAGCAACGAAGTGGGCGAGGTCCCAGAGTTCGGAGTGGTCCTTCCAGTCGAGGATCTGGGCCACGGCGTCGGCGCCCGAGATGAACACGAACTGGGCGTCCGGTCGTTGGTCGCGGAGGTCACGGAGGGTGTCGATCGTGTACGTGGGGCCGGGGCGGTCGATGTCGACACGGCTCACCGTGAACATCGGGTTGGACGCGGTGGCGATCACCGTCATGAGGTACCGGTGCTCCGCGTCCGACACGTCGGACTTCATGTACGGCTGGCCGGTCGGGACGAACACGACCTCGTCGAGGCCGAACGAGGACGCGACCTCGCTCGCTGCCACGAGGTGACCATGGTGGATCGGGTCGAACGTGCCGCCCATCACACCGATGCGCGGCCGACCGGTGCTCTCGAGCATCGGGCGGCGGGTCAGATCTTCGTGTGGCCGAACTCGTCGACGCCGGTCTCGTCGGTCCGGGTGGCGTCGAACTTGTGGCTGTGCCGGTAGGCGACGTCGCGGAAGCTCCAGGTCACGAACCCGAGGAACGTGAACACCGCGGCCGCACCGAGCGGGAAGATGAACCGGGGCACCTCGGCCGTGGTGGGTTCTCCGGCAGCGAGCAGCAGGTGGATCATGGGCGCTCCGATCATTCCGATGGGGTGTGGCGGTGGCCGCGCCCCAGTCTAGCCGCGCACCTGACCGTGTCCGCGCACGATCCACTTCGTGCTCGTGAGCTCCGGCAGCCCCATCGGCCCTCGCGCGTGCAGCTTCTGCGTCGAGATCCCGACCTCGGCCCCGAACCCGAACTCACCGCCGTCGGTGAACCGCGTGGAGGCGTTCACCATGACGACTGCGGAATCGACCTCGGCGAGGAACCGGTCCGCGTTGCGGAGGTCGTTCGTGACGATCGACTCCGTGTGCTGGGTGGACCACCGGGCGATGTGCGCGATCGCGGCGTCGAGGTCGGGCACGACCCGGACGGACAGGTCGAGCGCCATCGATTCGGTGCCCCAGTCCTCCTCGGTCACGGGGACCGCCTGCGGGACGAGCGCGCGGGTCGCGTCGTCACCGCGCAGGGTGACCCCCGCCTCCAGGAGGCGCGCCGCCACCACGGGCAGGAGGCGCGGTGCGGCGTCCTGGTGCACGAGCAGCGTCTCGAGGGCGTTGCAGACGCTCGGACGCTGCACCTTGCTGTTGAGCACGATGTCGACCGACCAGTCCTCGGGCGCCGACGCGTCCAGGAACACGTGGACGACGCCCGCACCGGTCTCGATCACCGGGACCTGCGACTCCGTGACGACGGTCTGGATGAGGCCGGCGCTGCCGCGAGGCACGAGGACGTCGACCAGCCCCCGCGCCCGCATGAGCTCCGTCGCGCCGTCGCGGCCGAACTCGTCGATGGTCTGCACGAGCGCGCCGGGCAGCCCCACCGTGGCCACGGCGTCCTGGATGCGCTCGACGAGCACGGCGTTCGTCCGGGCGGCCGCCGAGCCGCCGCGGAGCACGACCGCGTTGCCGCTCTTGAGCGCGAGGCTGGCGATGTCCACGGTGACGTTCGGCCGTGCCTCGTAGATCGCCCCGACGACCCCGAACGGCACGCGGACCTCGGTCAGCTGGAGTCCGTTCGGCAGGGTCGAGCCGCGCACGGTCTGCCCGACGGGGTCGGTCAGCGTGGCGACGTGCTCGACGGCGGACGCCAGCGCCTCGATCCGCGTGGGGTCCAGCCGCAGGCGGTCCAGGAGGCCCGGCGCGAGCCCGCCCTGCTCCCCCGCTTCGAGGTCGTGGGCGTTGGCCGCGACGATCTCGTCGGTGGCCGACCGCACGGCCGCCGCGATCGCGCCGAGCGCGGCGTTCTTGACGTCGGCGGTCGCCGTCACGAGGGCCGGTGAGGCCGCGCGCGCAGCGACGAGCTTGTCGACGAGCGTGGGGCGGACGGCGGTGGTTGCCATACCCGGATTGTAGACGGAGCGGCCGACGGGAGGCGGTGCCACCGACCCGCGCTACGCCTGTGGTCCGGCGGCGAACCAGGTCCCGATCGCGTCACCCGTGAGCGCGCGGTCGACGAGCGCGGTCGCGGTGACGAGGACGCTCGTGCCGGCCTCGGCCGCGAGGCGGGCGGCCGCGACCTTCGTCCCCGCGCCCCCCGTCCCCACGCCTGCGACGCCGACCGAACCGAACGTGACGCCCGCGAGGTCGTCACCGAACGGGACCTCCGCGATCCGCTCGGCGCCGGGCTGCTCCGGCGGCTTCGTGTAGAGCGCGTCGACGTCCGAGAGGAGGACGAGGACGTCGGCACGGAGCAACCGCGCGACGAGGGCGGCCAACCGGTCGTTGTCCCCGAACCGGATCTCGTGCGTGGCGACGGTGTCGTTCTCGTTGACGATCGGCAGGATCCGGAGCGCGAGCAGGCGGTCCATCGCCCGCTGCGCGTTGACCCGGTGCGTGGGGTTCTGCAGGTCCCCGGCGGTCAGGAGCACCTGACCGGCGACGATCTCGTACCGGCGCAGGCTCCGCTGGTACCGGTACACCAGGACGTTCTGCCCGACGGCCGCGGCGGCCTGCTGCGTCGCGAGGTCGTCGGGGCGGGCGTCGAGCGCCAGGTACGGGAACCCGGTCGCGATCGCCCCGGACGACACGAGCACGACCTCGGTGCCCCGGCCGTGCGCGGCGGCGAGGGCGTCGACGAGGGGTTCGATCTGCCCGGCGTTCTCCCCGCTGATCGAGGACGAGCCGACCTTGACGACGATCCGGCGCGCGGTCGGGACGTCGGCACGGGTCCGGACGGGCGTCGGCTCCGCGCGCGTGGTCGTGCTGTCGGTCATCGCTGCGGCACTCCTGTCGTGTCGGTTCGTGGTCCTGCCGGGTGCTCGGGGCGGGCGTGGTCGGTCAGTCGGCGTCCGGCTCGGTGTCGTCGTCGCCCGCCCAGAGTCCGGCGACGCGCTCGCGCTCGAGCTCGGCGCGCGCCTCGGCCTTGGCGTCCATGCGCTCGAAGTACTCCGCACGGCGCTGACCGCGGGTCGGGCGGGGGTTGAGGTCGAGGCGGGAGTCCGTGCCGCGTGCGCTCGTGATGAGCTCGGCGGTCGAGGTGAGTGTCGGCTCCCAGTCGAAGACCATGCCGCCGTCCCCGCCGATCACGACGGTCGAACCGGCCACCGCGCCGGCCTTGAAGAGGTCGTCCTCGACGCCGAGCTTGGCGAGTCGGTCCGCCAGGTAGCCGATGGCTTCCTCGTTGTCGAAGTCCGTCTGCTGCACCCAGCGCTCGGGCTTCGCCCCGCGGATCCGGTAGAACCGGTGCTCCTCGCCACCCTCGGCGCGGACGGTGTACTCGGTCTGGTCGACCGCCCGGGGACGGAGCACGATCCGCTCAGGCTCGGGCTGGGTGGCCTGCGTGACCCGGGCCTGTTCGACGATGTCCGCGAGGGCGAAGGTCAGCTCACGGAGTCCAGCGTGCGACGCGGTCGAGATCTCGAACACGCGGTAGCCCCGCGACTCGAGCTCCGGCCGCACGAACTCGGCGAGCTCGCGGGCGTCGGGGACGTCGATCTTGTTGAGGGCGACGAGCTGGGGACGCTCGAGCAGCGGTGTCTGACCGGCCGGCACGGGGTACCGCTCGAGTTCGCGGAGGATGACGTCGAGGTCGCTGATCGGGTCACGGCCGGGGTCGAGCGTCGCGCAGTCGATCACGTGCAGCAGGGCGCTGCACCGCTCGACGTGCCGGAGGAACTCGAGGCCGAGTCCGCGACCCTCCGACGCCCCCTCGATGAGGCCGGGGACGTCGGCGACGGTGAACCGGACCGATCCCGACTCGACGACGCCGAGGTTCGGGGTGAGCGTCGTGAAGGGGTAGTCGGCGATCTTCGGCTTGGCGGCGGAGATCGCGGCGATCAGGCTCGACTTGCCCGCGGACGGGAACCCGACCAGGGCGACGTCGGCCACGGTCTTGAGTTCGAGCCGGACGTCCCCGGTCTCGCCGAGCGTGCCGAGGAGCGCGAACCCGGGGGCCTTGCGCTTCGGTGTGGCGAGGGCGGCGTTGCCGAGGCCACCCTGACCGCCCTGCGCGACGACGACGCGCATCCCCGGGCGGTCCATGTCGGCGATCTGCTCGCCGCGCTCGTCGTACACGACGGTGCCGACGGGCACCGGGAGGTCGAGCTCCTCGCCGCTCGTGCCGCTGCGCATGTCACCCATGCCGGGCTGTCCGTTCCGGCTGGAGCGGTGGGGCGACCGGTGGTACCCGAGCAGGGTCGTGACCTGGGGGTCGCTGACGAGGACGATGTCCCCGCCGTTCCCGCCGTTGCCGCCGTCGGGCCCGGCGAGGGGCTTGAACTTCTCGCGGCGGACCGAGACGCAGCCGTTGCCGCCGTTGCCCGCGGTCAGGTGCAGGGTGACGTGGTCGACGAAGGTGGCCATGGTGTCCTCACGGAGCTGGTGCCAGGGGCGCCGGACCGAGGGCGCCGCACCCGGCGGGAAAGCGAAGAAGGGCGGGCACTCGGCCCGCCCTTCTCGTGGGGTGTGTCGTCGTGCGATCAGGCGTTGACGATGTTGACGACCTTGCGGCCGCCCTTGGTGCCGAACTCGACGGCGCCCGCGGTGAGCGCGAAGAGCGTGTCGTCGCCGCCACGGCCGACGTTGGCGCCCGGGTGGAAGTGGGTGCCACGCTGGCGGAGGATGATCTCGCCCGCGTTGACGACCTGTCCGCCGAAGCGCTTCACGCCGAGGCGCTGCGCGTTCGAGTCACGACCGTTGCGAGTGGAGCTCGCACCCTTCTTGTGTGCCATTGTTCTTCCGCCTTACGCGATCTTGGTGATCTTGACGCGGGTGAGCTCCGAGCGGTGGCCCTGACGCTTCTTGTACCCGGTCTTGTTCTTGAACTTCTGGATGACGATCTTCGGGCCGCGGAGGTCGTTCAGGACCTCGGCGGTGACCGTCACGCCGGCGAGGTCACTCGCCGCGGAGGTGACCTTGTCGCCGTCCACGAGGAGCACCGGCGCGAGCTGGATGGTGCCGTTCTCGTCGCCCTTGATGCGGTCGATGTTCAGGACGGTGCCGACCTCGACCTTTTCCTGACGGCCGCCGGCGCGCACAACTGCGTAAACCACGTGGAATTCCTTACGTACTCTGCTGGAGGGAAGTCTGCGGTGCCGTCGCCGACGCGGTCGACGCGGGCATGAGGCCTCGCGGACACCAACAACCAAGGGTACTCGATGGCTCCCGGTCCGGTCAAACGCGCGCCACGCCGTAGGCTCCTCCGGGTGACCGTGCTCATCGACCCTCCCGTCTGGCCCGCGCACGACACGGTCTGGTCGCACCTGGTGAGCGACGAGTCCTACGACGAGCTCCACGCCTTCGCGGCCCGCGCCGGCCTGCCCCGCCGCGCGTTCGACCACGACCACTACGACGTCCCCGCGGCCCGGCACGACGAACTCGTCGCGCTGGGGGCCCTCGCCGTGTCCGGCCGGGAACTCGTCCTCCGGCTCATCGCGAGCGGACTCCGGGTCCCGCAGCGCGACAAGCGCTCCGGGCACTGACCCGCTGCCCGGGCGCCTCAGCGGTCCCGGTCGACCTCGTCGGTCGCACGCCACTCCTCGGGAACCGACGTCCCCGTCGGCCACGGGCCTCCCGACCGGGACGCATCGGCCGTCCACGCGCCTCCCGGCTGCGCTGCGCCCGTCGGCCACGCGCCTCCCGGCTGCGACGCACCCGTCGGCCACGCGCTCCCCGGCTGCGACGCACCCGTCGGCCACGCGCCTCCCGGCTGCGACGCACCCGGGCGCGGAGCAGCCGCATGCCAGGCTGGCGCCTGCGGCGGGATCGTGGCCACCGGCACGGCGTCGGCCGGCGGGACCATGCCCGGCATCCCCGGACGGCCGGTGCGGCCTCGTCGCCCTGGACGTCCGGACCACAACCAGACGAGCGTGCAGGCCGTGACGGTGAGCGCCGTGTACTCGACGCCGCGGGACACGGGGTCCGTCAGGATGTCGGTGAGCAGGTAGGTCCAGTCGAGCTCGCTCACCGCGTGGACGAAGCCCTCGAACACGCCGACGACCATGATGCCCACGGTCCCCGCCGCCCCGGCGACGATCGCCCGGAGCACGATCGTCGGCAGTGGACTCCGTCGCGTCACCGGGGTCAGGAACGCGAGGACGACGAACGCGACGACGTAGAACGCCAGTGGGTCGAGCAGCCACGTGACGAGGAAGTACCCGAGCGGCGTGCCGGTGAAGCCCTCGTCGCCGAAGTCCATCGCGCCCGCGTAGGACAGGGTGCCGAGGAACTCGGACAGGGACGACACGAGCAGGACCGCCGCGACCACCGCGATGGCGAGCGCCGCGGCGGCGACTCCAGCTCCCGAGCGCTCCCGAGCGAACACACTCGTGGGGCTGCTCCTCCGCCATGCGGGAACGGCGCCCGGGAGCCCGATGCCGGGGCCGGGTACTCGCGGAACCGACGGACCCGGAACCGACGGACCCGGTACGGACGCCCACGACGGCGCGGGGCCGGCCGCGCCCGGCATCCGGTGGTGGTCACCCTGGGACGCGGCACGGCCGTCTCTCGGGAACCCGGGCGCTCCCCCGACCGGCTGCTGGTGGTCGTCGGTCGGATCGGACACGCGGGCTCTCCTCTGCGGTGGCGGTGGGCGGCCGCGGCACGCGGCACCGGTCGACGGTCAGGAAACGCTACCGCGGAACGACGAACGCGACCCCGCCCCGTCGGGGGGAGGTCGCGTTCGTCATCGGCCGCGTCGGCCGTCTGCCGGGAGGCCCGGGCTCAGTCCCGCGCTGCGGTCACCGCCCGAGGATGACCGGCCCGCCGTCGGGGTCGCCCGCGTCGTCAGCACCGCCGGCGTCGGTTGCGCCGCTGGTCGTCGCGGGTGCGCTGATGCTCCCCGACGTCACCCTGCGGGACCGGTTGCGCCCCTGGCCGGGCTGCTTCGGCTCGGGGAGCGCCTGGAGGACGGAGTCCAGGAGGGACTCGGCCGCCTCGGTGCTCACCGGCCGGGGCTGCCGGACCGGCGCCGCGGAGAGCGGGATGTCGAGGATCGCGACGGACTCGGTCGGGGACACGGTCGCCGTCGTGCTCACCCGACGAGACCCCGTCGACGCCGGCTCACGGGTCGCCGACACCGGTTCGGGCGTCGCCGGTTCGTGCGGCGCTGCGGGCTGCTGCCGTGTCACCTCGGTCGGCTGCTCCACGGTCGCGTCGGCGGACGGAGCGTGCTCGGTGCGCTCGGTGCGCTCCTCCCGGTCGGCACGCTCGTTCCGGTCGGCACGCTCGTTCCGATCGCCGCGCTCGTTCCGGTCCCCGCGACGGGAGCGGCGCTGCGATCGCGTCGTCCCCGTACCGGCGTCGGCCTCACCCGGTGTGGCTCCGCTGGCGCTGTCCAGAGCCTCCTCGAGCTGGCTCGCGCTCGTCGGCGCGGTGCCGCTCGCGGCCGTGGCAGCGGCGTCGTCGTGCGGGATGGTCGATGCGGCGATCCGCGAGAGTGCGTTCTTGACGTCCTCGGTGATCTGGTGCGCCTGCTGCGACGACTGCTGGCCGTTGCCGCTGCCGTTGCCGCTGCCGTTGCCGTTGCCCTGGCCACCGCCGTTGCCCCGGCCCTTGCGACCGCTCCGGCCACCCTTCGGCGAGGACTCGTTCGTGTTGTCGTTGACCTTGGCGTTCACCTCGGCGAACGACTCCTGCAGGCCGACGCCGATCTTCTTGCGGGTCATCTGCACGAGGCCGAGCGAGGTGACCTCGGCGACCTGGTGCTTCGTCCGGTCACGGCTCAGGCACTCGACGAGACGGCGGAGCACGAGATCGCGGTTGGACTCGAGCACCATGTCGATGAAGTCGACCACAATGATGCCGCCGATGTCGCGCAGTCGGAGCTGACGCACGATCTCCTCGGCCGCCTCGAGGTTGTTCTTCGTGACGGTCTCCTCGAGGTTGCCCCCGGACCCGACGAACTTGCCCGTGTTGACGTCGACCACGGTCATCGCCTCGGTACGGTCGATCACCAGTGAGCCGCCGGACGGCAGCCAGACCTTGCGGTCCAGAGCCTTCTCGATCTGCTCGTTGAGCCGGTGCTCCTCGAACGAGTCGGGGCCCTCGTAGAGCTCGACGCGGTCCTTGAGGTCCGGCGCCACCGCGGAGAGGTACTCGTCGATGACGGCGCGGGCGGCATCACCGTCGATGATCAGCTTCGAGAAGTCCTCGTTGAAGACGTCGCGCACGATCTTGACGAGGAGGTCGGGCTCGCTGTGGAGCAGCACCGGCGCCTGGCCGTTCTGCACCTTGTTCTGGATCACCTCCCACTGGCTCGTGAGCCGGGTGACGTCGCGCGTGAGCTGCTCCTCGGTCGCTCCCTCGGCCGCGGTGCGCACGATGACACCCGCGTGCTCCGGCAGGACCTCCTTGAGGATCTTCTTGAGGCGCGCGCGCTCGGTGTCGGGCAGCTTGCGCGAGATCCCGTTCATCGAGCCGTTCGGCACGTAGACCAGGTAGCGCCCCGGGAGCGAGATCTGGCTCGTCAGGCGGGCGCCCTTGTGGCCGACCGGGTCCTTCGTCACCTGCACGAGGACCTTGTCGCCGGGCTTGAGCGCGAGCTCGATGCGGCGGGGCTGGTTGCCCGTCTCGACGGAGTCCCAGTCGACCTCGCCCGAGTACAGCACCGCGTTCCGCCCGCGGCCGATGTCCACGAACGCGGCCTCCATGCTCGGCAACACGTTCTGCACCTTGCCGAGGTAGACGTTCCCGATGAGCGAGACGTTGTGGTTCTTCGTGACGTAGTGCTCCGCGAGGACGCCGTCCTCGAGCACGCCGATCTCGATGCGGTCCGCCTGCGAGCGGACGATCATCTGGCGGTCGACGCTCTCGCGGCGGGCGAGGAACTCGTCCTCGGTGATGACCTGACGGCGGCGACCGGCGTCACGGCCGTCACGGCGACGCTGCTTCTTCGCCTCGAGCCGGGTCGACCCCTTGATGCGCTGCGGCTCGGTGATGAGCTCCGGCTCGCGCTTCTGCTTGGGCTGCCGCTGCTGCTGCACGCCCGAGTCGTCGGCCTGCTGGTCGTCCTGCGCGGCGGCCCCGCGACGACGCGATCGACGGCGGGTGCTCGGCGACTCGACGAGGTCGCGGTCACGGTCGCGGTCACGGTCGCGGTCGCGGTCGCGGTCCGGCTCGTCGTCCGGCTGGAACCGCTCGGGCAGGTCCGGCAGCACGGGCGCATGGAAGATGAGGCTCGTCGTGCTCGTCGCGACCGGGTACGTCGGGGCGGGTTCGCCCGCGGACTCCTCAGCCGTCGACGGCTCGGCCTCCGGCTGCCCGGCGCCGGTGGGCTCCGCATCCGGCAGATCGGTGACAACCGACCCCGTCGCCTCCGGGGCGAGGTCGGCTGCCGTGTCCTCAGCGAGGCCGAGGGGCACCGCCTCCGTCGCCGTCGCGACCGCGTCGACCATCGTCGTCACCGACACGGCCTCGTCGACCACCGTCGTCACCTGCGCGGCCTCGTCGATCACCGTCGTCACCTGCGCGGCCTCGTCGACCGCGGAGGTCACCGAGTCGCCCTCGTCGACGACGACGCGCGCGGCGTCCGGGGCGTCGATCGACGCCACCGGTGCCGAGAGCTCGCCGGGGTCCTCCGCGTCGGACGCGGGCGGCGTGACGGGCGTCGCCCGGGCCTCCCGGTCGGCGACGTGGTCGTCCGGTCCGTGGGACCGTGCCCGGCGGCTGCCGAACAGGCGCCCGCGGCGCTTCGTACCGTCTTCGTTGTTGTTGTCGTTCTGCTCCACCATCGACTGGTGCACTCCTCAGCCCGGCCTGGTCAGCATGTGACCGGCGGGAATCCTCGGCGGGCGGCGACTACGCCCCCGCGCTCGCTCCAAGCGGCCGGTGCCGCTCCGTACGGGGCAGCACCACGGTCGCGCGCGCCCTCTCACGGCGCTTCGTTGTCCGGGCACCGGGCCCGGAAAGCTCTTCGTCATCGGCGGTACGGGACCGTCGACCCATCGATTATCGCACGCCCGCCCATGGGAACGCCGAACGTGCATGCGATGATGGCGCTCGTGACGTCCCGCGAAGCCCTCCGTCGTCCACCCGTGGCCATGGCCGTGTTCCTCCTCGTCACCGGGGCGGGCGGGTTGTACGGCGCCTTCCGGCTCGTCGTCGACGAGTACCAACTGCTGGAACACCCCAAGCAGGCACTGGGATGCGACGTCAACCCCTTCATCAGCTGCTCGAACGTCATGGCGAGCCACCAGGCACATCTGTTCGGGTTCCCGAACCCGATCCTCGGCGTCTCGGGGTTCGTGGCACCGATCGCCGTCGCGGTGATGCTGTTGGCCGGCGTCGTCGCGGCCCGCTGGTTCTGGGTGGCGTTCAACGCCGGGGTGTTCCTGGCCTGGGTGTTCGTGACGTGGCTCTTCACGCAGACGGTGTGGTCGATCGGTGCGCTCTGCCCCTGGTGCATGCTCGTCTGGTCCATGACGATCCCGATGTTCTGGGTGTTCACGTGCTGGAACCTGGCGCGGGGGAACCTCGGCGAACGCGGACATCGGATCGGCCAGGCGGTCCTCCCGTTCTCCTGGCTCATCGTGCTCGTCAACTACGTCGTGATCGTCCTCGTGATCCTCATCATGTTCCCGACGCTGCGGGCCATCCTCTTCTGATCGCGTACGACCGGTCCGCACCGCGACGCCGGCCTGATGTCGACGCCCCGCGCACCGGCGTCGATGACGCGTCACGCACTTCTGGGAGGTTTGTCAGCCGAGCCGCGCTCGACCCCCTCCAGCACCCGTTACGGTTGTTGCCGATGAGCACCGCAGGCGACAACTCCTCCAAGAAGGCACGGCGCGAAGCAGCCCGCGAGCACGCGCGGGCGATGCGCGAGCGAGAACAACAGCGCAGACGCCGCAACCGGCTGTTCCTGCAGGGCGGCATCGGCCTCGCCGTGCTGGCCGTCGCCGCGATCGTCGTGCTCGTCGTCGTGAACTCGATCCAGCCCGCGGGCCCCGGCCCCAAGAACATGGCGAGCGACGGCATCCTCCTGCACGGCAACGGCAAGTCGATCACCGCGGTCACCACGGGTGCGACGAAGGCCGGCGCCGAGCCGACGGCCACCAAGACGGCAGCCCACAAGGACACGATCAACGTCGTGATCTACGAGGACTACATGTGCCCGTACTGCAACCAGTTCGAGACGACGAACATGACCCAGATCAAGCAGTGGGTCACCGCCGGGTACGCCACGCTCGAGCTCCATCCGTTCGCGCTGCTCGACGCGAGCTCCCTCGGCACCAAGTACTCGACCCGCGCCACCAACGCCGCCGCCTGTGTCGCGAACTACGAGCCGAACAAGTTCCTCGCCGTGAACCAGCGCTTCTACAAGAAGCAACCGAGCGAGCAGACCAAGGGCCTGACCGACGACCAGATCGTCCGCCTCGTCAAGGCCGCTGGCGCGACGAACGAGAACATCCCGAGCTGCATCCACAACGGCACGTTCAAGGGGTGGGTCGCCGACGTCACGAACCGGACGCTCAACGACAAGATCCCGAACTCCGACGTCAAGAAGCTCACCGGCACCCCGCTCGTCCTCGTCAACGGGCAGCAGTACACCGGGTCGCTGACCGACACGTCGGCGTTCTCGTCGTTCGTGGAGCAGGTCGCCGAACAGGCCGTGGGTTCGTCGGGCAGCTCGACCGCGACGCCGACCGCCACGCCCTCGGCGGGCTGATCGCACGGTCGCCGCGGGCCAGCCCCGCGGCGACCGTCAGCCGTGCGACGACGGGCCGTCCCGATGGGGGCGGCCCGTCGTCGTTCCGCCTCGGGTGTCCGCTCGCTCCCCGGGGTGGTGTCGGGCCTCCCGGTCACGCGCGGTGCGGGTGCTCGTCTCGACGGCGCGGGTGTCGGACGACAGGGGTGACGTCGTCAGATGCCCGCGCATCGTGTGCGTGCGGAGACGGCGACAGGCCCGTTGTCGGACGACGACGGGCCTGTCGGGAAGACGCGGAACAGCGGGTCAGGCGAACCAGAGACCGAGCTCGCGCGCGGCGGACTCGGGCGAGTCGCTGCCGTGCACGAGGTTCTGCTGCACCTTGAGACCCCAGTCGCGCCCGAGGTCGCCGCGGATCGTGCCCGGCGCGGCCGAGGTCGGATCGGTGGTGCCCGCGAGCGAGCGGAAGCCGGCGATCACGCCGTTGCCCGTGACGCGGACGGCGACGATCGGCCCGGACTCCATGAACTCGACGAGGGGCTCGAAGAACGGCTTGCCCTGGTGCTCCTCGTAGTGGGCGCTGAGCAGGTCACGGGACGCCGTCAGCATCTTCAGGTCGACGATCTCGTAGCCCTTCGCCTCGATGCGGCGGAGGATCTCCCCGGTCAGCTGTCGGGCGACGCCGTCGGGCTTGACGAGGACGAGGGTCTCTTCGAGGTCGGACACGCATTGCTCCCTGGGTTCGGGGGTGGATGTGGTCGGTGTGCGGCGGCGACGGTCAGGCGCCGGCGTCGGTGCCCGGTGCGGGGTCCTCGCCGAGGGCCGCCGCGCGGGCCGCATTCGTCCGGTCGAGCTGACCACCCTTGACGAAGCAGTAGATCCAGAACGCCAGGAACATGGCGCCCACGACGAACATGAACGGTTCCACGAAGCCGGTGGCGATGATGGCCGCCTGCAGCAGCCATCCGAACCCTACACCGGCGGGGCGACCGGTCAGCCGGGAGGCGATGGCGAGCACGACCATGAAGCCGAGACCGCCGCCGAACGCCGCGGCCGGCGGGAGCTCGTGTTTGCCGAACACGACGAGCATCGGGAAGAAGAACACGACGGCCTCGAGCACGAGGACGATCGACAGCAGGCTCTCGCGGGCGCCGCGCGGGGGGCGGGGACGCCGCATCCGTGTGCCGCGGGCCGGCGGGGAGGTGCGGGGAGCGTCCGTCATGCCGACTCGCCTTCGCCGTGGACCAGGTCCATGACCCGGCCGATCAGCACGATGGAGCCCGCGACGAGGACCATGGCGCCCGGCTCCCCCTCGGCCAGGTCCGCCTCGGCGTCGGCGTCCTCGGCGAGGGTCCGTGCCTCGGCCAGGGCGGCCTCGACGTCGGGCTCGACGACCAGCCGATCCGGGCCGACCTCGTCGACGACGATCGCGGCGAACGCGTCGGCGTCGAGGGCCCTGGGACCGGGCGGTTGCGTGACGACGAACGTGGCCACGACGTCCTTGAGCGCGCGAACGATGCCGCGGGCGTCCTTGTCGGCGAGGACGCCGAGCACGCCGACCACGTGGTCGGACGGGAACGCGACGGGCAGGGCCTCGGCCAGGGCCCGGGCGCCGTGCGGGTTGTGTGCGGCGTCGACGACCACGGTCGGCTGCTGGGCGATCGGCTGGAGACGGCCGGGCGACGTCGCTGCCGCGAGGCCCTCGCTGAGGACGTCCTCGTCGAGGGGCTGCGATCCGCGACCGAGGAACGACTCGACGGCGGCGATCGCCACCGCGGCGTTCTCGGCCTGGTGGGCACCGAAGAGCGGCACGAACAGGTCGTCGTACCGTCCGGCGACGCCCTGGACGCTGACGAGCTGACCGCCGACGGCCGGGGTGTCCGACAGCACGCGGAAGCCGCCGTTCGGACCGGAGGTCGCCTCGACGGCGAGCGTCGCCTCGCTCAGGGCCGCCGCACGCTCGAGCTCTCCCAGGGCCTCCGGCGTCTGCCGCGCGCTGACGACCGCCGCCGAGGGCTTGATGATCCCGGCCTTGGTCCGGGCGATCTCGGCCACGGTGTTGCCGAGCTGCTTGGCGTGGTCGATCGCGATCGGGGTGAACACCGCCACCTGGCCGTCGACCACGTTCGTGGAGTCCCATTCCCCGCCCATGCCGACCTCGATCACGGCGACGTCGACCGGCGCGTCCGCGAAGCACGCGATCGCGAGGACCGTGAGCGCCTCGAAGAACGTGAGCGGCTGCTGTCCGGCGGCGCGGAGCTCGTCGTCGGTCATGGTCAGGTACGGCTGGATGTCGCGCCAGTTCTCGACGAACGACTCGGGCCGGATGGGCTCGCCGTCGATGACGATGCGCTCTCGGATGGACACGAGGTGCGGGCTCGTCATGAGTCCGGTGCGGAGCCCGTGCGCGCGCACGATGCTCTCGATCATCCGGGCGGTCGACGTCTTGCCGTTCGTGCCGGTGATGTGGATGACCGGGAACGCGTGCTGCGGGTCGCCGAGCAGCTCGACGGCACGCCGGGTCGCGGCCAGCCGACGCTCGGGGGCTTGTTCCCCGATGCGGGCGTACAGCTCCGACTCGACCTGGGCGACGCCGTCGTCCTCGGGCCCGTGCGGCACGGGGACGCCCGCCGTCACCGGACGTGGAGTCCCGGCGACGGGCTCGCCGTCCTCGTCGTACGCGTCGTCGTCGCCGTAGGGGTTCGTACCGTTGCCGATCTCAGCCAACGCGGGTCACCTCCACCCGGACGAGCGCGCCGTCGCCGACGTGCTCGACGCCGGGGTCGTCGTCGTCCAGCGCGGAGACGACCTGCTCGAGCCGGCTGCTCAAGGTCTCCTGCGCGATGAGTCCATGGTGCGCCTCGATCGCGCTGCTCGCAGCCTCATCGGCCTCGAGGCGCAGGACGATGCGGTCGCTGACGTCGAGCCCGGCGTCCCGACGCGCCTGCTGCACCGCACGCACGACGTCGCGGGCCAGGCCCTCGGCCTCCAGCTCCGGGGTCGTCACGGTGTCGAGCACGACGAAGCCACTGCCCTCGAGGAACGCCACCGCGCTCGTCGGGTCGGCCACGGTGAGGTCGAGCGTGTACTCCCCCTCGACCAGGTCGACGCCGCCGACCGTGACGCCGTCGGCGGTGGCGGACCAGTCACCGCGCTTGGCCGCCGGGATCACCTGCTGCACGAGCTTGCCGATGCGGGGACCCGCGGCACGGGCGTTCACCGTGAGCTTCCGCTCGATGCCGTACTGCGCCAGCGACTGCTCGGCTTGCTGCTCGAGCACGACGCGCTTGACGTTCAGCTCGTCGCGGAGGATGTCGGCGAACGGCTCGAGCCCGGCGGGATCCGCGGTGACGACGGTCAGGGTCGCGAGCGGCAGACGGACCCGCTTGCCGGTCGCCTTGCGGAGCGCGAGGCCCTTCGACGCGACGTCGCGGACGCGGTCCATCGCGGCGACGAGGGCGTCGTCGGCGGGGAACGCCTCGGCGTCCGGCCAGTCCTCGAGGTGGACGCTGCGCCCACCGGTGAGGCCCCTCCAGACCTCGTCCGCGACGAGCGGCGCGAGCGGCGCAGCGACGCGCGTCAGGGTCTCGAGGACCGTGTACAGCGTGTCGAAGGCATCGCGGGCAGCGTCCGAGGACCCGGCACCCGCCCAGAACTTGTCACGGGACCGCCGGACGTACCAGTTCGTGAGGACGTCGGCGAAGTCGCGGACCGCGAGGGTGGCCAGCGGGGTGTCGAGGGCCTCGAGGTGCGCCGTGACGTCGAGCACGAGCTGCCGGGTGCGCGCGAGCAGGTACCGGTCGAGCACGTCCGTCGAGTCGGTGCGCCAGGTGGCGTGGTACCCGCCGTCCCCCGACGCGTTCGCGTAGAGGGTGAAGAAGTAGTACGTCGACCAGAGGGGCAGCAGGAACTCGCGGACGCCCTGGCGGATCCCCTCTTCGGTGACGACGAGGTTCCCACCGCGGATCACCGAGGACGACATGAGGAACCACCGCATGGCGTCGGCGCCGTCGCGGTCGAAGACCTCGTTGACATCGGGGTAGTTCCGCCGGCTCTTCGACATCTTCTGGCCGTCGGACCCGAGCACGATGCCGTGGCTGATGACGTTCGAGAACGCCGGACGGTCGAACAGGGCCGTCGCCAGCGCGTGCATGACGTAGAACCAGCCGCGCGTCTGTCCGATGTACTCGACGATGAAGTCGGCCGGGTTGTGGGTGTCGAACCACTCGCGGTTCTCGAAGGGGTAGTGCACCTGGGCGTACGGCATCGACCCGGAGTCGAACCAGACGTCGAACACGTCGGTGATCCGGCGCATCGTGGAGCGGCCGGTCGGGTCGTCGGGGTTCGGCCTCGTCAGCTCGTCGATGAACGGGCGGTGCAGGTCCGGCTCGCCGGCGTCGTTCAGGGGCAGGCGCCCGAAGTCGCGTTCGAGGTCGGCGAGGGATCCGTACACGTCGACGCGCGGGTACGCGGGGTCGTCGCTCTTCCACACCGGGATCGGCGAACCCCAGTACCGGTTGCGCGAGATCGACCAGTCACGAGCGCCCTCGACCCACTTGCCGAACTGGCCGTCCTTGACGTTCTCGGGCACCCAGGTGATCTGCTCGTTGAGCTCGCCCATGCGCTCCCGGAAATCCGTGACCCGGATGAACCAGCTCGACACGGCCTTGTAGATGAGCGGGTTCCGGCAGCGCCAGCAGTGCGGGTAGCTGTGCTCGTACGAGGCGACCCGGAGCAGGCGACCCATCGCGCGGAGCTCCTGCGTCAGCGGCTTGTTCGCGTCGGACCACAGCTGGCCCGCGACGAGGTCCACCTGCGGCAGGAACAGCCCGCCGTCGTCGAGGGAGAGGATCGTCGGGATGCCCGCCGCCGAGCAGACGGCCTGGTCGTCCTCGCCGTAGGCCGGTGCCTGGTGCACGATGCCCGTGCCCTCGCCCGTGGCGACGTACTCGGCGACGAGCACCTGCCAGGCGTTCTCCATGCCCTCGACGTCGACGTAGAAGTCCCACAGCCGCTCGTACGCGACGCCGTCGAGCTCGGCACCGGTGACGGTGCGGGTGACCGCGGCACGGGCCTCCTCGGCGGAGCCGTAGCCGAGGTCCTTGGCGTACGCGGCGAGCGTGTCGCCGGCGAGCAGGAACAACGCGGTGCCTGCCGCGGTCCCGTCGGCCGCGCCGTCCGGACCGGCCGGCACGACCACGTACTCGATGGCGGGTCCCACGGCGAGCGCCGCGTTCGTCGGCAGGGTCCACGGCGTCGTCGTCCACGCGAGCGCGCGGACGCCCGAGAGCCCCAGCTCCTCGGCGCGGGCGCCGGTGAACGGGAACGCGACGGTCACCGACTGGTCCTGGCGCTGCTGGTAGACGTCGTCGTCCATGCGGAGCTCGTGGTTCGACAGCGGCGTCTGGTCGTTCCAGCAGTAGGGCAGCACGCGGAAGCCCTCGTACGCCAGGCCCTTGTCCCAGAGGGACCTGAACGCCCACAGCACGCTCTCCATGAACGTGACGTCGAGCGTCTTGTAGTCGTCGTCGAAGTCGACCCAGCGTGCCTGGCGGGTGACGTAGTCGCGCCATTCGTCGGTGTACTGGAGCACGGACCGACGCGCCGCCGCGTTGAACACGTCGATGCCCATGTCGTCGATCTCGTGCTTCTCGGTGATGCCGAGCTGGCGCATGGCCTCGAGTTCGGCCGGCAGCCCGTGGGTGTCCCACCCGAAGCGGCGGTGCACCTGCTTGCCGCGCATCGTCTGGAACCGCGGGAAGACGTCCTTGGCGTAGCCGGTGAGCAGGTGCCCGTAGTGCGGGAGTCCGTTCGCGAACGGCGGGCCGTCGTAGAACACCCACTCGTCGCAGCCCTGCCGCTGCTCGACCGACGCCCGGAACGTGTCGTCGCGCTGCCAGAAGGCGAGGACGCCGCGCTCGACCTCGGGGAACGAGGGGGACGGGGTGACGCCGGCGGCGTCCGGGTCGTTCAAGGGGTAGCGCATCTGGTCCTCGGCGAGTGGTCGTGTGCGTGCTGTCGACGAGGACGCCACCCGGTCGACTCGACCCGGCGGCGCGGTACCACCTCGCTTGCGGCCACGGCCGGGAGGCACTGCTCCCGTCGCGCGGACCACCGCTCGTTGCTCAGGCTGTGACGGACCCGACCCGTTCGGTTCTAGTGGCCGCCCGACTCCCGCTCGCGCCCGGGGACGCTCGCGGAGGACGGATGGTGTTCTTCCGAAGGCTCCCCGGTGATGGCCGGATCGACGCCGCTGGGACGATCGTACCGCCCGCGGAGCAGACTGGGGGCATGGTGAGCGACGCGACCGAGGACCGCAAGAGCACGAACCACCCGGACGCGGCGGCCTCGGGCGCCCCGAAGCCCGAGAGCCTGCTCACGGTCGTCATCGCCTTCGCCGCGAACCTGCTCGTGGCCCTCGCCAAGACGTTCGCGTCGTTGTTGACCGGTTCGGCGTCGATGGTCGCCGAGGCGGCGCACTCGTGGGCGGACACCGGCAACGAGATCTTCCTGCTCATCGCCGAGCGCCGGGGCGCCAAGCAGCGCGACGCCGACCACCCGCTCGGCTACGGCCGCGAGACCTACATCTGGTCGATGTTCGCGGCGTTCGGGCTGTTCACGGCCGGCGCGATCGTGTCGATCTACCACGGGATCAGCGAGCTGACCTCGGACGAACCGCCGCGCGACGTCCTCATCGGCTACATCGTGCTCGCGGTCTCCGCGTGCCTCGAGGGCACGAGCTTCCTGCAGGCGTTCCGGCAGGCCCACGGCGCGGCGACCCGACGCCGGGTGCCGATCCTCCGGCACGTGCTCCAGTCCTCGAACCCGACGCTCCGCGCGGTGTTCGCCGAGGACTCGGCGGCACTCGTCGGTCTCGTCCTCGCGTTCCTCGGCCTGCTCCTGCACCAGCTGACCGGGTCGGCCGTGTGGGACGCGCTCGGCTCGATCGCCGTCGGGGTGCTGCTCGGCGTGGTCGCGGTGGTGCTCATCGACCGGAACCGGCGGTTCCTCATCGGGGAGTCGACGTCGCCCGAGCTCGAGGACGCGGTGCTCGCGGAGATCCTCCGCAAGCCCGAGGTGGAGCGTGTGACGTACCTGCACCTCGAGTTCGTCGGGCCGAGCCGGGTGTACCTCGTCGCGGCGATCGACATGGCGGGCAACGAGCGCGAGGAGCAGGTCGCGCTCCGGCTGCGTGCGGTCGAGGAACAGCTCGAGTCGAGCCCCTACATCGAGGAGGCCGTGCTCACGCTCTCGCAGCCGGGCGACGCGAGCCTGGTGCCGGACAACGACGGCGACGTGCCGGAGATCGTCGAGGACGGCACCCTCGAGGAGGTCGCCACGGGCGACGGGCGCACCCTCCGCGCCTGACCGGGCCTCCACGACCGTCCCAGGGGCTGGGAACCGCCCCACCGGCCCCCGAGGACCATCAGCGTCGACGGACGGGAGGTCCCGATGGCGCGACCGGCACTCCCCCGCGGCCTGCGGGTGTTCCTCGACGCGGTGCGCGGACTCGCGGCGCTCGAGGTCGTCGCCCACCACCTCGTGTCGGTCAACGCCTACGGCGGACCCGTGGTCCTGCGCGACGTGTTCGCGTTCGGGCAGGAGGCCGTCATGGTCTTCTTCCTGCTCAGCGGATTCGTCGTGTACGCCAACGAGTTCGACCGGCGCGGCGGGGTCGGCGCGTACCTGTTCCGGCGTCTCCGTCGGATCTACCCGCCGCTCGTGCTCGCACTGGTGCTGTCGATCGGGGTCGCGGCGGCGGACCGCGACCTCGTGGCCGAGTTCCACCCCGGGCAGGTCCTCGGCACCCTCGTGGCGCTGCAGGACAACGGGGCGCTGAAGCCGGGGGTCATCGTCGACCCGCCGTTCCACAACCTCGCCCTGTGGTCGCTGTCGTACGAGATCGCGTTCTACCTGGTGTTCCCGCTCCTCGCGTCGGCACTGCACCGGTGGCCGCGACTGACCCCCCACCTCGTCGGCGCGGTGTCGCTCGCGGCGTTCGCGGCCTACAGGGTGCACCCCGGGCACGCCGTGCTCGTGCTCGCGTACCTGCTCGTGTGGTGGGCCGGCGCGGCGATGGCGCGTGCGTTCCTCCAGGACCGGGTCGGTCCGCGCGCGCTCGCTCCGGAGCTGCTCTGGCTCACGGCGCTCACGGCGCTCGCCGTGGGCACGACACTCCGTCTGGGCACCGGCGGCGGGTTCGCTGCCTACCCGCTGCTCATGGTCCGGCACTTCGGTGTGGCCACGGCCCTGGTGACGCTCGTCGCGGTCGTGGCGCCGACGCTGCGGGCACGGCCCGCCCTCGCCGCTGCGCTCGGCCGGGGCCTGGCCCGCGTCGCGGCGCCGTCCGCGTTCCTGGCGTCGATCTCGTACGGGCTGTACGTGTTCCACTGGCCGTTGCTCGTGCAGTGGGGGTTCCCGCACACCGGACCGGTACCGTTCGCGGTGGCCGCCGTGACGCTCCTCGCGCTCGCGGTCGCCGGGGACCGCTGGGCGGGCGCGGGGCTCGCGCGTCGGCACCGACGACCGGTCGCCGTGGCCGTCTGAGCGCCGACCTGGGGCGAGGGAGCACCGGACGATCCCGAGCGGACGCCGGACGGGTCCAGCGGGCGTGCTACCGCGCGTCGAGTCCCGCGGCGACGGGGGTCAGCGCCGCGGCCACGTACTCGACGAGGGGTCCACGCCCGACCCCGTCGGCGACCCACACCCCGAACGCCGCGGCCGCCGCGCCGAGCATCGCGCCGCTGACCGTCTGGGGCCACAACCCGCTCGGACGCTCGCCCGTGCGGTCGGCGACGAATGCGGCGACCGCACTGTGCTGCCCCATGATCCGGGCCGCGGCGCTCTGCACCAGCTCGGGGCCGATCCGCATGACCTCGGCCTGGGCGATCGACCACGGCACCCGCTGGGGGTCGTGCCGCCGGGCCGCGGCGAGCAGGGCGTCCTCGACGGCCCGGACCGGCGAGCGCTCCTCGGACACGCGGAGGAGCGCGGGGATCTCGCCCACGGCCTCGTCGAGCTCCAGCCACATGACGTCGGACTTCGCGGCGAAGTAGTTGAAGAACGTGGCGCGGCTCACCCCGGCACGCTGTGCGATGTGGTCGACCGTCGTGCCGGCGTACCCCTGCTCGAGGAAGAGCTCGGCGGCGGCGTCGGCGAGCACCACTGCCGAGGAGCGCCGCGGGCGGCCGGCTCGGCGCACACGCTCCGCCTGTGGGTCCTCCGGATCGGCCATGCCCCCATTCAACCGCTAGACTCACCCGGACATGTTCTTGGACCCGGTACACAAAATCGCCTCCGCCGTTCGCGCCGCGGTCGCTCCCCCGCTGATCCGCACCCGCTCGAAGCGCGTCGCGCGCACCGCGACGACCGTGGCGGGCGCGACCGCGGTCCTCCTGGCCGTCGCCGCGTGTTCCGGCGGGAGCCCGAGCGCCAGCAGCACGCCCACGCACGGCGGGACGCTCGTGTACGCGTCCGGCGACGCCGAACCGACCTGCCTCGATCCGCACGTCGGTGGCAACTACCCGCAGGCGCTCCTCGCGTCGCAGTACATCGAGGAGCTCGTCACCATGGGCAGCGACCGGAAGGCGCAGCCCGCCCTCGCGACGAGCTGGACCACGAGCAGCGACGGCCGCACCTGGACCTTCCACCTGCGCGAGGGCGTCACGTTCAGCGACGGGACGCCGTTCGACGCGGCCGCCGTCGTCCGGAACATCGAGCACGTGCAGGACCCGGCGACGGCGTCGAGCACCGGGTACCTGGCCCTCGGCGCGATCGCGACGGCGACCGCGACCGACGCCCACACGGTGACGCTGCGCCTCAGCCGCCCGGACAGCGCCCTGCTCGAGTCGCTGTCGCAGCCGTGGGTGGGGATCGAGTCGCCGAAGGCGCTGGCCCGCTCGCAGGCGACCAACTGCGCCAGCCCGGTGGGGACGGGTCCGTTCATGGTGACGAAGTGGGTGCACGGCGACCACGTCAGCCTCACCCGGAACACGCACTTCACGCCGCTCGGGAACTCGAGCACGAAGCCCCGGCTGTCCGGGATCACCTGGCGGTTCCTGCCCGACTCGACCTCGCGCTACGCGGCGCTGAAGTCCGGCCAGGTCGACGTCATCGACAACGCCCAGCCCGACCAGCTGCACGCGGCGAGCTCGACGGGGAGCATCCGTGACCTCGACGCCCCGCGGCCCGGCGCCTCGAACCGGCTCGAGCTCAACTCCGGCCACGGGGTGTTCCGCGACGAGCAGGTGCGCAAGGCGTTCATCGCCGGCGCGCAGATCGATCCGGGCATCCGCTCCCTGTTCCTCGGCACGGCGAAGCGGTCGTACTCCGTCCTGTCGAGCGTCGAGCCGCTCGCCGTGAGCGACAAGCGGCTGTTCGGTTCCTCGCCCGCAACCGCGAAGCGCCTGCTCGACGCGGACGGCTGGAAGGTCGGGTCGGACGGCGTCCGCACGAAGGACGGCCAGCGGCTCACCGTCACGTTCCCGGTGTCGACGAACCAGTCGATCCCGGCCGAGCGCAGCCTCTTCCAGCAGATCCAGGCGTCCGAGAAGGCCGTCGGCTTCGACGTCCGCATCGAACAGCTCGACCTGTCCAGCTGGTACGCCGCACTCGCCGCGAACCACTACGACGTGGTCAGTGCCCCGTACACGAAGGTCGGCCCGGACGTGCTCCGGATCCTGTACGACAGCGCGAGCATCACGCCCGCGCCGTCCGGGTACTTCGCGAACCTCGCGCAGCTGTCCGAGCCCCAGCTCGACGCCGAGCTCGAACAGGCCGCCCGCACGACGGACCCGACCACGCGGTCCACGCTCTACGCCGAGGCGCAGCACCGGATCCTCACGAGCCGCACCGTGCTGCCGCTGTACGACCAGCAGAACCAGTTCCTGTACCGGTCGAGCGTCCACGGCATCACGACCACGTCGGTGAGCACCCCGGACTTCGGGACCGCGTGGATCGACCACTGACGGACGGCGCGACCGGTCCGGCCGCTCCGGCCGCTCCGGCCGGTCCGGCCGCTCCGGCCGGGAGGCCCGACCCCGTTCCCCGGGTCCGGCTCGGCACCGCCGCGGCCTGGCTGGCGCGCCGGGTCGTCGGGGCGGTCGTCGTCCTCTGGGCCGTGGCGACGATCGTGTTCGTCGCGATCCGTGCAATCCCCGGCGACCCCGCGCAGGCGATCCTCGGCGGGCCCGGATCGCAGGCCTCGGCCGCCGCGGTCGCGCACGTCCGCGCCGAGTACGGGCTCGACCGCCCCGTCGTCGTGCAGTACGCGGTGTTCCTCGGACGGCTGGCCACCGGGCGGCTCGGCGACTCGTACACCTTCCACACACCGGTCGCCGCCCTGCTCGCCCAGGAGCTCCCGGTCACCCTGACGCTCGCGCTCGCCGGACTCGTCGTCGCGTGGGCGTTGGCCGTCGTCGCCGCGTGGTGGTCGACCCGTCGTGGGCGGATCGCCGCCGCCCTGACGTCGGGGATCGCGGTCGCGGCGAGCGTGACGCCGCACTTCTGGCTCGGCAGCGTGCTCATCGTCGTGTTCGCGACCGGGCTCGGATGGGCCCCCGCGGTGAGCGACGGCACGGTCGGTGGATGGGTGCTCCCGGCCGTCACGGTCGCGGTCCCCGTGGCCGGCTACCTGGCGCAGACGATCCGCGACGGTGTGCTCGACGCCGAGCGGTCCGCGTTCGCCCTCGCGGCGCGAGCGCGAGGCGAGTCCCCCGTCGGCCTGTTCTCCCGGCACCTGCTGCGGCACGCGGCGTTGCCGGGGATCGCCCTGAGCGCCTGGGCCTTCGGGTCGCTCGTGTCCGGCGCGGTCGTCGTCGAGTCCGTGTTCGCACTCCCCGGCATCGGACGGAGTCTCGTCGGCGCCGTGACCGAGCGGGACATGCCCCTGGTCGCCGGGATCGCGCTCGTGTCCGCCCTCGCGTACGTCGTGGTGCTCGCGGTCGCGGACCTCGTCGAACGCGTCGTCGACCCGCGGGCGACCCGCACGGCACCGACCGGCTCGTCCGTCCGACGCACCCGCCGGCCCCGCCCGGGTGCTCCCCGGCCGACCACGGGGCGGGCCGCTCCGTGACCGGGATCGTCGGCCCGGGCCTCCCGGCGGCCGACGTGGACGATGCCGTCCCCGCGACCGTCGGCGCGCCGGGTACCGCATGGCGACGCACGGTCCGCGCCCTCGGACCGTCCGGGAGCGTCGCCGCCGTCGTGGTGCTCCTCGCCGTCCTCGCCGCCGTCTGGCCGGCCGCACTCGGCGGCGCCCACCCGCTGGCGGTGCACCCTGCGCAGGCGTTGCTCGCGCCGTCCCCGCTCCATCCGTTCGGCACCGATGAGTCGGGCCGCGACGTCCTCGCGCGCGTGGTCGCCGGAACCCGCGCCTCGCTGACCGTCGGCGTCGTCGCGACACTCGTCGGCGGCGTCGCCGGGGTCCTCCTCGGGCTCGTCGCGGGGCTCGGCGGCCGGATCGCCGACGCCGTGGTCGGACGGGTGCTCGAGGTCGGGTTCGCCCTGCCGATCCTGCTCGTCGCGCTCGTCGTCATCACCGTGACCGGGCCGGGTGCGGTCCCCGCGACGATCGCCGTCGGGTTCGCCACCGCCCCCGGGTACGGGCGCATCGTCCGGGGGCTCGTCCGCACCGCGCGGGCGTCCTCCGTGGCCGAGACCGCCGTGCTGCTCGGTCGTCGCCCGACGTGGATCGTCGTGCACCACGTGCTGCCGACCGCGCTGTGGCCGATCGTCGCCGTCGGCACCCTCGGCGTCGGGCAGGCGGTCGTGTGGGCGTCGGCCCTGAGCTACCTCGGCCTCGGGACCCCGCCGCCGGCGCCGGAGTGGGGCGCGATGCTCGCCGACGGCCGGACCTACCTCGACACCGCCCCGTGGACGAGCGCCTTCCCGGGGCTCGCGATCGTCGTCACCGCGGCCGCGGTCACCGTCCTCGGGCGTCGCCTCCGCCGACTCGGGGTACCGCGGTGACCGCGGGCGGGTCACCCGTCGCCGGCGGCGCGTCCGTGGACACGCCAGACGCGGTCCTCGCGGTCCTCGACGTCACCGACCTCGCCGTGGCGATCGACGGCCGGACCGTCGTCAGCGGCGTGGACCTCCGCATCGCGCCCGGCGAGTGCGTCGCGCTCGTCGGCCCGTCCGGGTCGGGCAAGTCGGTGACGGCGCGGGCCCTCCTCGGGCTCTCGACACCCGGCGCCCGCGTCACCGCGGGACGGCTCGAACTCGACGGCGCGGACCTGCGGACCGCGTCGGAGCGACGGTGGCGCCGGATCCGCGGCCATCGCGTCGGGTACGTCGGCCAGGAGGCCCTCGGCGCGCTCGACCCGCTCCGCCCCGTCGGCCGCGAGGTCGCCGACGCCCTCCGCCTCCACACCGGACTCACTGCGCGCGAGCGGCTGGACCGGGTCGCTGCCACGCTCGACCGGGTCGGTCTCGACCCCGCGCTCGCCGGCGACGGACGGCGCGCCGACACCCTGTCCGGCGGGATGCGGCAGCGGGCGCTCATCGCCGCCGCGATCGTCGGTGATCCCACACTCGTGATCGCCGACGAGCCCACCACCGCACTCGACGCGGGGATCGCCGTGACGGTCATGGAGACCCTGCGGCAGGTCCGGGACACCGGCGCCGGACTCCTCCTCATCACGCACGACATGGGCCTCGTCGCGGGCTGGGCCGACCGCGTCGCCGTCATGACGGACGGGAGGATCGTGGAGAGCGGGCGCACCGCCTCCGTCCTGCGGACGCCCCGCCATCCCGTGACACGGGCGCTCGTCGCCGCGGCCGAGCACGCGCGGGTCGCGGTGCGCTGCGGTTCCGAGGTTGCCGATCCGGTCGGTGGGACCGCCGGTTCCGCGATGGCGGCCCCGCCCGCAGCGACGGCCGATCCCGCGGTGCCTGCCGATCCTGCGGTCGGCGCCGGTCCCGCGGTCGGCGCCGGTCCCGCGGTCGGCGCCGGTCCCGCGGTCGGCGCCGGTCCCGCGGTCGGCGCCGGTCCTGCCAGGCACGCCATGCCTCCGGCCCCGTCAGCCGCCCGTGAGCCGGTGCTCGTCGGTGAGGACCTCGGCGCTCGGTACGACGGATGGAGCGTGCTCGAGCACGTCGATCTGGCGCTGGCTCGGGGCCGGACGCTCGGGGTCGTCGGCGCATCCGGGTCGGGCAAGACGACACTCGCCCGGGTGCTCCTCGGGCTGACGGACCCGGCCACCGGACGGGTGCGACTCGACGGCGCGGCCTGGGCGCCCCTCCCGGAAGCCGCGCGGCGGGCACGTCGTCACCGGATCGCCGCCGTCGTGCAGGACCCCGGGTCGACGTTCGACGAGCGATGGAGCGTCGAGCGGGTGCTCGTCGACGCACTCACCGCGGGACGCGCTCGACGTGCCGCCGGTGCCGTCGCCGACGCCGTGGACGCCGCCCTCCGCCGGGTCGACCTCGACCCCGCGCTCCGGCCCCGCGGTCCCCGCACCCTGTCCGGCGGGCAACGGCAGCGGCTCGCGATCGCCCGGGCCCTGGCGACCGGACCGGACCTGCTGCTCCTCGACGAACCCGTCACCGCGCTCGACGCCACCGTGCAGGACGCGGTGCTCGCGCTGCTCGAGCGGCTGCAGCGCGAGAGCGGGACGGCGATGCTCTTCGTCTCGCACGACCTGGCGGCGGTGCGGCGGATGAGCGACGACGTGCTGGTGCTCGACGCCGGGCGGGTGGTCGAGGCCGGGCCGGCCGATCGGGTGTTCGGGCGGCCGGCGCACCCGGTCACGGCGCGGCTCCTGGCGGCGGCGGAGCGGCTGGCGGCGGGGTAGGTCGGGCGTCAGCGGTCAGGACCGGCGCGCATCTCGCGCCCGCGCTGTCGCTCCCCCCCTGTCGCGCCCCGCGCTGTCGCTCCCCGCAGTCGCTTCCCGCGGTCGCACGCCGCGCGGTCACACCCCGCGCTCGAGGAACTCCGTCAACGCCGCACGCGTCCGGACGAGCTCGTCGATCCGCTCGGACATGTCGTCGCGCATCCGCTCGACCGTGCCCCGGACGGCGCGGCGGTCGACCGTGTCGTGCCGCCCGGTCGCGCAGGGGATGACCGCCCGGACGTCCTCGCGCGAGAACCCGATCTCGAACATCGTCCGGATGACCCGCGCCTTCTCGACGGCGTCGTCGGTGTACGTCCGGTAGCCGTTCGGGCTGCGGCGAGCGCTGAGGAGTCCCTGCTGCTCGTAGTACCGCAACGAGCGGGCGCTGACGCCGGACCGTGCACTCAGCTCACCGATGTTCATCCGCCGCCCCCACCTCGCTTGACCTTGACACGATGTCAGACTCTAGCGTCGTTCCCGACCGCACACAGCAGGGCACACGAGCACGAGGAGGACGGGCATGCGCAGCACCATCGACGTGGACGGCAGGCAGCGGACGATGACGATCGTGGGCGATCTGGAGGCCCAGCAGGCCCGAGACCTCGTCCTCGTCCTGCACGGGTCGAAGCAGACCGGCGCGAAGCACCGCGCCTTCACGGGCGGCATGTACGACGCGTTCGCGGCGAGCGGCACGGCCGTGGTCGTGTACCTCGACGGGTACCGCGGGAACTGGAACGACGCCCGACGGCAGAGCGGGTTCCCGGCGCGACTCGAGGGGATCGACGACGTCGGGTTCGTCCGCGCCGTGATCCGGGACCTCGGGGCGACCCACGGCATCGACCCGGACCGGGTGTTCGTCATCGGCTACTCGAACGGCGGCCAAATGGCCATGCGCCTGGTGCACGAGGTACCGGAACTGCTGGCCGGCGTCACGGTCGTCGCCGCGACGATGCCCACGCGCGACGATTTCCTGCTCCCCACCGAGACACCTGCCACGACGCCGCTCCCGATCCTGCTCGTGCACGGCACGGCCGACCCGATCGCGCCCTACGCCGGTGGCGCGATGAAGCCGTGGGCACAGCGCTTCTTCAAGGTCGGCGGCAGCGCCCTATCGGCACGCGACACGGCCGCGTACTTCGCCCGGCGCAACGGCATCAGCACGCCGGGGGTCGTGGACCGGATCCCCTCCGACGGGCACGGATCGACATGGATGGAGCAGGTCGACCACCGGGAGGACGGGCGCATGCCCGTCCGCCTGGTCACGGTCCACCGGGGTGGGCACACGGTCCCCGGGCCGAAGCGGGCGCCCTTCGTCCTCGGGCGCACCGGTCACGACCTGTCCGTGGCGGCCGCGGCCGCGGCGTTCTTCGGCATCGGCGGACGCCGCGCGGAGGACGGGAGTCGGGCCTCCCGGCACGCCGGGTGAGTGGCGGGCGACGAAGTGCACGGTGCGCTGGCAGCGGCGGGTCGACCGAGCAGCGCGGGTGACCGCACGGACCCCACCGCGCACCGCCCCCTAGGCTGCATCCACCGACGAAGGAGTCGCCATGCCCGCCAGCACCGCCCCTCGATCCGACCTCACCGGATGGACGCGCTCACCGTTCACGGGCGGTGGTCTGACGTACGACTGCTTCGAGAAGGGCACCGGCCCCGGCGTCGTCCTCATCCCGGAGATCCCGGGGATCACGCCCGAGGTCCTCGGGCTCGCGGAGCACCTGGTCGACAGCGGCTTCACCGTCGTCGTCCCATCGCCCTTCGGTGAGCCGGATCGGTCGGCGACGCCCGCCTCCACCCTCGGCGTGGTCGCCAGACTGTGCGTCTCGGCGGAGTTCCGCGCCTTCGCGGTGAACGCGCATCGACCGGTGACCGACTTCCTGCGCGCCGTCGCCGCGGACCTCGCGGCTCGGACACTGGGAAAGGGTGTCGGCGTGATCGGCATGTGCTTCACCGGAGGCTTCGCGCTGGCGGCGGCGATCGACGACACGGTCAGGGCATCGGTCCTCAGTCAGCCCGCGGTCCCGTTCCCCCTCGGCCGCGCGCGCAAGCTCGCGCCGGGGCCCGTCTCGACGGCCGAGTTCGACCGCATCGCCGCGCGTGCCGCCGCGGGCGAGGTGTGTGCACTCGGCCTGCGGTTCAGCGAGGACGGCAGCGTGCCCCGCGCCCGGTTCGAGACACTCAAGCGTCGGCTCGGGGACGCCTTCGAGGTCATCGAGCTCGACTCGTCCCCCGGCAACAGCGGCGGTTTCGGCCCGCACGCCCACTCCGTGCTCACCAACGAGGTCCGGGAGGTCCCCGGGCATCCCGCACTCGCGGCCCGCGACCGTACGGTTCAGTTCCTGCGCGACCGGCTCACGCCCGCAGGCACTGGCGAGCAGACGCAGCCTGCCTGACCGACGCGTCGAGCACGGTCCGGCGAGCGCCGGTGCGCCGTGCGCCGGTCCACGTCAGGCGAGCGCCAGCGTCGCACTCGCCGCGAACCCGAGCACCAAGCCCGCGACCTGCACGCGCGACAGCCGCTCCCGCAGCACGATCGCGGCCAGGAGGATCGTCCCGATCGGGTAGAGCGCGTCCAGCACGCTGACCACGGGCAGCGCCGCCGGATCGTCGGACACGTGCAGTGCGGCCTGGATGAACACGTTCGCGGACGCGTCGAAGCACCCGCACGCGACCACGACGACCCAGAACCGCCGGTGGACCGGGAGGAGCGGTGCGCGATCCCGCGAACCCTCAGCTCCGGCGGGCGCAGCAGCGGCAGCGCGTCGTGATCGTGCGACGACGATGAGCACGCCCGTCCACATGACGATCGCCTGGATCACCCGGGCGACGACGAGCGGCGCGATCCCGTCCGCTGCGTCGGTCCGGGCGTAGGCGATGACCAGGACCCCGAACCCGCATCCCGACACTGCGGCGATCCCGAGGCCGCGGAGGGTCAGCGGCGTCGAGGACTCGCTCGCCGAGGTGGCGACGAGCACGACGGCCACGACGGCGGCGATGATCGCGGCGATCGCCACCGGCCCGAGTCGAACTCCCGCGACGACACCGACGACGACGGGCACGACGGCTGCGAACACCGACGTGACCGGCGAGAGCACGCTCATCGGCCCGATCGCGAGCGCGGCGTAGAGCAGCAGGACGCCGATGGAGCCCGCGACCCCGGCGACCGACCCCCACAGGAGCGCGTGGCCGGTGAACCGGGCGTGCAGCAGGGGGACTGCGGCCACGAGCGGCACGATGCCGACGACCGCGGCGATGGCCGTGACCATGATCGGCCGCGCCGTCCGCGACCCGACCCCGCCGAGGAAGTCGGACACCCCGTAGGTCATGGCGCCGAGCAGCCCGAGGACCACGGTCAGCACATCCGACCTCCGCGCGTCGCTGTCGCGCCGCCCGCTCGGCAGCGTGCGTCGACCCTACCGAACGGACCGAGGGCGGTCGCGTGGGTCGTCCTGCTCCCCCACCACCGGGATCTGACTCGTGGCGAAGTCCTGCGCCCAGCTCGTGCGCGAGAACGCGCTCGTCGGGTCGGCGTACTGCTCGATGACGGCGGACGCCTCGGCCTCGGTGGTCACGGTGGGCCCCGAGCCGAGCAGCGGCTCCTGTGCAGTCTCGGTGGTGCAGGCCACCGCCACCAGCCCGATCACCGCGGCGACGACGAGGTACAGCGCGGGCACGTCGTCCGCCCACGGCAGGCCGGCGTCGTGCGCGGCCGCGACGAGCGCCTCGGTCGCCAGTGGTGTCGTCCCGCCGAACAACGACACCGAGACGTTGAACGCGATCGCGAGCGCGCCGTAGCGGACGGCGGTCGGGAACAGCGCGGGCAGCGTCGACGGCATGGTCGACGTGAACGTCACGAGCACGAGTCCCATGAGCAGCAGTCCGCAGAACCCGAGCCACGGGTCTGCGGTCTGCACGAGGGCGAGGGCCGGCCACGACAGGACGATGAAGCCGATGCAGCCCGCGAAGAGCACGGGGCGCCGTCCGAACCGATCGGACAGCCGGCCGCCGAGCCCGATCACCGCCATCATGACGACCATCACGACGATGACGAGCACGAGGCCGTCGGTGGCGTCGCTGCCGAGCGTCTCGGTCAGGTAGGTCGGCATGTAGGACAACAGCATGTAGTCGGTGACGTTGAACACGAGCACCAGCCCGATGCACACGAGCAGCGGCCGCCAGTGTTCGGCGAGCAGGCGCACGACCGGGGTCCGTTCCGCCTCGCGTTCGGCGAGCGCGGCCTGCTGTCGTCGGAACGCGGGCGTCTCCTCGAGCCGGAGACGCAGGTACAGCCCGATGACCCCGAGCGGACCCGCCACGAGGAACGGGACCCGCCACCCCCACGCGAGCAGCGCGTCGTCCGACAGCGTCGCCTGGAGGGCCGTCACGAGCCCGGCGCCGAGCACGTACCCGCCGAGCGTCCCGAACTCGAGCCAGGCGCCGAGGGCGCCACGGCACCGGTCCGGTGCGTACTCGGCGATGAACGTCGCCGCCCCGCCGTACTCACCGCCCGTCGAGAATCCCTGCAACAGCCGGGCGAGCAAGAGGAGGACCGCACCCCACAGCCCGATCCGGTCGTACCCGGGCACCAGCCCGATGGCGAAGGTCCCGGCCGCCATGAGCACCATCGTCAGCGCGAGCACCCGCTGCCGCCCGATCCGGTCCCCGAGCGGACCGAACACCACGCCGCCGAGCGGTCGGACCAGGAACGCGGCGGTGAACGTCGCGAACGCCGAGATCGTGCTGGCCGTCGGGTCCGCCGACGGGAAGAACACCTGCCCGATCGTCGTGGCGAGGTAGGCGAAGACGCCGAAGTCGAACCACTCCATCGCGTTGCCCAGCGCCGCCGCGGTGACCGCGCGCTTGAGCAGCGGACCGTCGACGACCGTCACGTCGTCCGCGGTCAGGCGGCGCCGGGCGGACCGGACGAGGTCCGGCGCTCCCCTGCGGCGCGGTCGGGACGTCGTGGTGTCGTTCGATGGCGCGGTCACTGGTCCTGGTCCTCCCGGGCGTCGTGGAATGTCACGTACCAGAGTGCCGTATCGGTGGGCCCGTGCGCGTCCTCACCGCTCAGGGTGTGCGCCTCGCCTGTCGTGGTCGCCGTGTGGCGACGACTGGTCCGACCCTCCCGGCCCCGGTACCCTTGTCCCGACCCGCAGCGCGCGGAACACTCAGGCACCTCATCACGGACTCGGTGCCGCACACATCGACCGGAAGGTGCAGCCATGACCAAGCCCATGCCCGACAAGCCCTCGGTGGACGGCCTCGAGCAGGTCTGGGGCCCGCAGTGGGAGACCGACGGCACCTACCGGTTCGACCGCGATGGTGCGACCCGCGCCGACGTCTACTCGATCGACACCCCGCCGCCCACGGCGTCCGGCTCGCTGCACATCGGGCACGTGTTCAGCTACACCCACACCGACGTCAAGGCGCGGTTCGAGCGCATGCGCGGCAAGCGCGTGTTCTACCCGATGGGCTGGGACGACAACGGCCTGCCGACGGAACGCCGCGTGCAGAACTACTACGGCGTCCGCTGCGACCCGTCGCTCCCCTACGACGCGTCCTTCACGCCACCGTTCGAGGGCGGCGACGGCAAGAGCACCAAGGCCGCCGACCAGGTCCCGATCTCGCGCCGCAACTTCATCGAGCTGTGCGAACGCCTGACCGTCGAGGACGAGCAGCAGTTCGAGCACGTGTGGCGCACCCTCGGCCTGTCGGTCGACTGGACGCAGTCGTACCGGACGATCGGCGACGAATCGCAGGCGATCGCGCAGAAGGCGTTCCTGCGGAACCTCGCCCGCGGCGAGGCCTACCAGGCGGACGCACCGACCCTGTGGGACGTCACGTTCCGCACGGCGGTCGCGCAGGCCGAACTGGAGGACCGGGACCAGCCCGGCGCGTACCACGGCATCGCGTTCCACAAGACCGACGGCAGCGGCGACGTCGTGATCCAGACGACCCGGCCGGAGCTGCTCCCCGCGTGCGTCGCACTCGTCGCACACCCGGACGACGAACGGTTCCAGGACCTGTTCGGGACGACCGTGCGCTCCCCGCTGTTCGACGTCGAGGTCCCGGTGCTCGCACACCACCTGGCACAGCAGGACAAGGGCGCCGGCATCGCGATGATCTGCACCTTCGGCGACACGACGGATGTCGTCTGGTGGCGCGAGCTGCAGCTGCCGAACCGCTCGGTGATCGGGTTCGACGGCCGCATCGTGTCACAGGCGCCCGACGTCATCACCTCGGAGCGCGGCCTGGCCGTGTACGCCGAGATGGCCGGCAAGACCGTGTTCAGCGCCAAGCAGGTCGTCGTCGACGCGCTCACCGAATCGGGCGAGCTCATCGGCGACGTCAAGAAGATCACGCACCCGGTCAAGTTCTTCGAGAAGGGCGACAAGCCGCTCGAGATCGTGTCGACGCGGCAGTGGTACATCGTCAACGGGTCGCGCGACCAGCAGCTCAAGGACACCCTCGTCGAGCGCGGTCAGCAGATCGCGTTCCACCCGGACTTCATGCGCGTCCGGTACGAGAACTGGGTGAACGGCCTGTCCGGCGACTGGCTCGTGTCGCGGCAGCGGTTCTTCGGTGTGCCGCTCCCCGTCTGGTACCCGCTCGACGCCGACGGCAACCCCGTGTTCGACCAGGTGATCACCCCGACCGAGGACCAGCTCCCCGTGGACCCGTCGTCCGACCCGGCTCCCGGCTACTCCGCCGACCAGCGCGGCGTCCCCGGCGGGTTCATCGGCGAGGTCGACGTCATGGACACGTGGGCGACGTCGTCCCTGACCCCGCAGCTCGCCGGCGGGTGGGAGCGGGACCCCGACCTGTTCGGGATCGTCTACCCGTACGACGTCCGTCCGCAGGGCCAGGACATCATCCGGACCTGGCTGTTCACGACCGCGCTCCGGGCCCAGCTCGAGGACGGCGTCGCCCCGTGGGCGAACGCCTCGATCTCGGGGTTCATCGTCGACCCGGACCGCAAGAAGATGTCGAAGTCGAAGGGCAACGTCGTCACGCCCATCGACATGCTCGAGCAGCACGGCGCCGACGCGGTCCGGTACTGGGCGGCGTCCTCGCGTCTCGGCACCGACGCGGCGTTCGACCCGCAGAACCCCAAGCAGATCAAGGTCGGTCGACGCCTGGCGATCAAGGTGCTCAACGCCGCGAAGTTCGTGCACGGCTTCGAGCTGCCCGTCGGTGCGCACAGCGTCACCGAGGCGCTCGACGTGGACATGCTCGCCGCGCTCCGCTCGGTCGTCGAGCAGGCCACGACCGCGTTCGAGCAGTACGACCACGCCCGCGCGCTCGAGGTCACCGAGCGGTTCTTCTGGACGTTCTGCGACGACTACCTCGAGCTCGTCAAGGAGCGCGCGTACGGCACCGCCGACGAGGCCACCCACGAGACGCAGGCCTCGGCGGTGCTCGCGCTCCGCGCCGCGATGGACGTGCTGACCCGCCTGCTCGCACCGTTCCTCCCGTTCGCAACGGAGGAAGTGTGGGCCTGGACGCACGACGGATCGGTGCACCGGGCCTCCTGGCCGACCCCGGCCGACCTGCCGGTCGACGCCGACGAGTCCGGGCTGCTCGAGGCCGTCGGGCAGGCGCTCATCGGCATCCGCGGGGCGAAGACGGCGGCGAAGGCGTCGCAGAAGACGCCCGTCACGCGGGCGGTCGTCGCGGCTCCCGAGCCGGTGCGGGCGCTCATCGAGCAGGCCGCGCCGGACCTCGCCGCGGTCGGGCGGATCCGGAACCTGGCGTTCGCGGAGGGCGCGGAGCTCAGCGTCGTCGAGATCGAGCTCGAGGAGCAGCCCGCGGTCTGACCCCCCTCCGCGAGATCGCAGTCGTTGCCGTTCTGGTTCGATCAGAACGGCAACGACTGCGATCTCGGATCGGACTGGGACGGACTGGAGGCACGCATGCAGCTGGGCACACGATGGAGCGTCGGGCAGGAGCCACCGGCCGCCCTGCCGGAGGCGATGCTCGTCGCGGTCCGGACGGTCGAGGAGGAACTCGCCGACGAGGGGGTCGACGCCTCGACGTGGCGCTGGACCCTGACGTGGCTCGAGCGCCGACCGATCGCCGAGCTCGACGACGGGACGCGGATCCACCTCGACCCGCTCGGGCAGGCCGTGACGACGCCACCCCACGACGAGGAGCCCTGAGCGGACCCAGCCCGGTCTCGGCCGGGCCGGGCAGGCAGCCAGGCGGGGCTGGTCAGCGCGCGCGGAGACGCCGTCCGACGAACACCGCGATCGCGCCGACGAGCGCCCAGCCCATCACGTTGCGGCTCGCGGTACGCCGTCCGCCGTGCCACCCGCCATCCGCCGTCGCGTCCCGCGGGTCGGACGACGGGGTGAAGATCGTGCCCTGGTTGTCGGGGACGTGCTCGTGGCGCGACAGGTGCGTCTTGTCGGTCTGGATCGCCATCTGCGCCTCGACCGCGGCCGGGGTCATGCGGTGCTGCTGCACGAACGCCTTGCCGGCACCTCCGATCGCGATCTCGGTCGCCTTGCCGGGCGCGTCGGCCGCGCGGACGACCGCGCGCGCGACCTTGTCGACACCGTAGACCGGCGGCAGCGCGACGATCTTGCGGCCGGTGTGGTTCGCGCTGTGCCGGAAGAACGGCGTGTCCACGGTGGGCGGCAGGACCGTGACGACGTGGATGCGCTTCTTGCCGCGGAGCATGAGCTCGGACCGGAGGCTCACGCCGAGGGCACGGACCGCCGCCTTCGACATGCCGTAGGGCGCGGTGTACGGCTGCGGGACCTCGCCCACGATGGACGACACGTTGACGAGCACGCCACGCCCCTGCCGCTCCATGACCTCGAGGGCCGCGCGTGCGCCGTACACGTACCCCATGACGTTGACGTCCATCACGCGGCGGAACTCGTCCATCGGCATCTGCAGGAACGGCGAGAACGACGAGATGGCGGCGTCGTTGATCCACACGTCGATGCGTCCGAACCGGCGGACGGCCTCCGCTGCCAGGCGGAGCACGGCGGTCTCGTCGCTCGTGTCGGTCGGCACGGCGAGCGCCTCGCCACCGAGCGCACGGCACTCGGCGGCCACGGCCTCCAGGGCGGCGGGACGACGGGCGGCGAGGACGACCGCGTCACCCGCACGGGCGAACCGGAGCGCCGTGGCCCGACCAATGCCGCTGGACGCCCCCGTGATGACGATCGTGCGGTTCCGCTTGCCCATGGTGCGCCTCCCGGTGCGCTCGGCGGAGCGGGACGTCCCCGTCTCCTGACGGTCCACTGGTACGCCCTCCGGGTGGCCGTCGTTCCCAGCGACGGCCGTTCGCGAGCCGCGAGCGCCGGACACGGCGATGCCCCGCTCCGGAGTGGAGCGGGGCATCGCCCTGCGGCCACCACCCTGCCGGATCGGAGGGCGGGGTGCGAGAGGAGCGGGCTGGTGCTGCGCCGGGCCTACTTGCGGAGGAAGGCGAGCAGGGCCTCGTTCACCTCCGCGGTGTGGGTCGTGAGGAGCCCGTGCGGCGCGCCTTCGATCTCGACGTAGTCCGCCGACGGCAGCGCCCCGGCGAAGCGCCGACCGGTGGCGTCGATCGGCAGGATGCGGTCGCCGGTGCCGTGCACGATGAGCGCGGGGACGTCCACCTGGGGGATGTCCGCGCGGAAGTCGGTCGGCCAGGTCAGGGGCGCGGCCGCGGACGCGATGGCCCCGGAACCGGCGGCCACGTTCCACGCGTTGCGGACCGCCTCCTCGCTGATGCGGCTGCCCAGGTTCTCGTCGAGGTTGAAGAAGTCCTGGTAGAAGGCGGTGAAGTACGCGTAACGGTCCTGCGCGACGGTCTCGGCGATCCCCTCGAAGAAGGACATCGGCGCCGCTCCGTCCGGGTTGTCGTCGGTCACCGCGAGGTACGGCTCGAGCGACGCGAGGAACGCGGCCTTCGCGACGCGCCCGGAACCGTAGGTGGCGATGTACCGGGCGACCTCGCCGGTGCCCATCGAGAAGCCGACGAGGATCGCGTCGTGCAGGTCGAGGGTCTCCATGACGACGTTGAGGTCCGCCGCGAACGTGTCGTAGTCGTACCCGGTCGACGGCTGCGAGGACTGCCCGAACCCGCGGCGGTCGTACGTGATGACGCGGTAGCCCGCCTGGAGGAGCGCGGGCACCTGGCCCTCCCACGAGTTGCCGTCGAGCGGGAAGCCGTGGATGAGCACGACCGGCTGGCCCGTGCCCTTGTCCTCGTAGTGGAGCTCGATGTCGATGCTGTTCTCGGTCCCGACCGTGATGGTGCTCATCGTCCTACATCCCTTCGTCGTCCGGGCCGTCTCTCGGTCCGGTCCGGTGGAGAACGATCGTTCTCCGCCGATGTCCGCTACAGTAGAGAACGAGCGTTCTCCGCGCAAGCCGGTCTCAGCCGACTCGCAGGTACTGCTCCGAACGGGGGACGTCGACACCATCCCGCCGCAGCTCCTCCGCTGCCACGACCGAGGACCAGAGGAACCAGACATGAGCACCGTCACCGTCGAGCAGGACGACACCCGGGCCGGCATCATCGCCGCTGCCGACGAGCTGTTCTACCGACGTGGCATCCAGTCGGTCGGCATGGACGCCGTTCGCTCGGCCGCGAACGTGTCGCTGAAACGCCTCTACAAGGAGTTCCCCGGCAAGGAGGACCTCGTCGTCGCCGTCCTCGCCGGCCGGCACGACATGTGGGAGCGCGGGGTCAGCGCCGCCGTCGACGCCGCCGACGGGCCCCGAGCGAAGCTCCTCGCCGTCTACGACTACCTCGAGGCGTGGTTCGCCGACAGCTCGTTCCGCGGGTGCGGGTTCATCAACGCCTTCGGGGAACTCGGCGCGACCTCCCCTGCGATCGCGGACATGGCGCGGCGACACAAGGAGTCCTTCCAGCGGTACATCGCCGGGCTCACCGCCACCATCGGGCTCGACCACGCCCACGCCGAGGAGCTCGCCGCCCAGCTCGCACTGCTCGCCGAGGGCGCCCAGACCACCGCGGCGATCGCCGGCACCGCCGACGCCGCCGTCCACGCCCGACGCGCCGCCGCCACGCTCGTCGACGCCGCAGTCGCCACCCGCTGAACCGGCCGGGAGGCCCACCCCCGGGCGTCCCCGCACCCCCGGTCCTAGGGTGGTGGACATGGCCACGCCCTTCGACGCCCCGAGCACCCTCCCGTACGCGCTCCCCCCGTTCACCGAGGTCCGGCTCGAGCACTACCGCCCCGCGTTCGACCAGGGCATGCGCGAGCAGCGTGCAGAGGTCGAGGCGATCGCGACGGACCCGGAGTCCCCGACGTTCGACAACACGCTCGTCGCCCTCGAGCGGTCCGGGCAGCTCCTGGCGCGCGTGTCCATGGCCTTCTTCACCGTCGCCTCGGCGGACTCGACCGCCGAGATCCACGACCTCGAAGCCGAGATCTCGCCGCTGCTGGCCGCCCACCGCGACGCGATCACCCTCGACAGCCGGCTGTACGAGCGGGTCGCCGCCGTGCACGACGCCCGCGAGGACCTCGGCCTGACCGGCGAGGACCTCCGCCTCGTGGAGCGGACCCACACCGAGATGACCCTGGCCGGTGCGGGGCTCGACGCATCCGGCAAGGAGCGCCTGACCGCGCTGAACCAGGAGCTCTCGACGCTCACGACACGGTTCGAGCGCAACCTGCTCGACGACACCAACGACCTCGCCGTGCACATCACCGACGAGGCGGAGCTCGACGGCCTCGATGACGGTGCCCGGTCCGCGACCCGCGGGGCCGCCGAGGCGCGCGGCCTGGACGGCTGGCTCATCACCCTGCCGCTGTTCACCGGGCACCCCTACCTGGCGACGCTGACGGACCGAGCGGTCCGGGCCCGCATCATGGACGCCTCGCTGCAGCGGGGTCGGCGGGGCAACGACTGGGACAACCGGGACCTCGTGCTCCGCATCGTCCGGCTCCGTGCCGAGCGCGCGGAACTCCTCGGGTTCCCGAACCACGCCGCCGCCGTGACCGCCGACGAGACCGCAGGGACGCCGGAGGCGGTGGACGGCCTCCTGACGTCGCTCGCGCCCGCCGCCGCCGCGAACGCCCGGGACGAGCGCGAGGTCCGGGCGCGGGTGCTCGGCCACGAGGTCGAGGCGCACGACTGGGCGTACGCGACCGAGATCCTCCGCGCCCAGCAGTTCGCGGTCGACGCGACCGCGATGCGCGCGTACTTCGAGGCGGAGCGCGTGCTGCACGACGGTGTGTTCCACGCGGCGAACGCCCTGTACGGCCTGTCGTTCGCCGAGCGGCCCGACCTGCACGGCTACAACGACGAGGTCCGGGTGTTCGAGGTCACGGACGAACAGGGCGCGTCGGTCGGCCTCTACCTGCTCGACCTGTACACGCGCGACGGCAAGCGCGGCGGTGCGTGGATGAACCCGATCGTCGAGCAGTCGGCCCTGATCGGCACCCTGCCCGTCGTCGTCAACAACCTCAACGTGCCGAAGCCCGCCGCCGGGTCCCCCACACTCCTGACCCAGGACGAGGTCACCACGCTGTTCCACGAGTTCGGGCACGCGCTGCACGGCCTCGTCGCGCGGACGACGTACCCGCGGTTCTCGGGCACGAGCGTCGAGCGCGACTTCGTCGAGTTCCCGAGCCAGGTCAACGAGATGTGGCTCAACTGGCCCGAGGTCCTGGTGAACTACGCCCGACACCACGAGACCGGCGAGCCCATGCCCGCGGAACTCGTGCTCGGCCTCAGCGACTCCGAGGGGTTCAACGAGGGCTTCGCCACGACCGAGTACCTCGCTGCCGCGATGCTCGACCAGGCCTGGCACCGCCTCAGCTCCGCGGAGGCCGCGGCGGTGACCGACGTGGAGGCGTTCGAGCAGGACGCCCTCGAGGCCGCCGGCATCGCCGTCCCCGCGGTCCCCACGCGCTACTCGTCGACGTACTTCGCCCACACGTTCTCGGGCGGGTACGACGCGGGCTACTACGGCTACATCTGGAGCGAGGTGCTCGACGCGGACACCGTGGAGTGGTTCCGGGAGCACGGCGGCCTGTCACGCGAGGCCGGACGCCGGTTCGCCTCGATCGTCCTCGGTGTCGGAGGGTCCCGCGACCCGCTCGAGGCCTACCGCGAGTTCCGGGGCCGCGACGCCGAGGTCGGTCCCCTGCTGCGCCGCCGCGGGCTCGAGTAGGCCGGCCGACGTCGCGCCGGGGCGCCGCCGGGCTCCGAACACCGCGATGCCGTTCGAACACCGGGATCGCGGTGTTCGAACGGCACGGGCGTGTTCAACGGGCCAGCGAGACGTCCGCCGACCGCGTTGCAGCGGCGCTACGCGGACTTCTCGACGCGCTTGCGCGCCCGCGGCACGATCGTCGGCGCGGCGTTCTCGAGCACGGACTCCCGCGTGACGACGACGCGAGCGACGTCATCGTCCGAGGGGACCTCGAACATGATCGGGCCGAGGACTTCTTCCATGATGGCGCGAAGACCACGGGCACCGGTCTGGCGGAGCACCGCGAGGTCCGCGATCGCCTCGAGCGCCTGCCGGTCGAACTCGAGCTCGACGCCGTCGATCTGGAACATCCGCTGGTACTGCTTGACCAGCGCGTTCTTCGGCTCGGTCAGGATCTCCATGAGGGCGGCCTGGTCGAGCGGTGTCACGGTGGTCACGACGGGGAGGCGCCCGATGAACTCCGGGATCAGGCCGAACTTGTGCAGGTCCTCGGGCAGGACCTCGCCGTAGACGTCGGTCTGGTCGAGCGGGCTGTGCAACGGTGCGCCGAAGCCGATGCCCCGCTTGCCGATGCGGGACGAGATGATGTCCTCGAGCCCGGCGAACGCCCCGGCCACGATGAACAGCACGTTCGTCGTGTCGATCTGGATGAACTCCTGGTGCGGGTGCTTGCGCCCACCCTGCGGCGGCACCGACGCCGTCGTGCCCTCGAGGATCTTGAGGAGCGCCTGCTGCACGCCCTCGCCCGAGACGTCGCGCGTGATCGAGGGGTTCTCGGCCTTCCGGGCGATCTTGTCGACCTCGTCGATGTAGATGATCCCCGTCTCGGCCCGCTTGACGTCGTAGTCGGCGGCCTGGATCAGCTTGAGCAGGATGTTCTCGACGTCCTCGCCGACGTAGCCGGCCTCGGTGAGCGCCGTGGCGTCCGCGACCGCGAACGGCACGTTGAGCCGCTTGGCCAGGGTCTGCGCCAGGTAGGTCTTGCCACAGCCCGTCGGGCCGATGAGCAGGATGTTCGACTTGGCGATCTCGATGTCGTCGCCGCGGTGCTCGGCCGCGGTGATCGCACCCTGAGCGCGGATGCGCTTGTAGTGGTTGTAGACCGCGACCGACAGCGCACGCTTGGCCGGGTCCTGCCCGATGACGTACTCCTCGAGGAAGTCGAAGATCTCGCGCGGCTTGGGGAGGTCGAAGTCGCCGTCCGCGGTGTCCTCGCCGGCCTCGGCGAGGCGTTCCTCGATGATCTCGTTGCAGAGTTCGACGCACTCGTCGCAGATGTACACGCCCGGGCCCGCGATGAGCTGCTGCACCTGCTTCTGGCTCTTGCCGCAGAAGGAGCACTTGAGGAGATCGGCGCTCTCTCCGATGCGTGCCATGCGAGGCCTCCTTGGTCGTCGCGCACCGGTGGCTGGCACACGAGGTCGTCGTGGAGTTGAGCCTAATCGCATCCGACGACACTGACGGCGCGGCCGTGCCGCAATCCACGACGCGTTCGCTCGGGGTGGCCGGTTTGTGCCGCAGGACCGCCTCGGACTACGGTGGCCGTCGGGACTCTACAAGTTGTAGAAGCGAAAGGACCTCCATGCGCAAGCGCCTCGTCGCGGGCACCGCCGCCACCGTGGGCATCACGGCCGCTCTCGTCCTCGGGACCGCCGCCGCCGCGAGCGCCCACGTCGAGGCGACGGCCACCGACACCGCCGCCGACTCGTACACGACCCTGACGTTCTCGGTCCCGCACGGATGCGACGGCTCCCCCACCACCGCGCTGACCTTCCACGTTCCGCGGTCGGTCATCGACGTCACGCCCACGGTGAATCCCAACTGGACGATCACCAAGGCGACGGAGCCCTACACGAGCAAGCAGTCCGCGAGCGACGACGAGGACCCCGCCGACGCCGGGACGCGCGTGACGAGCGTCACCTACACGGCGACGACGCCCCTGGCCGCGGACGAGCGCGACACCTTCCAGCTCTCGCTCTCGCTGCCCGACGGCAAGCCCGGCACGATAGTCGCGTTCCCCGTGACCCAGACATGCGTCACCGGATCGACCGAGTGGGACCAGGTGCAGAAGGCCGGCCAGGACGAGCCCGAGCACCCCGCACCGGCCGTCACCCTGACCGCGGCGATCCCGGGCGCGGACGACGACGACGACCACGCGCAGGAGCACGCGAGCGACGCGGCGACGGGGAGCGCGAGCGGCACCGACACCACGGGCACACAGGCGAGCGGCACCGGGTCCTCCGACGGGGACACCGACCTCGTCGCTCGGGGCCTCGGCATCGCCGGACTCGTCGTCGGCGCGGTGGGCGTCGTGAGTGCGGCCGCCATGGCCCGGCGGCGTCCCCGGTGAGCGCCCGCCGCATCCGCACCGGATCCGGCGCGGCATCGCCGGCCGGGAGGACCGGGCCGCGTCGCGCGCTCGCCCTCGCGCTGGCATCGGTGGCGGTCACCGCAGGCGCCGTCCTCGGACTGGCGGCCCCGGCCTCCGCGCACAACTACATGATCGCGTCGACGCCGACCGTCAACGGCACACTGACCTCACTGCCGAAGCGGTTCGAGATCACGACGAACGATCGACTGCTCGACATCGGCGACACCAACTCGGGCTTCGCCTACCGGATCGTCGGACCGAGCGGTCGGTACTACGAGAACGGCTGCCTCATCGTGGACGGCCCGTCGATGACGACGAAGGCGGCGCTCGGACGGTCGGGCGAGTACACGATCGAGTGGCAGATCGTCAGCGCCGACGGCCACACGGTGTCGGACCGGTACCGGTTCCGCTGGGAGGCCCCGGCCGGCTTCCGTCCCGCCACGGGGAGCACGCGGCCGCCGGTCTGCGCCTCCGGGCCCGGCGCGTCGGCCGCTGCGTCCGACACCGGCACGGGCAGCGCGGACAGTGGCTCCAGCGGCGTCGTGGGCGACGCCATCTGGATCGGCGCGGGTGGACTCGTGCTCGTGGCGCTCGTCGTGGTGGTCCTGCTGCTGCTTCGCCGCCCTGCCGCATCCACCGTGGAGACGGCGACCGCCGGACGCGGCCGCGACGACGAGGACGACCTCGCCGACGACGCACGCGACTGACCGCACCCCCCAGCCGCGAGATCGCAGTCGTTGCCGTTCTGAGGAGACCCAGAACGGCAACGACTGCGATCTCGCGGAAGGGTGGGCGGCCGCAGGCCGCAGGCCGCAGGCCGGCCGCAGGCCGGCCGCAGGCCGCAGGCCGCAGGCCGCAGGCCGCAGGCCGCAGGCCGCGCCAGCGGCGCAGGCGCGGCCACCAAGCCGCCGGACACGACGGAGGGCCCCGACCAGAACGGTCGGGGCCCTCTGTCTGTCGGGACTACTTGACGAGCGCCGGCAGCGACTTGCGGCTGGTCAGCACCTGGTCGATGAGCCCGTACTCGACGGCCTCTTGCGCGGACATGATCTTGTCGCGCTCGATGTCGTGGTTGACCTGCTCCGGGGTGCGGTTCGAGTGCCGGGACAGGGTCTCCTCGAGCCAGGTGCGCATGCGGAGGATCTCCGCGGCCTGGATCTCGATGTCCGACGCCTGCCCGCCACCCTGCTGGGTTGCCGGCTGGTGGATGAGCACGCGGGCGTTCGGCAGCGCGAGACGCTTGCCCGGCGTGCCGGCGGCCAGGAGCACCGACGCGGCGGACGCGGCCTGACCAAGGCACACCGTCTGGATCTGCGGACGGATGTACTGCATCGTGTCGTAGATCGCCGTCATGGCCGTGAACGAGCCACCGGGCGAGTTGATGTACATGACGATGTCGCGGTCCGGGTCCATCGACTCGAGCACGAGCAGCTGGGCCATGATGTCGTCGGCCGAGGCGTCGTCCACCTGCACGCCGAGGAACACGATGCGGTCCTCGAAGAGCTTGGCATACGGGTCCTGGCGCTTGTAGCCGTAGGCGGTGCGCTCCTCGAAGCTCGGGAGGATGTAGCGGTCGGAGGGTGCGGGGACGTTCTGCGCGCCACCGAGCATGGGGAGATGCATTCTCGATTTCCTTTTCTTGGTGGTGGGCTACTCGGCGGACGGCGCCGCGGCCGGGGTCTCGGTCTCGCCGTCGCCGACCGTCCCGCCGCCACCGATGACCTCACTGGACATCGCACGGAGGTGGTCGACGAAGCCGTACTCCAGGGCCTCCTGCGCGGTGAACCAGTTGTCGCGGTCGTTGTCCTTGAGGATCTGCTCGATCGACTTGCCGGTCTGCTCGGCGGTGAGTTCCGCCATGCGCTGCTTCATGTCGAGGATGACCTTGGCCTGGGTCTGGATGTCGGCGGCGGTCCCGCCGAAGCCACCGGACGGCTGGTGCAGGAGCACGCGGGCGTTCGGGGTGATGTAGCGCTTGCCCGGGGTGCCGGACGAGAGCAGGAACTGCCCCATCGAGGCGGCGAGCCCGATACCGACGGTGACGATGTCGTTCGGGACGAACTGCATCGTGTCGTAGATGGCCATGCCGGCGGTGATCGAACCACCGGGCGAGTTGATGTAGAGGTAGATGTCCTTCTCGGGGTCCTCCGCCGCGAGCAGCAGCAGCTTCGCAGCGATCTCGTTCGAGTTGTCGTCACGGACCTCGGAGCCGAGCCAGACGATCCGGTCCCTCAGAAGACGGTCAAAAACACTGGGGTTCAGTGTCGCTTCGGCCATGTGTAGCTCCCGTTCAGTTGTCGCTTGTCGTCGAACCTATCGGGTGCAACGCGGCGCATCTCCCGAGTTCGCTGTCGGCAATACCAGGGCCGGGAACGACGCACGGGAGGCCCGGGACCAGCTGGTCCCGGGCCTCCCGTGCGCGCTCTTCGCAGGTGCGACGCGCCAGCGTTGCGCGGCGCCGACCGAGCCTGCGAGGTCGGTCAGTCAGGTCGGCTCACTCGGCGTCGGCCTCGTCGTCCGTCGCCGGCTCCTGCGCGACGCCCGCGGTGAACGCGGACAGGTCGACCGGGTTGCCGTTCGTGTCGACGACCTTCGCCTTGGCGAGCACGGTCGCGATCGCCTTGGAACGGGCGACCTCGCCGACCATGCCCGGGATCTGGCCGTTCTGGTCGATCACCTTGATGAACTCGCCCGGCTCCATGCCGTACTGCGCGGCGGCCTGGATCAGGTACTGGGTCAGCTCCTCCTGGCTGACCTGGACCTGCTCCTGCTCGGCGACCGCGTCGAGGAGCAGCTGCGACTTGAACGCCTTCTCGCTGGACTCGGCGACCTCGGCGCGGTGCTCGTCGTCCTCGAGGCGGTTCTCCTGCTCGAGGTGACGGTGGACCTCGTCGTCGATGAGCTGCTGCGAGATCGGGATCTCGACGCTGTCGAGGAGCTTCTCGACGAGCTGGTCGCGGGCCGCGGCGCCCTGGCCGAAGGTCTTCGACTTGGCGATCTGCTCCTTGAGGTCCGCCTTGAGCTCGTCGATCGTGTCGAACTGGCTCGCGATCTGGGCGAACTCGTCGTCGGCCTCGGGCAGCTCGCGCTCCTTGACGGCCGTGAGCGTCACGGCGATCTGGGCGGTCTCGCCCTCGTGGTCGCCACCGAGGAGCTTCGACTCGAAGGTGGTGGACTCGCCTGCGGTCAGGGTCTCGAGGGCGTCGTCGATGCCCTCGATGAGGTCGCCGGAGCCGATCTCGTACGAGACGCCCGTGGCCGAGTCGACTTCTTCGTCGCCGATGGTCGCGGTGAGGTCGAGCTGGGCGAAGTCGCCCGCGGTGGCGGGGCGGTCGACCGTGACGAGCGTGCCGAAGCGCGTGCGGAGGTTCTGGAGCTCCTCCTCGATCTCGTCGTCGGTGACGTCGACCGCGTCGACCGTGAGCTCGAGGCCCTCGTAGTCGGGGAGGTCGAACTCGGGACGGACGTCGACCTCGAACGTGAGGACGAGGTCGCCGGAGAAGTCCTTGACGCTCGGGAGCTCGGCGATGTCGGCCTCGGCGCGACCGAGCACGCGGAGCTCGTTCTCCTCGACCGCCTGGCGGTAGAAGGTGTCGATGGCGTCCCCGACGGCGTGGTTCAGGATCTCCGGGCGGCCGACGCGCTGGTCGACGATGGCCGGCGGCACCTTGCCCTTCCGGAAGCCGGGGATGTTGATCTGCTCGGCGATGTGCTTGTACGCGTGGTCGATGCTCGGCTTGAGCTCGTCCGGCGTCACGTTCACGGTGAGCTTGACCCGGGTGGGGCTCAACTTGTCGACGGTGCTGGTGACCAAGGGTGTGTTCTCCTGAGGTTGACGATGGTGTGACCTGGTCGGGGCGACAGGATTTGAACCTGCGACCTCCCGCTCCCAAAGCGGGCGCTCTACCAAGCTGAGCTACGCCCCGGTCGTTGCCGGGCCAGGGTCGTGCAACGAGCGCGGGCAGGACGGACCCGACCGCGATCGATCCCGACGAGTCTAGCGGCACGCGAGCGCCGCGTTCCCGGCCCTCCCAGCGGCCGTGGAGGCGGTGGGCACCCGCGTCACGCGGGCGGCGGTGGCAGCGCGCCCCGGTCCTCCCGGCCGTCGGTGGCGGCGTCCTGCCCGCGACCGGTCCTGCGGTCCTGGCGGCCGTCGTCCGCGGCGTCCCGCAGGAGCCGGCGCCGCCAGCGGACGCCCACGGCGACCTGGACGAGCACCGCGGCCGCGAACAGCGCCACCGCGACGATCGGGCGGACGACGTGCAGGAGCACGTGCAGCGGCTCTCCCACCCGACCGCCGACGACCGACGGCGCGAACGACAGGACGACGACGCCGACGGCGACGAGGACGTAGGAGACCAGGCGCGAACGCCGCACGAGCGGATCGTGGCTGGTGGTCGCGACCCGGGGTACCCGCACGTCGCCGAGTGTAGGCGCGGTGTGCGTGGCGACCCGGCCCGTCCGCTACCATCGGAGGGCGACGCTGCGGTGCCGCACGGGGATGTAGCTCAATGGTAGAGCCCCAGTCTTCCAAACTGGCTACGCGGGTTCGATTCCCGTCATCCCCTCCACGTGACCCGACCCGACGTCGTCCACCGTGCCGAGCAGGTGCTCGTCCTCCTCGAGCCGGTACCGCACCGGATCGCCGTCGTCCGATGCATCACGGTCGGCGACGAGTGCGATGGTCGAACTCCGGGACACGAGCAGCAGGGCCGGAGTCGGCCGGCCGTCGCCACGGTTCACCTCGAGCCACATGAGGCCGTCGGATGCGAGGGCCGTCCGGATCCGCTCCCGCACCGCGTCGGGCCCCTCCTTCGAGATCGTGTACTCGATCCCGTCGTAGATGACGATGGTCCGGATCATGCCGGGGTCCCTTCCGAGGGCTCGGGGACGATGCGCAGTCCGCCGGGTGACCCGGCTGCCTGGGCCAACGCCTCGACCCACTCGCGGTTGATGGTCGGCGGGCGACTGCCCGAGTAGCGGATGACGAGGGGCACGGTCCGGTCGAGCCAGATCGCGGTCCGACCGTTCCCGACGTCGCGGTCGTCCTTCCAGGAGAACATGAACGACTCGCCGCGGCGCAGCTTCGTCGCGATCACGATCTGCAGGTGCGCGAGCAGGCGGTCCTCGAAGTCCACGGTGTACGAGCTGTTGTAGATCATCCTGCCCATGGGACCAGCCTCCGATCCGGCTCCTGGAATCGCCACCAGGGAGCCCAACGCCTGTCCTGTCAGCGTACCCAGACCGGAACGACCACGCTGGCATCATGCGACGCATCCACTACGCCGGGGGGTACGTCATGACCGGCGACAGCACGTGCAAGGCCCTCCTCCGGTACGCCCGGGCACTCGCCGTGGCGGGCGTCGCCGACGTCGTCCAGATCCCGGTCGTCACGGACGGCGGCAGCAGGGCGTACGCCCACCTGCTCATCGGGCCCGCGAGCCAGATCTTCTCGACACCGGTCCTCGAGAGCCCGGACGAACCGCTCGACCAGGAGGTCATCGAGCGCCTCGAGCGGGGGACGATGTCCCTGCAACCGAGCCGGCCGGAGTGGCCCGCCGAGATGACCGACGTGCAGGACCTCAGTTTCCTCGTCGACCTGGACTACGACGCCACGTAGGGTCGGCCGAGGGCGTACCGGACGCGCAGCCGAGCCGGGACGCGCCGCTCGACTTGACGCCGGGTTCGAACAGACGTTCGAATAGGGGTATGGGACGGCGACGTGAGGACCGGTGGTCACCACCGGAGCACCCCGAGTCGCCGCGCCCCGACGCGTTCTCGCTGTCGGAGGACGCCCGGGGCGGCGATCCCTGCCACGCCGTCACGCCGATCCCGGTGTGGGCGTGGATCCAGTTCCCGTCGTTCCACGTCCGGGTCAAGGCGTTCGCCCGCAGCTGGACCGTCGACGCCGTCCTCGTGGAGTGGGCGCAGTTCGGTCATCCGGCCGAGGCCTGGGTCTGGCGATCCGCCGTCAAGCACCGCACCCTCCGCGAGGACGACCGCCGGACGCGCCGGGTGGCGGACGACCGATGGTGACCATCCAACGACGCCGCGGACGCATGGACCGCGTGAAGCGGACATTCTGACGCGACCGCATTGACAGCCCTGCCCATACAGAGGATCGTTCAGCGAATCGCACGTCGTTGAACATTTCAGCGCGCGAAGGATTGGACGGACGGACCAGTGCCGGCCGCATCGACCACGGGAGGGCAGATGAAGAAGACCGACGTCCCCTCCTGGATGTCCCACGTCCTCACCCCGCCCGAGGTCATCGCGGCCTACGTCGAGCAGCGCGTCAACGACCCGTCGCTCCTCGCCCCGGACCAGACCGAGCCGACGTACGCGGACTTCCTCGTGTCCGAGGACTGACCGGCCCCGGCGCGGGCCGGGAGGCCCGTCAAGCGGGCGGCGCGTCGGGTACCGGTGAGCTCCTCCCGCGCTCCCGTCGGCCGCTCACGGTGACGCCGATGCTCGCCAGCGTCACGCAGGCCAGCGCGACGAGCTCCCGCGCCGACAGGGCCTCGCCCGCGATCGCGAACCCGGCGAGCGCTGCGATGGCCGGCCCGAGACTCTGGAGCACCCCGAACACCCGCGGGGGCAACGTCCGGAGCGCCTGCATCTCGAGGGCGTAGGGCAGGACGCTCGACAGCACGGCCACGGCGCCGAACACGAGCAGCAGCACCGGATCCGCTCGGACACCGTGCACGGCGGCGCCCGCACCGACCGGGAGGGCGACGAGCATCGCGACGACGAGCGAGACGCTCAGACCGTCCACCCCGGGGATCCGCGCGCCGACGTGCCGGTTGAGCACGATGTACGCCGCCCAGCACACCGCGGCGACGACGGCGAACACGAACCCCGCGACCGCGGCGGGACCGGACGCGCCGACACCGAGCAGCACGACGCCGGCGAGTGCGAGCGCGGCCCAGACCACGTCGCGCCATCGCCGGGTGTACACGAGCGAGAGCGCGAGCGGCCCGAGGAACTCCACCGTCACCGCGATGCCGATCGGGATGCTCGCGAACGCGACGTAGATGCAGACGTTCATGCCGCCGAGCGCGAGACCGAGCCCGAGGGCGCCGAGCCACTGCGCGCGGTCCCACGACCGCACCGCCGGCCGCACCACGAGGGCGAACACGACGGCGCCGATCGTCAGACGGAGCACGGCCGCACCGACGGACCCGACGACGTCGAAGTGGGTCTTCGCGATCGCCGCGCCGAGTTGCACCGACACCATGGCGGCGACGGCGAGCGCGGGCGCCGGGACGCGTGCCGCGCGGTCACCGTCCCGGGCCGGGGTCGGCGCGCTCATCGGTGCCTCATCGCAGGGACGCGAGGACGGCGAGGACACGACGGTGGTCGTCGCCGGTGTCCTCGAGTCCGAGCTTGGCGAAGATGTTCGACACGTGCTTCTCGACGGCGCCGGTCCCGATCACGAGGGTGCGTGCGATCGCGGCGTTCGAGCGCCCCTCGGCCATGAGCGCGAGGACGTCCCGCTCGCGCGGTGTCAGGGCGGCGAGCGGGTCACGCCGACGCCCCATGAGCTCCGTCACGACCTCGGGATCGAGCACCGTTCCGCCGCTCGCGATGCGCCGGATCGCGTCGTCGATCTCGTCGAGGCGCGTGACGCGGTCCTTGAGCAGGTAGCCGAGCCCGCTCGATCCGTCCGCCAGGAGCTCCTCGGCGTACGACGCCTCGACGTACTGCGAGAGGAGGAGCACCCCGATGCCCGGCACCATGCGACGGGCCGCGACCGCGGCGCGCACACCCTCGTCCGTGTAGCTCGGCGGCATGCGGACGTCCATCACGACGACGTCCGGTCGGACCTCCGGCAGGCTCGCGAGGAACGTCACCGCGTCACCGTACTGCGCGACGACCGCGATCCCGGCCTCGTCGAGGACGCGCGTGAGGCCTTCGCGCAGGAGGACCGCGTCGTCGACGACGACGGCCCGGATGCGAGGTGCATCCGGGCCGTCGGTCATGCGCTCGATGCTAGCCGTCACGGCGCCGCGGTCGGTCCCGCGGCGGGCGCGACCGGACCTGTGGTGGACGAGGACGGGCCTCCCGGCATCGTCGTCGGCGTACCCCGCAGCGCGCCGAGCGGGATCCGCGCCACGGCGTCGGTCGGGCCACCCGCCGGGCTCGACACCGACAGCTCGCCGTCGAGCGCGCGCATCCGCCCCATGAGCCCGAGGATCCCGTGGCCCTCCTGCACGGCGGCACCACCCCGGCCGTCGTCCCGGACCCGGAGTTCGAGCACCGGCTGACCGTCGGCGTCGGACGTCAGGGTGATCGAGACCTCGGCGGAGGACGCCTCCGCGTGCTTCGTGGTGTTCGTCAGGAGCTCGCTCACCGTGAAGTACAGGTTGCGCTCGATCTCGGTCGGCAGCACGAACCCGTCCGGCAGCCGCACGTCGAGGTCGACGGGCAAGGGCGTCCGGGACACGAGCGCCTCGAGTGCCGCGACGAGCCCGCGGTCGAGCAGGATCGGCGGCGCGAACCCCCGGGACAGCGCACGGAGCTCGTCGAGGGCGTCCTTCGCGTGCCCGGACGCCTCGGCCATGAGCCCGCGGGCACGCTCGGGGTCACGCTCGAACGCGCGCTCGGCCGCCGCGAGGTCCATCCGCAGCCGGACGAGCCGCTGCTGCGGTCCGTCGTGCAGGTCACGCTCGATCTGACGGAGCGCCTGGCCCTCGGCGGTGACGGCACCGGCCCGCGACGCCTGCAGCCCGACGACGCGCTGCTGCAGCACCTCGGACCGGAAGCCGCCGAGGAGTGCTCGGTCCACCCAGTAGTGCGCGAGCACCGCGCCGCGGGTCCACAGCGGGAACAGGAGGACCGCTGCCGTCACCGACACCGCGCACGCGATCGCGCCGACCACCCAGGGCCAGGTCTGGCCGATCCCCTGATGGGCGAGGTACTGGTTGATCTGCCACCCGTGGGTGATGGCGGCGAACCCGGCGCCGACCGGGGCCACGACGCCGGCGACGAGGGTGGCACCGGCGCCGATCGTGATGCACGCGACGAGCGGGTAGACGACGACCGCGTGCAGCAGGTACAGCCAGTAGTGCGGGTTCGCCACGGCCGACACGATCCGGAGGAACCAGTTCTGTCGCCACCGCGGTGTCCAGTCGACGGGGCGGAAGCGCTCGGGCTCGGCCCAGCTCATCCGGAGCTGCTCGAACGCGCCGAGCCATCGCGCGACGAACAGCGACGCCAGGAACAGCACGAGCGAGATCGGGTTGAGCACCTGCCCGGCGGTCCCGTGCAGGATCACGAGGGGGAACACGGAGTACACGGTGCCGAGGAGCAGCGCCGTGAACGCGAGGTACCCGAAGTCGCGGGGGACGTGCCTCCAGGCGTCCCGGTAGAAGGAGCGGCGCGGGGTGCCGTCGCCACCACCCCCACCGCCGGGCGGGACGGCGCCGTCGTCCGGGCCGGACGGGGGGACGTCGCCGAGTCGGGTCCCGGGTATGCGGCCGGGAGCGGACGCGGGCGCGCTGCCGGACGCGGGCACGCCGCCCGACGCGGCCGACGGGAGCTGGTCGGAGGGCATGGGCACGGTCTCCGCGGTGTCGATGCGAGCTGTTTCGGTCATGGATCGAGCCTCGCGGTCGGCGGGCCCGCGCCCCATCCTGCCCGCTCCCGGCCCCGTGGTGGGGTTGTCCCCCTCCGACCCTCCGGGTAGTCCCACCCTCCGGGCAGACCCACCCGGTCCCCCTTCCGCCTGGTTCCGACGTGGCCGTCGTCGTGCGACACCTGGATCGTCGTCACGTACCGCTGTACGGGGCGCTTCCGCACGGATCGACCATGCCTCGTCGGACGACCGCGGGAGTGTCGGGAACGAGCGGGGCGCGCGGGAGGGGACGGTCAGCTGGCCAGACGGGCCTCCCGCCGGGCGGCCTGCTCGATCGGGTCAGGCACGGGAGCGGCCGCGATGAGCCGGCGGGTGTACGCGTCCTCGGGCGAGCGGAGGATGCGTTCGCGGGTCCCCGACTCCACCAGCCGCCCGTGGTTGAGCACGACGACGCGGTCGCAGAGCGAGTCGACGACGGCGAGGTCGTGGGTCACGAAGAGGCAGGCGAACCCCAGGCGCTCCTGCAGTTCGCGGAACACGTCGAGCACCCGCGCCTGCACGGACACGTCGAGGGCGCTCGTCGGCTCGTCGGCGATGAGGAGTGCCGGATCGAGCGCCACCGCGCGGGCGATCGCGATCCGCTGCCGCTGCCCGCCCGAGAGCTCGTGCGGGTACCGGTGTCGCCACCCGGGGCCGAGCCCGACGTCGGTGAGCAGTCGGTCGACGCGCACGTCGACTTCCGCGGGGTCCAGCCCGAGGATGTGGCGGAGCGGCTCGGCGATCGTCTGCGCGACCGTGTACCGGGGGTTGAGCGAGAGCATCGGGTTCTGGAACACGACGCCGACCCGCCGACGCATCGCACGCCGGTCGGCACGACGCGCCGTCCCGACGTCCGTCCCCACGACCGTGACCGTGCCGGCGGTGATGGGTGCGAGTCCCACCGCGGCCCGTCCGATCGTGGTCTTGCCGCTGCCGGACTCCCCGACCAGGCCGACGATCTCACCACGCCCCACCGTGAACGTGACGTCGTCGACCGCCCGGAACCGCCCGCGGAGGCGACTGCCGTACTCGACCACGAGGCCGCGGACCGCGAGGACCGCGTCCGGGACGGGCGTGGTGGCGGTGGGCACGGCCTCCCGGCCGGTCTCGCCCATGCGCGGGACGGCGGCGAGCAGCTCACGCGTGTACTCGGCGGCGGGGTGGTGGAAGACGTCCGCGACGTCGCCGGTCTCGACCACGCGCCCGTTGCGCATCACGACGACGCGGTCGGCCAGGTCCGCCACGACGCCCATGTCGTGGGTGATGAGCAGGATGCTCGCCCCGGTGCGTGCGCGGAGCCGGCGGAGGACGTCGAGCACCTCGGCCTGCACCGTCACGTCGAGCGCCGTCGTCGGTTCGTCCGCGATGAGGAGGTCCGGGTCCGCGGCGAGCGCCATCGCGATCATGACGCGCTGGCACTGGCCCCCGGACAGTTCGTGGGGGTACTGCCGGATCCGGTGCTCCGGGTCCGGCACCTCGACCATGCGGAGCAGCTCGACGCACCGCACGCGCACGGCGTCCCGGTCGCGGAGGCCCGGGTCGGCCCGGCGCACCGCCTCGGCGAGCTGGAACCCGATGGAGAACACCGGGTTGAGCGCGGCCATCGGGTCCTGGAAGATCATCGACACCCGCCGGCCACGGACCCGGCGGAGCGTCGGCTCGTCCGCGCCGACGACGTCGAGATCGCCGAGTCGGACCGCTCCCGACGTCCGCGCTCCCTCGGGCGCGATGCCCATGACCGTCATGGCGGTCATGCTCTTGCCCGACCCCGACTCCCCGACGACGGCGACGACCTCGCCGCGGCCGACGGTGAACGAGGCGTGGTCGACGGCGACGACCTCCTCGTCCTCGACCGTGAACGCGACGGTGAGGCCGTCGACGACGAGGACGGGTGCGTCCGTCGCGGTGTCGTACGCGGTCGGTGTCGTCATGGTCGCTCCTCGGGGTCGGTGCCGGCGTCGCGGGCGGCCTTGAACGCCTCCCACTCCGCGAGCATCTTGCGGTGGTGGCTGTGCAGCCACGTCATGTAGTCGCGTCCGTTGACCAGGCGTTCGCGGATCGGTGCGTCGGCGGGGTCGTCCGAGTCGCCGAGTGCCGCGAGACCCTGCTCGATCACGTCGCGCTCGCGGTCGAGGTAGCGACGCTCCCCCGCGAGCCAGCTCCCCCACACGTCGTTCTCGGCGCGGAAGTAGTGGCTGCGCTCGCCCGGGACGAAGTGCCGCTTGATGAACCCCGACACGACGAGGTGCCGCGTGGCCATCGACACCGCGCCGGAACTCGCCTCGAGCCCGGCCGCGATGTCCGCCGACGACGAGTACGGCGCGCGCGTCATGATGAGGTACGCGAGCACCCGTCCGTCCATGAGCGGGAACCCCGACCCCTGGAGCATGATCGCGAACTCCTCGACGAACGCCTGGCGGGCGGGGTCGAGGACGGGGCCGACACCGGTGGCGTCGGCGGGGGTCCGCTCGTCCGTGCTCATCCGTGTCCCGTGCTCAGGCGAGTCCGGCGGCGACCGCGGGCGACTCGTCGCCCGGGACGGCCCAGGGCGTCATCGACATGCCCCCGCCCGCCCGGATCGCGGTCACCGCGCCGTCGTCGTCGCGGGTGTACCGGATGTCCTCGTCGACGGAGCCGAACCGGTTGCCGGAACTCATGCGCACGGTGTCCGGCCCGGTGACGGTGAGGCGCGTGACGCTGTCGAGCGGTCCGGGCGCCGAGGGGTCGATCTCGAGCAGACGGTCGCCGATCCGGGCGATGTCCACGACGCCCCACGGGTTCGCGAACCGACCGGTCAGGGTGTCGACGTCCACGTCGTCGGGGGCGTCCGAGAGTGCGTCGCCCGGGGCCGCCGTGTCCGCGGCGGCGTCGAGCAGCCGGAGGATGCCCTGGGCGAGCAGGGTCGCGGGTCCGGCGGCGGCGTTCGTCATGACCGAGATGACGAGCGACGACGTCGGGTCGAACAGCGACTGCGTGATGTGCCCGGGGAACCCGCCCGAGTGTCCACGGACGTCGTGCCCGGCCACGCGGTCGACGATGAACCCCATGCCGTACCCGCGCGACGCCGGGTCGTCCTCGGCGGTCCACGCCCGACGCTGCGCCTGACGCTTGGCGTGGTCGGACAGGAGCTCGCCCTGCCCGATGACGTGCGCGGAGAAGTACCGGACGAGGTCCTCGGCCGTGCCGTGGAACCCGGTCGCCGAGGCCATCGCGCGCGTGTCCACGTGCGGGAGCCGCGAGCGGGTGCGGTCGACGTGGAAGCCCGTGTACCCGACGACGAAGTCGTCCGCCCGGGTCGGGTCCCAGTCCGGCCCGGTGTCCCGGAGGCCGAGGGGTTCGATGATCTCCTCGCGCACGTAGTCGTTGTAGGGACGCCCGGAGACCGCGGCGACGACCATGCCGAGCAGCGAGTACCCGAGGTTCGAGTAGTTGAAGCTCGAGCCGACCGGGACCTTCGACCCCTGGTCGAGCACGAGCGCCAGCAGTTCGTCCTCGTCGGGGAACGGCCGCGCCAGCGACCAGTAGTCGCCGTCGAGTCCGTCGCGGAGGACCCCGGCGCCGTGCTCCATGAGCTCGCGGACGGTCGCGTCGGCGATCGGCGACCCCGCGTCGACGAGCGCGGGGACGTACGTGCCCACGGTGTCGTCGAGACGGAGCTGCCCCCGCTCGGCGAGCAGCATGAGCGCCGTGGCGGTGAAGGTCTTGGAGTGCGAGGCGATGCGGAACAGGTCGTGCTCCGTCAACCGGCGCTCGGCCTCCACATCGGCGTAGCCGTAGGCGGTCGACCAGACGACCTCGCCCTGGTAGCCGACGGCGACCTGCACGCCCGGCACCCGGAGCTGCCACACCTTGTACGCGACCCAGTCGGCGATGTACGGGAGGACGCCGCGGTACGCGTCGAGCGCGGCGGCGGAGGGTTCGGCGTTGGTCAAGGGAGTACCTCCTGATCGGTGACCGGCGTCAACGGCGGCGCGGGTCGAGTGCGGTCCGCAGCGTATCGCCGAGCCCGATGACGCTGAGCACGGTGACCGCGAGGAACAGGGCGGGGAACACGAGCATGTGTGGCGCCTGCTGGAACTGGGTGGTGGCCGCCGAGAGCTGGAGGCCCCAGGAGATCGCCGGCGCCTCGAGCCCGATGCCGAGGTAGGTCAGCGACGACTCGGACACGATGACCCCACCGACCGTGATGGTCGCGAGGACGAGCAGCGGCGAGATCGACGACGGCAGGACGTACCGCGTCGTGATACGCCAGGTCGAGAGTCCCATCGTGCGGGCGGCGAGCACGAACTCGGCCTGCCGGATGCCGCGCACGGACCCGCGGACGAGCCGGGCCATGGTCGGCCAGCCGAAGAGGGCGAGCACGAGCGACACCGTCAGGACGTTCCGGTCGCCGACGCTGTTGAGCACGACGACGGCGCCGAGCAGGAACGGGAAGCCGAGGAACACGTCGGTGAGGCGGGAGAGGACGGCGTCGACCCAACCGCCGTTCATGCCGGCGAGCGTGCCGACGACGACCGCGACGACCATCGCGAGGACGGTCGTCAGGACCCCGACGGCGACCGACGAGCGGGTGCCGTACACGACGTTCGCGTACACGTCGCAGCCCTGCAGGTCGTAGCCGAACGGGTGCCCGGCGGACGCGCCGTGACCGCTCCGGCCGAGGTCGCAGGCACGCGGGTCGCCGTGGCCGAAGATCCCGGCGAAGAACGCCGGGAACACGGCGATGAGGAGCACGAGCGCCAGGACCGCGGCGGGGACCCAGAAACCGGGCGTGCGGAGGGCCGCGGCGAGCGGACGACGACGCGTCGCGACGACGGGTTCGAGGGTGGCGCTGAGCGCGGAGTCGGTCATCGTCTCACTCGCGGGTCGAGGGCGGCGTGGAGGAGGTCGACGAGCACGCTCGTCACCAGGAACACGAGGATGAGGGCGGTGGAGATCCCGACGACCGTGGCGCCCTCGTGCGACCGGATCCCCTGGAACAGCAGGTTGCCGACGCCGGGGAGGTTGAAGATGCCCTCGACGATGACGGTCCCGCCCATCAGGTACCCGAGGTCCGTCGCCAGGTACGTGACCGTCGGGATGAGCGAGTTGCGCATGACGTGCACGCCCACGACGCGTCCGGGGGTGAGCCCCTTGGCCCTGGCGGTGCGCACGAAGTCCGCGTCGAGGGTGTCGAGCACGCTGGTCCGCGTGAGCCGCGAGACGGCCGCGAGACCGAAGACCGCGATGACGAGGGCGGGCAGGACGTAGGCGAACGGCCACCCCGCGGTGACCCCGGCGACCGGGAACCACCGGAGCCGCACGGAGAACACGAGTTGTGCGCCGACGCCGAGCACGAACACCGGCACGGCGCCGATGACGATCGTGCCGATGAGCACCGTCCGGTCGAGCACGGTGCCCCGCCGGAGCGCCGACACGACGCCGAGTCCGATGCCGAGGACGATCTCGAACAGCCAGGCGGTGAGCGCGAGTGCGATCGTCACTGGCCACCGCGCGGCCATCTCCGAGCCGACGCTCTCGCCGTCGAAGTCCGTGCCGAAGTCGCCGTGGAGCAGGCCGCCGAGGTAGCGGAGGTACTGCTCCCACAGTGGCTCGTCGAGGTGGTACTCGGCCCGCAGCGCGTGCACGACCGCGTCACTGAGCGGCCGGTCGCCGCCGAGCGCCTTGATCGGGTCGCCGGGGAGCGCGAACGTCATCGCGTAGATGAGGAACGTCACCCCGAGGAACACGATGAGCAGGCCGCCGAGTCGGCGGCCGACGACGAGCGCGGTCCGCATCACGCGCCTCCCGGCACGCCCACCGGTCGGGAGGCGCGGCTGCGGGCGGCCCCGTCGCCGGCGTCCGCCCCTGGGTCGGCCTCCGCCGAAGAGCCGGCCGCCGGTCCGTCGCCGCCGCCCGCCGCCGGGCCGAGCGTGCGTGCGAGATGCGACGCCGCAGCGAGGACCGCGCCGTACTGCACGCCGACGAGCGCGGCGAGCGGGATCGGCTGCTCCGCTCCGGTCCCCGCCTCGGCCTGCCACGTCGCGTACTGCTCGACGAGGCGGTCGCGGAGGCGCCGGAGCGCCACGGGCGCCGTGCCCGCGGTGGTCTCGGCCTCGATCGCACGGAGGAGCATGCCGCCGTAGCGGAGCCGGAAGCACCGCACGAGGTCCTCGAGGCCGAACCGCTCGGCGACCGTGGCCATCCGCTCCGGCGGTTCGCGGTCGGCCCGGGCGCGGTCCGTCTCCGCCATGCGCGCGAGCATCGGGACGAAGGCGCGCGAGGCCTCGAGGAACGGGGTCGCGATGGTGAGCATCGGGGACGCGGCGTCGAGCACCTGATCGAGGACGGAACCGGTGACCGCCATGGCGTCGGCGGTCCGACGGACGAGGTCGGCGTAGGACTCGCCCGTCGCCGTGTCGTCGTCGGCGTCCGGGTGCTGCCAGTACGGCAGTTCGGCCACGAGCGAGAGCGTGCCGTGGCGCCCCGCCCACGAGGACGACGACGACCCACCGATGAACGCGGCGGGGTCGATGCCGAGGGACTCGTAGTAGTCGTACGCCTCGTCGATCTCCCCCATCGCGAACACCGACCGCGCGTACTCCCGCAGGTACGGGGACTCCGGTTCGCCGGTGTCGAGCGGGAGCCCGAGCGCGGCCGGCACGGCGTGCAGGGTGGTGATGACCTCCGGCTCGTCGCGGGAGAGGTAGTAGTAGACGCCGCCCATCTCGCCGTTGTGCAGGCTCACGAGCAGGTCCGGCCGCACCCGGTCGATGAGCAGCATGAGTCCGAGCGTCTCGGGCAGGACCCGGTCGAAGTACGCGCCCTTGTGGTTCGTCGGGAACGTCCACTCGACCTGGGCGTCGGGTGCCGGCCGGTAGAAGTGCCGGGCGTAGTGCACGCGGTCCGTCGGGTCGTCGAACCACGCCTCGTTGAGCCGCATGCCGTCCGGGTCGATCGTCGGGACGATGTGCCACGTCGTGTCGAGGGCCGCCGCGAGCACCGGGTCGGTGAGCACGCTCTGGGCCAGGTGCAGCGCGGTCCACGACCCGATCGGCTCGTTCGGGTGCACCCCGCCGACCACGACCGCCGAGCGTGCACCGCGGCCGACCCGGTAGGCGTGGATCGGCTCGCCGAGGCGGCTGGTGCCGACGCGGATGACCGTGACGGCGTCGGGGTGGTCGGCCGCCAGGCGGTCGAACCGTGCGACGAGGTCGTCGACCGTCGGGAACCCGGTGTGCTGCGGGACCGCGCGGGCGTGTTCGACGATCGTGGCGGTGTCGAGGCCGGTCACTTGCTGACCTGGATCTCCGAGATCACGGGGCTGCCGGCGACCTCGGGGAGCTTCGTCACCGTGCTGCTCGTGACGTAGGAGTACTTGTCGAAGAACGTCGGGACGATCGGGAAGTCCTGGAGCACCCGCTTCTGCGCCTTGTTGTACAGGGCGTCGGCGGCGGACTGCGTCGATGCGGCGTCGGCCTGGTCGAGCAGCCGGTCGACGTCGTCGTTCTGGTAGTACCCGGCGCAGGTCGTGCACCCGCCCGCCGCGGTGAACAGCGCGCGGAGCGTGTTCTGCTGGCTCGTGTACAGGGCGCCCCAGTGGCCGAAGTGGGGTCCGGCGACCGTCTTGGCGGTCAGCGTGCTGTAGTACGACGCCCAGTCCGTGGTGGGCTTCGCCACGACCTTCGCGACACCGAGGTTCTGGCGGATCTGGTTCGCGTACGCCTGGTACAGGGAGTCGAGTCCGAGGCCGCCGGGGTAGACGAGGTCCATCTCGCCGGAGAACCCGCCCGCCGCGGCGAGGAGCTGCTTGGCGGCCGCGGGGTCGTACGTGCAGTACTTGCCGCAGATGCCCTCCTGGGTTCCGGACATGACCGGCGGGGTGAGCGCGGTCGCGGGATCGTAGAGTCCGCCGTAGATCGCCTTGTCCACCTGCTTGCGGTTGATCGACATCGAGATCGCCTGACGGATCCGCGGGTCGGAGTACCGCTTGTCCCAGAGCGGGAACCCGAGGTAGTCGATGCCCGGCGAGGTGAACGAGTACAGGTGGTCCCCGAAGTCCGACTTCGCGCTCGTCATCTTGTCGGCGGGCAGGTAGAGGACGTCCGCGTTGCCGGCCAGGACGTCCGTGTAGGCGGTGTCCATGTCGCTGTAGCTGCGGTAGGTGACCCGCTCGGTCTTCGGCGCCGGCCCCTGGTACCCGCTCCAGGCCCTGACGGTGAACTCCTTGTTCTTCGTCCAGGCCTCGGTCATCTCGTACGGGCCGTTGCCGATCGGCTTCTTGTCGTACGCCTTGATGTCCCGGTAGGCGGCCTTCGGCATCGGGTAGAACGCGGTCTGCGCCTGGCTCAGCTGGAGCGGGAACTGGCTGTCGGCGTGCGTCAGCGTGACGGTGAACGTGTCCTTGCCGGTGACCTTCAGCCCGCGCATGGTGTCGGTCGTCGGCGTGCCCGAGGTGGGGTTGAGGTCGGAGTACCCGACGATCCCGGCGAGCTCGCCGCTGTTCTCCCACGCGTGCGGGGCGTACGCCGTGTAGTTCCAGGCGCGGACGTAGCTCTCGGGCGTCACGGTCTCGCCGTTCTGGAACTTCCAGCCGTGGCGGAGCGTGATGGTCCAGGTCGTGGCGTCGTCGCTCTTGACGCTCTTCGCGGCCAGGTCCGTCAGGTGGTCGTCGCTGTCGGTCTGGACGAGCGGCGCGAACAGGCTCATCACCTGGTCGAACGCCACCGTCTGTCGGCCCGGGGTCAGGTGGTCGGGCACGCCGGTCGCGTACACGAGGCTCGTGCCGGACGCGTCGTCCGACGAGGACCCGCCGCCCGCCGAACACCCGGTCGCCACCAGTGCCAACGCCGCCGCCGCGGCCACCGCCGCGATGCCACTCCGTCGCATGTCCATCTCGCTCCTCGCGGGGCCGCGACGCGTCGCGCCGGGCCTGCTGTGGCCGCCGGATCGGTCGGCCGGGCCGGGCAGGAGCCGGCTTGGCTGCTCACGGTAGGGAGCACGGCGGCGCGCACTCAAGGCTTCTTTCACTCCGCGTTGAAAGCTTCACGAGGTCGAAACACCGACGAAACAGCCCCGGTGGTGGCCGCGCAGGGCCTGTGGGACGCTGTCCGACATGCGCCACACACCCGCGTTCCTGATGACGGACCCCGAGGAGGTCCGCCGCCTGGTCCGCGCGCACCCGTGGGCGACGATCGTGTCCGCGACGACGGAGGGCCTGGTCGCGTCGCATTACCCGTTCCTGCTCGAGGACCCGGGTGACGACGCCACGGAGATCACCCTGGTCAGCCACGTCGGGCGCCCCGACGAGGTCGCCCACGAACTCGGACGGCACGAGGTCCTCGTCATCGTGCAGGGTCCGCACGGGTACGTCTCGCCCGCCTGGTACCCGGCCCAGCAGTTCGTGCCCACCTGGAACCACGTGACCGCCCACCTGTGGGGCACGCCCGAGATCCTGTCCGACGAGGAGAACTTCCGTGTGCTGGGGGAGCTCGTCGACCACTTCGAGCGGCGCATGCCGTCGCCGGTCGGCCTCGACGTCGACGAGGACGCCGCCCGCCGCATCGCCCGGGGCACCGTCGGGATCCGGATCCGGGTGACGCGGTTCGAGGCGCGCGCCAAGCTCAGTCAGAACAAGGCGCCCGAGGTCGTCGACGACGTCATCGCCGGGCTCGAGTCCCCCGGGCCGTACGGACACCCGGCGCTCGCCGCGGAGATGCGTCGCGTCCGTGACCGCGCCACGGCCGCGCCGGATCCCGAGGACCGGCCCGCGCCGGAACCGGCACCCGGGACGGACCGCACGTGACCGGGACCCTCATCCGCCACGTCCGGCGCATCGGGACCGCGGGCGCGTCCGCGGACGTGCTCGTCCGGGAGGGCCGGATCGCCGCCGTCGCACCGGCCGGCGTCATCGAGTCCACCACGCCCACGGCCGACCTCGAGGACGTCGTCGACGCGGACGGTGCCTGGCTCGGCCCCGGGCTGTGGGACCACCACACGCACTTCGACCAGTGGGCGCTCGTCCGGCGCCGGGTCGACGTCTCGGCATGCACGAGCGCCGCCGCCGTCACCGCGGTCATCGCCGACGCCGCGCGGAGCGCCCCGCCCGACGACGTCCTCATCGGCTACGGGTTCCGGGACGGGCTCTGGCCGGACGCCGCCCACCGTGACCTGCTCGACCGGGCCGCGCCGGGCCTCCCGGTCGTCGTCGTCAGCGGTGACCTGCACGCGGTGTGGTGCAACGGGATCGCGCTCGCGCGGTACGGCGACCTGCTCGGCCGCTCCCTCGTCGCCCATCCGACCGGGCTGCTCCGTGAGCAGGACGCGTTCGACGTCAGCACGGCGATCTCCCGCGTGCCCGACGCGGTGCTCGACGACTACGTCGCCGACGCCGTCGAGGCGGCGAGCGGCCGGGGCGTCGTCGGGGTCGTCGACCTCGAGATGCGGTTCGGGCTCGACCGCTGGACGCGCCGCGTCCGCGCCGGCATCGACGGCATCCGGGTCCGATCCGGCGTCTACCCCCAGGAGCTCGACGCGGTGCTCGACCGCGGGCTGCGCACGGGGGATGTCGTGCCCGGCACCCTCGGCCTGGTGTCCATGGGGCCGTTCAAGGTGATCACCGACGGTTCGCTCAACACCCGCACCGCCGCGGTCGACGAGCCCTACGCGGGGCTGCACGGGCACGACGCACTCGGGGTCCTCGCGTTCACGCCGGACGAGGTCCGCGCGCTCGTGCGCCGCGCCGCCGACGGCGGGCTCGTCCCCGCGGTGCACGCCATCGGCGACCGGGCGAACGCCCTGGCGCTCGACGTGTTCGAGCAGGTCGGGGTCCGCGGGTCCATCGAGCACGCGCAGCTCCTGCGCCCCGCCGACGTCGCCCGGTTCGCTCGACTCGGCGTCGACGCGAGCGTGCAGCCGGAGCACGCGATGGACGACCGCGACGTGGCGGACCGCTACTGGGCCGGCCGGACCGACCGCGCGTTCGTGTTGCGCACACTCCGCGAGGCCGGGGCGCGCCTCCGCCTCGGGTCCGACGCCCCCGTCGCGCCGCTCGATCCGTGGGTGTCGATGGCGGCGGCGGTCGGTCGGGACCGCGACGGCCGGGAGGCGTGGCACCCGGAACAGCGCATCGACCAGCTGACCGCGTGGACGGCGTCGACCGACGGCCGCAGCACGGTCGCGGTCGGCGACGTCGCGGACCTCGTGCTCGTGGCATCGGACCCGCTCGCGGCGTCGTCCGGTGCGCTCCGGTCGATGCGCGTCCTGGGGACCGCGGTCGCGGGGCGCTGGACGTACCTGGACCGCTGAGCGGGGCCGGCGCTGAGCGGGGCCGGCGCCGAGCAGGGCCGCTGCGGTGCGGACCGGGTCAGGTCTGGTCGACCGGGCACCAGTAGAGCTTGCGGCCCGCCATCATCGCCATGGCGATGTTCGTCCCGCACACGCGGCAGGGCAGCCCGGCGCGGTGGTACACCCAGTGGCGGTCGTCACGGCTGCGGAGCGCGGCGTCGTACTCCTCGGGGGTCAGGTCGTCCATCGTCATCATCTGACCGACGCGGACGCCGTCGTGCAGGAGCTTCGACCAGTCCCGCCAGAGGGCCCGTGCCTGCTCGTCGGTGACCTGCTTGCCCGGCTTGTACGGGTCGAGGCGGGCGCGGAACAACAGCTCCGCGCGGTAGACGTTCCCGATGCCGCTGACGACCGACTGGTCCATGAGCAGCTGCCCGATCGGGACGTTCCGCCGCCGCACACCGTCCACGAACCGCTGCTCGGCCTCGGGGCCGTCGTCGACCATGGGGTCCGGGCCGAGCTTGTCGATGGCGCGCTGGATCTCCTCCGCCGTCTCGACGACGCACGCGGTCGGCCCACGGAGGTCGGCGACGGCGGTGTCCGTGAGGATCCGGACCCGCACCTGGCCGACCGGCTCGGGCGGGAAGGCCTCGATCGGGGTCTCCTCGTGCTCCTGCTCCGCCATGCGGTAGCGCGAGCGGCGGGGTGCCCCGATGCTGGCCAGGGAGTCCTCGCCCGCGGCGTCGACGATCGTCCCGCGCTGGTTGGTCTGCCCGATCCGGCCGTTCGCGCTCGCCATCGTGGCGTCGGTCGATATCTCGCCGGCGAAGTCCCAAGCACCGTAGAGGCCGAGGTGCACGCGGAGGAACAGGCCGCCCTCGAACTCGAGGAACATCTGCTTCGCCACCGCCGTCGCCCCGGTCATCACGCGGCCGTCGAGCTGGGCGGCGCCGGCCGCGAACCGCCCCTGGGGGCTGGACACGCTGCAGCGCTGCCCCACGAAGTGCAGGGAGAACTGCCGCGCGATGCGGTGGATGGAGTGACCCTCGGGCATCGGGACGGCTCAGGCGTCGATCTGCTTGCCGGCGATCGTGCCGGTGGTCTCGTACTCGGCGAGCTGCGCGATGCGACGCGCGTGGCGCTCCTCGCCCGAGAACGGCTCGGCGATGAACAGGTCGACGAAGCGGATGGCCTCGGCCTCGGTGTGCTGGCGGGCACCGATCGAGATGACGTTCGCGTCGTTGTGCTGCCGGGCCAGCAGCGCGGTCGACTCGTTCCACACGAGCGCGGCGCGCACACCCTCGACCTTGTTGGCGGCGATCTGCTCGCCGTTGCCCGACCCACCGAACACGACGCCGAGTGCCTGCACGCCCGCACGCTGGTCGCGCACGACGGCCGACGCGGCGTTGATGCAGAACGAGGGGTAGTCGTCGAGCGGGTCGTACTCGGCGGGACCATGGTCGACGACCTCGTGGCCGGCCTCGGTGAGGTGCTGGGCGAGCGTGTGCGAGAAGTCGAGGCCGGCGTGGTCCGTGCCGAGGTGGATGCGCATGCCTGCGATCCTATTCCCGGGCGCAGACGCCGCTCCGGGCCGGTCCGGGGTGCTGCCGGCCCCTAGCATCGAGGCATGACCACGACCCCGCCGGACGTCGTCGTGCGGCATGCCGAGCCGGACGACCTCGACGTCGTGCACGCGCTCCACCGCGAGGCCGTCCTGCACTCCACGGCGATCTGGCGCGACGAACCGCTCCCCCGCGCGTGGTTCGACGACTGGCTGGCGGAGCGCCGCCGCGACGGGTTCCCGGTGTTCGTCGCCGAGGCCGACGGTGCGGTCGCGGGCTACGTCACCTACGGGCCGTGGCGCGAGAACCCGGGCTACCGGTGGACCGTCGAGGACAGCATCTACCTCGACGCGCGGTTCCACGGCCGGGGCATCGCGTCGACGCTCCTCGGGGCCGCGATCGACCACGCCGTCCGGGCCGGACGACACGTCATGATCGCCGACATCGCCTCGGACAACGCCGCGTCGATCCGCCTGCACCAACGGTTCGGGTTCGAGCACGTCGCCACCGTGCGCGAGGTCGGCCGCAAGTTCGACCGGTGGCACGACCTCGTCGTCATGCGGCGAGCCCTGGCCTGACGGGGTGGGCCCGACCCTCCGCCTCCGCGTCGACCTTCCGACGAGATCGCAGAACACGCCGCTCACGTCCATCCGTGAGCGGCGTGTTCTGCGATCTCGGCGACTCCGGGGGCCGGCCAGGGGCGGCCGGGAGGGACGGGGCGGGACCGACCCGCGCCTCCCGGCCGACGGCGGCCGCGTCAGACGGTGTCGAAGATCGGGCCGACGGTGCGGGAGCGCTTGAGCTCGAAGAAGCCGGGGTACCGGGCCGCCGCGACGACGCCGTCCCACAGGTCGAGCGCCTGCTGACCCTTCGGGGCGGGCGAGATGACGGGGCCGAAGAACGCGGTGCCCTCGACGGCGATCACCGGGGTGCCGACGTCCTGGCCGACCCGCTCGATGCCGTCGCGGTGGCTCTCGCGCATCGCGGCGTCGGTCTCGTCGGTCCACGCGGCGTCGGCGAGATCGGCCTCGAGTCCGAGCTCCTCCAGGACGGTGGGCACGACCTGCTGCGGGTCCTTCTCCTGACGGTGGTGGATGTGCTCGCCGAGGGCGTCGTACAGGCGCTTGACGACGTCCTGGCCGTGGCGGAGGCGCGCCGCGGTGACGAGCCGCGAGTACACCTGGTTCCGGTCGAGCGCCTCCTTGTAGTTCTCGGGGATGTCCTGGCCCTCGTTGAGGACGAACAGGCTCATGACGTGCCACGTGACGTCGAGGTCGCGGTGCTGCTCGACCTCGCCCACCCAGCGGCTCGTCATCCACGCCCAGGGACACGTGGGGTCGAACCAGAAGTCCACAGCGGTCGGGGTCGTCGGGGAGCTGTCCACAGCGGTGTCCGTCATGCCGGTGACACTACGCGCGTCGGTAGGGTTGACGGGTCGCCATCGACGGCGACGACACCCCCGACGCGCCGGGCCCACGACGCCTGCGCGCTCGCAGAAGGATGGAGCGGCCCGTGCCCGGAGAGAACCTCACCCGAATCGAAGCCCAGGAGCGTGCGGCCGTCGTCGACGTCGCCGCCTACGAGGTCGACCTCGACCTGACACGGGGTGACGAGACCTTCGGGAGCACCACGACCGTGCGGTTCTCCGCGACGCCGGGTGCCGCGACGTTCATCGACGCGATCACCGCGGCCGTGCACGCGGTCACGCTCAACGGCACCGCGCTCGACGTGGCGGACGTCAACGACGGCGTGCGCATCCGCCTCGACGATCTCCAGGCCGAGAACGAGCTCACCGTCGTCGCCGACATGCGGTACACCAACACGGGCGAGGGCCTGCACCGCTTCGTCGACCCCGTCGACGGCGAGGTCTACCTCTACTCCCAGTTCGAGGTCCCGGACTCGCGCCGGATGTTCACCGTGTTCGAGCAGCCCGACCTCAAGGCGACGTTCGCGTTCACGGTCACCGCGCCGTCTCGTTGGCAGGTCGTGTCGAACTCGCCGACCCCCGAGCCCCGCGTCGACGGCGACGTCGCGACGTGGACGTTCGCTCCAACCTCGCGGATCTCGAGCTACATCACCGCGCTCATCGCGGGTCCGTACACCGTGGTCCGCAGCGAACTGACGAGCCGCGACGGCCGCACCATCCCGCTCGGGATCTTCGCCCGGCAGTCGCTCGCCGAGTACCTCGACCCCGAGTACGTCGTCGAGACGACCCGCAAGGGCTTCGCCTACTACGAGGACAAGTTCGACGTCGCCTACCCCTTCGACAAGTACGACCAGCTCTTCGTGCCCGAGTTCAACGCGGGGGCCATGGAGAACGCCGGTGCCGTGACGTTCACCGAGACCTACGTGTTCCGCTCGAAGGTGACCGATGCGATCAAGGAGCGCCGCGTCGTCACGATCCTGCACGAGCTCGCGCACATGTGGTTCGGCGACCTGGTCACGATGAAGTGGTGGAACGACCTCTGGCTCAACGAGTCCTTCGCGGAGTGGGCGTCGACGATCGCGACCGCCGAGGCCACCGAGTGGACCGAGGCCTGGACGACGTTCCAGGCGATGGAGAAGTCCTGGGCCTACCGGCAGGACCAGCTCCCGTCGACCCACCCCGTCGTGGCCACCATCAACGACCTCGAGGACGTCCAGGTCAACTTCGACGGCATCACGTACGCGAAGGGCGGCTCGGTCCTCAAGCAGCTCGTCGCCTGGGTCGGGATCGACGCCTTCTTCGCCGGCGTCTCGGCCTACTTCAAGAAGCACGCGCACGGCAACACCGAGCTGCGCGACCTGCTCGCCGAGCTCGAGGTCACGAGCGGCCGAGACCTCTCCGATTGGTCGAGCGTCTGGCTCGAGACGGCCGGGGTGAACACGCTCCGTCCCGAGTTCACGACGGACGACGACGGCGTGATCACCGCGTTCGCGGTCCTCCAGGAGGCCCCGAGCGACCACCCGACGCTGCGTCCCCATCGCCTCGCCATCGGCGTGTACGCGTTCGGCGGCGACGCCCACGAGGAGGCCGTCCACCCGTTCGGCGCGAACGCCGCGTCCGCCGGTGGCAAGCTCGAGCGCACGCACCGCATCGAGATCGACGTCGACGGCCCGCGGACCGAGGTCCGGGAGCTCGTCGGCGTGCACCGCGGGGACCTCGTGCTGCTCAACGACGACGACCTGGCGTACGCCAAGATCCGCCTCGACGAGGACTCGCGCCGCACGGCGGTGGAACACCTGGCCGCCATCGCGAACCCGCTCGCCCGGTCGATCGTCTGGGGTGCGGTGTGGGACGCCACCCGCGACGCGGAAGCGCCGGCGAGCGACTACGTCCGCCTGGTCCTCGGCAACATCGCCACCGAGACCGAGTCGACGACCATCCGGACCACGCTGTCGCAGCTGCTCCTGGCCGCCCGGAGCTACGTCGCGCCCGCGAAGCGAGAGGCCACCGTCCGCGAGGTCGGCGACGCCCTCTGGCAGCTGGCGGCGACGGCGGAGGCCGGATCCGACGCCCAGTTCCAGTTCGTCAAGTTCTTCGCGCAGATCGCGTCGACCCCGGAGCACGTCGCGACGCTGCAGGGGCTCCGGAGCGGTGACGTCCTGCTCAACGACCTGACGATCGACACGGACCTGCGCTGGGAGTTGCTCGAGGGGCTCGTGCTCAACGGCGCCGCGGGCGAGTCCGAGATCGCCACGGAGCTCGCCGCCGACCCGACGGCGAACGGTGAGCAGGCCGCGGCGCGCGCGCGGGCGACCATCCCCACCGCCGAGGGCAAGCTCACCGCGTTCTCGTCGCTCGTCGACTCCGACGCCCTGCCGAACGCGATCGTGCGGCAGACCGCGGTCGGGTACCAGCACGTCCTCACGCCCGTCGCGCTCGAGGGCATCGTGTCGCGGTACTTCGACGCCCTGACCGAGATCTGGGCCAACCGGACCTACCACATCGCGGAGACCCTGGTGGCGGGCCTCTACCCGGCGCCGCTCGCGAGCGTCGAACTCCGCGACGCGACGCAGGCATGGCTCGACACCCACGCGGAGACCCCGGCGCTCCGCCGCCTGGTCGTCGAGAACCTCGCCGGTGTCGAGCGGGCGCTCGCGGTCCAGGCGGCCGACGCCTGATCGAAGGGAGGGGCGGCGGGAGCCCCCGCCGCCCCTCCCTCGGGTACTCCGCCCGCTCCTGGGATCCTCTCCAGGGTGTCATCCTCGTGACAGGCCTCGGGACCCCTGAGAACACCGTGTGACCGCGCCTCGGCCGGGCGCAGCTGAACGTCCGGCCGAGGTCCATCCCCTACCATCGCTCGGACCATGCTCCTCGCCGCGACATCGACCCCATCCCCCACCGACGAAGCGAAGACCATCGTGACGAACGCCTTCACGCAGTTCGTCGACACCTGGCACACGGCGATCACGATCGTGATCGTCGTGGTCCTCGCTGTCGTCCTGCGACTGTTCCTGCGCCGGGTCATCCGGAACCTCGTCGACCGCATCGTCAACGGTGTGAAGCGTCGGCAGAACGTCGAGGACACGCAGGCCCTCATCGCGTCGCCCCTGCAGACCGCGCGTGTGATCCAGCGCACCCGGACGCTCGGCAGCGTGCTCGAGAACGTCGCGACCGTGGTGATCGCCGTCGTGGCGCTCGTCATCATCGCCAGCCAGTTCGGCGCGAACCTGCTGGGGCTCGTCGCGGGGGCGTCGGTGGTCGCCGCGGGCCTCGCCGTCGGGGCGCAGAGCATCGTCAAGGACCTGCTGTCCGGGATCTTCATGATCATCGAGGACCAAGCCGGCGTCGGTGACGTCGTCGACACGGGTCAGGCCACCGGCGTGGTCGAGAACGTCGGCCTGCGGGTCATGCAGGTCCGTGACGTCAACGGGATCCTCTGGTTCGTACCGAACGGGCAGATCCTCCGCGTCGGGAACATGTCGCAGGGATGGTCCCGCGTCCTCGTCGACGTCACCGTCCCGTACGAGACGGACATCGACGCCGTCGAGGACGCACTGCTCGGCGCGGCGGTGGCGATGGCGCAGGAGACCCGCTGGCGGCAGCGCATCGTCGAGAAGCCGGAGATCTGGGGCCTCCAGACGATCACCGACGGTGCGATGGTGTTCCGGCTCGTCATCAAGACGCGCGCTGCCGAACTCGACGCCGTCGGCCGGGAGCTCCGGGTCCGCCTCAAGAAGGCGGTCGACGACCTCGGCGTGACGCTGCCCGCCATGGCGATGATCATGCCCGCCGGGTGGGAGAACGCCACCTCGATCAACGGCGCTCGCCCCCCGCGCACGCATCCGACGCCCGTCACCCGACCGTCCCGCAAGAAGGCCACGGCGCCCCGGGACCCGGCATGAGCGGCGACGGCACCGAGCGCCCCGCCCAGGGCACCGAGCGCCCCGGCGTCGGCGTCGGGCCGCAGCCGATCACGCTCCGCGTGGGCTCGGGCGGCGTGACCCCGGGCGGCGAGCTCTTCCACCGGATCGGCGGCGCCCCGACGTTCGACCGGCTCGTCCGCGCCTTCTACGAGGGTGTCCAGAGCGACCCCGTCATCTGGCCGATGTACCCGGCCGAGGACCTGGAGGGCGCGATCTCGCGACTCTCCCTGTTCCTCCAGCAGTACTGGGGCGGACCGACGACCTACTCGGAGGAGCGCGGGCACCCGCGGCTGCGGATGCGGCACATGCCGTTCCGCGTGACCCCGGATGCACGGGACCGCTGGTTGCGGCACATGCGCGCCGCCGTCGACGGTCTCGACCTCGCTCCGATGGACGAGGCGATGCTCTGGGCGTACCTCGAGCGCGCGGCGCACGCCATGGTGAACGCCGCGGGCGACGTCAGCGGGACAGGCTCCACGCCCGACGCTTGACGAGCACATGCCCGCGGGTCGTCGTCAGGCGGCTCCACGGCCCCGTCTCGAACAGACGGACGGGTTCACCCTCGGCCAGGAACCCGAGGCTCTCGGCCGCGAACGCGGCTCCAGCGGGCAGGTGCTCCTCACCGTTCACGGGCCTGCCCCAGACCTCGGCGCGGACGCGGCGCACGACGGCGTCGCCGGCGGCCGTCGGGACGGCTTCTGCCACCTCGGCCATGCCCTCGCGCGCGACCCGGCGGAGCGTGCGGGCATCGATGTCGAGCTGCGCGACCCAGCCACCGCGGGGCGGCGAGATCGCGGCCCAGGTCACGGTGTGGACCTCGAGCGGGAGCTCAGCCGTGACGGCGGTCGCCGCGGTCGGGTCCAGTCCGCGTTCCTCGGCGGAGCGGTGCTCCTCGACGAGCGCGTCGAGCCGGTGGACGAACGACGCGATCGGGACGACGGCGTCGAACTCGACCGGATCGGCCAGCGCGAACGTCCGGAGTCCGAGCACCGTCGGCACCTCGTCGAGCAACCCGACCGGGTAGAGGATCGCCGTGTAGACGGCGAGGACGCCGCCACCGGCGATGAGCCGCACCGATCCGTCCTCCACCCGGGAGGCCCGCCGCAGGTAGGTGCGGAGGTCGCCGAGGGAGGTGGTGTCGGGAAGCGTGAACGACGGGCTCATCAACGGTCGAGGATAACGGACCACGCCCCCGGACCGCTGGGGCACCCCGCTCGGGTGGCTCGTAGACTACGGGGCGATGAACGGCCCAGCGCACGGAGGCCCGACGACGGGCGAACCGGACTTCATGCCCACCCTCCGGCTCGTGGACACGGGTGCGAGCACCGGCGAGGACATCTTCACCGGGTCGAGCCACTGGTCACCCGGCGGCCGGGTGTTCGGCGGGCAGGTCCTCGCCCAGTGCGTCGTCGCGGCGCAGACCACGATCGACGGGCGGGCCATCCACTCGATGCACGGGTACTTCCTCCGACCCGGTGCCATCGACGAGCCGATCACGTTCGCCGTCGAGCGGATCCACGACGGCCGCTCCTTCGCCACGCGTCGGGTCCAGGCGTACCAGCGGGGTGTGCCGATCTTCTCGATGATCGCCTCGTTCCAGACGCCCGACACCGGCGTGGAGCACCAGGACGCGATGCCCCTGGACGTCCCCGATCCCGAGTCCCTGCCGTCGGCCGCCGAGCTCCTCGCCGGGATCGACCACCCCGTCGCCCGCCACTGGGCGAAACGGTCGATCGACGTCCGGCACCCCGGAGGGCCGGTGTTCATCGAGGTGACCGGCGAGCGCGTCGCCCACCAGGCCGTCTGGCTCCGGGTGGCCGGTGACCTGCCCGACGACCCCGCCCTCCACCGTGCCGTGCTCGGTTACGCGAGCGACCTGTCGATCCTCGAGCCGATCATGCGGCGGCACGGCCTCGCCTGGGGCACGCCGGGCGTCAAGAGCGCGAGCCTCGACCACGCGATGTGGTGGCACCGCGACGGCCGCGCTGATGACTGGGTGCTCTACACGCAGGAGTCACCGAGCGCGCAGAGCGGCCGTGGACTGGCGATCGGCCGGATGTTCGACCGTTCGGGCCGCCTGCTGACCACGGTCGCGCAGGAGGGCATGCTCCGCGTGCCCGGGGCCTGAGCGGGGGTCTGACGGTCCCAGGAAGACCCGACGACTCCCCCACGGCTCCGGGTGCGCCCACGATGCTCATGTCCCCGTCACCAGACAGAGAGCAGAGCACCATGGACATCAACGGACGCAGCGTCTTCATCGTCGGAGGGACCTCCGGCATCGGCCTCGGACTCGCCAGACGGTTCGCCGCGGCGGGCAGCACCGTCGTCGTCGGCGGGCGGAACGTCGACCGGGTCGACGACCTCGAGACCGTCGTCGTCGACGTCACCGATCCGGCCTCCGTCCTCCACGCACGCGACACCGTGCTGCGGGACCACCCGGACCTCGACGTCGTCGTCACGATGTCGGGGGTGATGCTCCTCGAGGACCTCCGCGATCCGGCCCACTTCGCGCAGACCGCGGTGACCGTCGACGTCAACCTCCTCGGGACGATCCGGGTCATCGATGCGTTCACGCCGCACCTCATCGCGCGTGGCGGCGGTGACCTCATCACGGTGACGTCGGGGATCGCGTTCCTCCCGTTCCCCCTCATGGCGAGCTACGCGGCGTCGAAGGCCGGGGTGCACGCGTACTCGGAGGCCCTCCGCGCGCAGCTCGCCGGCACCGGGGTCGCCGTCACCGAGCTCGTCCCGCCCGCGGTCGACACGGGTAACCAGGGCGCGGTCAACCCCGCGGCCCTGCCGCTGGAGGGGTTCCTGGACGAGGTGACCGACCTGCTCACCCAGGACCCGACGCCCCACGAGATCCTGGTGCAGGGCGTGCAGATGCACCGCTGGGCGGAGCGTGACGGCACGTACGCGGACCTCGTGGCACGACGGTCGGCAGCGCTCGCGAACCTGCCCGGGCGCTGACCGGCAGCCGAACCCGGCAAGCGGGTCGTGGGCGGCGGCACCGGCCGTCGCCCACGACGGTCCTACGGGCGCGAGAACGCCACGGGCTCCTCGCGGTACGCCTCGCACGCGGCACGCTCGACGTCGGTGAGGCGGCGCGGGCGGTTCGTCTCGGCGTCGACGAGCACGAGCGAGGTGGTCGCCCGGGTGAACACGACGAAGGGGTCAGTACCGGCGGGCGAGCAGACCTCGTACGAGACGTCGATGCTCGCCCCGCCGATCCGCCCGACCCACATCTGGATGTCGAGCGGCCGCCGGAGGTACGGGATCGACTGCAGGTACTCGAGTCGCTGTCCGGCGATCACCGTCAACGTCCCGGATCCGGGGCGACCGTCGATGATCGGCGGCGGCGTCTCGGACGTGCCCTCGAGTTCCTCGGGGTCCGGCGCCCAGAACGCGAGGATGCGTGCTTCCTCCAGGAGCCGGAGCATCGCCGAGTTGTTGACGTGCCCGTACGCGTCGATGTCACTCCACCGGATGCGGACGGGCACGCGCAGTCGTGCCACCGTCAGTCCCGCGTGAGCTTGCGGTACGTCGCCCGGCCGGGCTTGGCGGCATCGGCGCCGAGGCGCTGGATCTTGTTCTCCTCGTAGGCCTGGAAGTTGCCCTCGAACCAGTACCAGTTCGGCACGCCGTCCTCGTTCACGCCCTCCCACGCGAGGATGTGCGTCGCGATGCGGTCGAGGAACCACCGGTCGTGGGTGATGACCACGGCACAGCCCGGGAACTCGAGGAGGGCGTTCTCCAGGCTGCCGAGGGTCTCGACGTCGAGGTCGTTCGTCGGCTCGTCGAGGAGCAGGAGGTTGCCCCCCTGCTTGAGCGTCAGCGCGAGGTTCAGTCGGTTGCGCTCACCACCGGAGAGCACGCCGGCCTTCTTCTGCTGGTCCGGGCCCTTGAACCCGAACTGCGACACGTACGCGCGCGACGGGATCTCGGTCTTGCCCACCTGGATGAAGTCGAGGCCATCGGACACGACCTCCCACAGGTTCTTGTTCGGGTCGATGCCGCCGCGCGTCTGGTCGACGTACGAGATGTCGACGGTCTCGCCGATCTTGAGGTCGCCGGCGTCGAGGGGCTCGAGGCCGACGATCGTCTTGAACAGCGTCGTCTTGCCCACGCCGTTCGGGCCGATGACGCCGACGATGCCGTTGCGCGGCAGCGTGAACGACAGGTTGTCGATGATGATCCGCTCGCCGAACTGCTTGTGCAGCTTGGCCGCGTCGATGACCTGCGAGCCGAGGCGCGGCCCCACGGGGATCACGATCTCCTCGAAGTCGAGCTTGCGCGTCCGCTCGGCCTCGGCCGCCATCTCCTCGTAGCGGGCGAGGCGGGCCTTCGACTTCGCCTGGCGGCCCTTGGAGTTGCTCCGCACCCAGTCGAGCTCGTCCGACAGACGCTTGGCGAGCTTGGCGTCCTTCTTGCCCTGCACCTCGAGGCGCGCACGCTTCTTCTCGAGGTACGTCGAGTAGTTGCCCTCGTACGGGTAGAGCCGTCCGCGGTCGACCTCGGCGATCCACTCGGCGACGTGGTCGAGGAAGTACCGGTCGTGGGTCACGGCGAGGACGGCGCCGGGGTACTGCTGCAGGTGCTGCTCGAGCCACAGCACGCTCTCGGCGTCGAGGTGGTTCGTCGGCTCGTCGAGCAGGAGCAGGTCGGGCTTCTGCAGCAGGAGCTTGCAGAGGGCGACGCGGCGCTTCTCGCCACCGGAGAGGTGCGAGACGACCTCGTCCGCCGGCGGGCACTGGAGCGCCGCCATGGCCTGCTCGAGCTGCGAGTCGAGGTCCCACGCGTCGGCCGCGTCGATCTCTTCCTGCAGGGTGCCCATCTCGGCCAGGAGCGCGTCGAAGTCGGCGTCCGGCTCGGCCATCTGGGCGGAGATCTCGTTGAAGCGGTCGAGCTTGGCCTTGATCGGGCCGACGCCTTCCTGCACGTTCTCGAGGACCGTCTTGTCCTCGTCGAGCTCCGGCTCCTGCATGAGGATGCCGACCGTGAACCCCGGCGTGAGCTTGGCCTCGCCGTTCGACGGCTGGTCGAGGCCGGCCATGATCTTGAGGATCGTCGACTTGCCAGCGCCGTTCGGGCCGACGACGCCGATCTTGGCGCCGGGCAGGAACGACATCGTGACGTCGTCGAGGATCAGTTTCTCGCCGACCGACTTGCGGGCGCGGACCATTTGGTAGATGTACTCAGCCATGTCTCGTCCAGTCTACTGAGGGGTACGGAGGACAGCGGGGGCGGTGATCACCACCGGCGTCATTGGATGCTCTCGGTCTTGCCGATCAGGCACTTGCCCGTGCTGAGCACGGGAGCCGTCTCGCTCACGAACGCCGCGCCGCGGAACTGACCGATGAGGCAGGTGGACCCGACGAGCACCGACACCTGGATCGAGTCGGCGGCGCGACCGATCGAGGTCGTGTCCGGCGTGATCTGCATCGCCTTCTTCGGGAACCCCGCGTTCACGAGGGAGTTCACGATCGCCGCGTCGTCGGGGTGCGCGTTCGACGTGGTGAGCGTGTGCGCGGCGTCGTCGAACCGGCCCTTCGCCGCGATGGCGGCGGCGTCCATCGTCGCGGTCGGGACGGGGACGTCCGTCGGGGTCGAGATCGCCGTGGCCGTCGTGCTCGCGGAGACGCTGCTGCTCGGCGGTGCGGACACCGTGTCGTGGTCACCGCCGCCCGTGCAGGCGCTCACGCCGATCCCAGCGAGCATCGTGATCGCCAGGACCATCGGGAGCCTGCCTCGCATGGACGCGTCCTTCCTGCGACGGCGGTCCCCCCGGCGGCGCCGCACCAGTGTACGGGCAGGACCCGGGCGGGCCGGGAGACCACTGCCCGTCACGCCGTGGCGTCCACCGCGAGGGCCGAGGGGTCGTGACGGTCCGGGCCAGGGGCCGGTGCGGCGTCGTCGTCGGGCACGACGCCGTCGGGGCCCACGCCCGCGAACTCCGGTGCCACGAACATCCCCGGTGTCGAGGCGAGACCGTCGCCATCCGGGCCGCCGTCGTCCAGGTTCCCGTCCATGGAGCCAGCGTCGTCGGCACCGGGCGTCGCCCCCAGCGCGCCGGCTGCGACCTCGACCGCGACGGCACCGGCCACCGCGCGTTCCTCGGCCGACGGCGCGTCACCCGGAGCCGCCATCTCGTCGGCCGTCTGCCGCGGCGTGCGGCGCCACTGACCGCGCCCGTAGGCCAGGTCGTGCCCGATTGCGTCGGCGTCGATCTCGACCGCGAGCCCCGACCGGTCCTGGCGCTCCCACGTCCGGACCCGCAACCGCCCCGCGACGAGCACCCGGTCCCCCTTGACGACGGAACCGGTGCAGTTCGACGCCAGGCTGCGGAACGCGGTGACCGTGAACCAGTTCGTGTCGCCGTTCACCCAGGCGGAGTTGGCGCGGTCCCACCGCCGCGACGGCGACGCCAGTCGGAAGCTCGTGATGGCCAGGCCGGTCCCCGTGACGAGGTGCCGTGGTTCGGTCGCGACGATGCCGCGGATGGTGATCGTGTCGTTCATGCCCCGATCGTCGGGCCTGGCCCAACGCGGCGAGGCGCTGTCGACCACACCGGTGGACAACCGCCTCGACGGGTCCCTTGGGGACGACGTCCGGTCAGTGGGCGCGGAACTCGGGCCGCTCGGCCAATGGCCCGAGCGCCGCGTGCACGGCACGCTTCGCCGACTCGAGCGTCGGGTACGACGCGTGTCGATCCTCCCGGCCGTAGAGCGCGACGCGGAACCCGGCTTCGGTGCGGTGGATGCTGCCCACCGCACCGGCCGGTCCGATAGCGACCCAGGTGTCCGTCGTGCGTGTGGTGACACGCTCGTCCGTCGTCGTCATCGTCGACCACCTCCTCGTGGTCCCGCGCCGTCCGACGACCGGATCGGTGTCCGGCTACGACGCCAGGATGTACTGAGCGTACGCCCGGCGCACCTTGTTCACCTTGGGCACCGCGACGGCCATGCAGTAGCCCTGACCCGGGTTCTTCGCGAAGAAGTCCTGGTGGTACTCCTCGGCCCGGTAGAACTCCGTGAGCGGCTCGATCGTCGTGACGATGGTGCCGTCCCAGATGTCAGCCGCACGCTCGATCGCGCGCTCGAACAGGGCACGCTGCTCGTCGTCGGCCGGGAACATCGCCGACCGGTACTGGGTGCCGACGTCGGCGCCCTGACGGTTGAGCTGGCGCGGGTCGTGCAGCGTGAAGAAGACGTCGAGGATGACGTCGGCGGGGATCACGGTCTCGTCGAAGATGACGGCGACCGCTTCGGCGTGCCCGGTCCGGCCGGTGCACACGAGCTCGTACGAGGGGTCGGCGACCGTCCCGCCGACGTAACCGGACACGACGTCCTGCACGCCCTGGAGCGTGCGGTACACCGCGTCGAGACACCAGAAACAACCACCTGCGAGCACGAACGTCGTCATGGGGGCAACCTACCTTCCGCGGCCGGGCGACTCCCGGCTGGGTGGTCAACGACGACGGGCCCCTCGCCATTCCCCGGCCCGCCCTCCACACGGGAGGCACGGCGCCCGTCGTCCACACCGGTCGCGGTCGCGCGCTGCGCTGTCGGCGGGTGCTCCTAGCGTCGTCGTCGAGCCGGGAACCGCCTGGCGGACGAGGAGGCGACATTGGAGACGACAGCAGCTCCCTGGCGGATCGGGACGCCACGGCCGGTCGCGCGTTCCCGTGGCGGCCTCCGCGTCCTCGACGTGCGTGAGGACCTGAGCCGGGTGACCCGCGCGAACGGCGAGATCGTCGGGTACGTGGACCGCGTCGAGGTCGCGGGCGCTCCGGCGTACCGAGCGCGCCGATACGTCCCCGCCGAGCGTCGCTTCGTGGCGCTCCCCACGGTGTGGGACCCGGACGACGCCGTCGACTGCCTGCGCTGGTGACACCGATCGGACCCTCCGCGGGGCGGTTCTCCGCAATGGCCTGTCGCACGCCGACGGCGCCGTGAGCCATGGATATGGTGCGCACATGCAATGGTGGAACAGCTTCATCGACTGGTCGGGTTCGGCCCATGGGTGGCGACTCATCTCGGGCGCGATCATCCCGTTCGTCGCGATCGTCGTCGCGGGGATCGTCGCGGCCCTCATCGGTCGCGGTGCCGCCAAGCGCGTCGTGGCGATGCAGGAGCGCGAAGCGAAGAACGCCGCCGTCGCCGGCGTCATCTCCGCCGCCCGCAAGGCCGCGACCTGGGGTGCGCTGGGCCACGACGAGCGTTCCTACGCGGATCACCTGGCCGAGGACGCCGACATCCGGCTGCGGCTCCTGCCCGTGGTCGGTGCACCCGTGGCGGCGAACTGGGCGCAGCACGAGATCGCCGACATCAAGAAGCACTCGTCGACCTTCAGCTTCCAGGCCGAACAGTCGCTGTCCGAGTTCCGTGACCGCATGCTCGAGTGGCAGGCGCGGCCGTCCAGGGCACGCAAGCTGTTCCGCGCGGACCTGGAGCGCTGGAAGTTCGAGAGCCCGGACCCCGACGCCGACCTCGTCAAGCGCCAGCAGGAGTGGAACGCGGACCAGACCGAGGCGGTACGGGCGGGATCCGGTGCCGAGCGCGGTGCCACGACGACGCCCCTCCGCGCCGGGCGCTCGGACGCGGCGAGCACGACCGCGACGGGCACGACCGCGACGGGCACGACCGCGGCGAGCGGGACCGCCGACGCCGCCGGTGGGGTGACGGTCGGTTCGGGGACCGCTCCGCGTCCGGCGCCGATCGCACCGGTGCTCCCCCGTGTGGATCGCAGCCCCCTGCCCGACCGCGCCGCATCGGCAGCTCGCGGCACACTGACCGACCGCAGTGCTTCGGCAGACAGCAGCGCCCCGGCGGACCGCGCCCCTTCGGCACGGCCGGTCGGGACGCCGGACCGCGAGGCGGGAGCCGATGGATCGGCAGCGGTGACGCCGTCCGGCGCGGCAGTGTCCGGTACCGGCGGGACCGAGGCGGACCGGCAGACGGCCGTGGTGCCGGCAGTGGCCGTCGCACGACCGTCGACGTCGGAGCGTCCGGCGACCCAGTCCCCGGCTGCGGCCCCGGCCCCGGCCCCGGCTCAGGTCGTCCCGGTGAGCGCGGACGAGTCCGGCGAGCACGGCCGACCGGCGGGCGAGCTGACGGACCCGAAGGTCGACGCGGCCGGGCCCGCGACCACGAACACGACGTCGATCCCGACCCGCATCGCGGACGCGCCGGTCGAGCCGGCCGATCCCGACGAAACAGACGAGGCGCCGTACGGTTCACCGGTCAGCGCGGCGGAACTCCGGCGCCGGGCCGACCAGGACGACGACTGATCGAGCGCCCGCTCAGACGGACCACATGGACGGCCGCTCCCTCGACGGGGGCGGCCGTTCGTCGTCGCGCCCCCGGCAGGATTCGAACCCGCGACAGGATGGGTAGAAACCATCTGCTCTTCCACTGAGCTACGGAGGCCTGCGAGCGATTGTACGGCGTGGCCGTGGACGGCGACGGGCGCGTGCCGGGACGGCGGGGACGCGTCAGGGCAGCGCGCGGGCGAGCGCCGTCAGCAGCTGGTCCGGTCGTGGGACCCCTGCGGCACGGAACACCTCGTCACCGTCCGCCCCGCTGATGACGATGGTCGGCGTGGAGCGGATGCCGAGCGCCTCGACCCGGTCCGGGTGCGCCGCGACGTCGAGCTCCCGCACCTCGAGCGCGGGGACGAGCCGCTGTGCCTCACCGACGACCCGTCGTGCCGCGGCGCAGGGGGCGCAGAACGCGGACGTGTACAGGTCGAGGTGCATGCCGGGCCGAACGCGATCCGGCCGGCCGCCATTCCCGGAGGCCGGCCGACGCGGGTCAGGGGCGGTCGAACTCGCCGGTGCGGTCGCCCCGGTTCTCGAGTGCGTCGACGGGGTCCGAGTGCTCGGCGTCCCAGCGGTAGTCGACGTGCACCTGGTCGACGACCTGCTTGGCGTTCTCGGCCTTGTAGGTGAACGCGGTCTCGAGTCCGTCGACGATCGCGAACGCCGTCACCTCGTCGTCCCACGTGTCGCTCGTCGCGGTGCGGGTGTCCGTCGTGCCGTTGAAGGGGCCGTCGTGGTAGATGGCGGTGTACTCGTCGCCCTCGTGGATGGTGATGTCGCTCATTCGTCCCTTCTACCAGTCGGGGCATCGAGCGGCCCGCGCATCGGGCACCACGAGGACGGTCGGGAGGACGGCTCTTGTCCGGTACATAGCTCGGCTATACAATTGTCGGCATGGACGATCGCGAGGCCACCATCGAGACGCTCCTCGTGTCCGTGAATCGACTGATCCGTCGCGCCGCCCGCGCCAGCGGCAACACGACCTCGTCGGCCGTGTGGCGGACCCTCGGCATCCTCGACAGCGACGGCACGATGCGCCTCGGCGAGCTCGCCGCGGTCAGCCGGGTCAGCCAGCCGACGATGACCAAGCTCGTCGCGGGCATGGTCACGGACGGCCTCGCGAGCCGGACCACCGACCCGGAGGACTCCCGGGCCGGCCTCATCACGATCACCGACGCCGGCCACCAGGCCATCCGGGACTGGCGCGCCACCCTCGCGCGCGAGGTCGGTCCGCTCTTCGCGGACCTCGACCCCGACGAGTGGGACACCCTGCACCGAGCAGCGACCCTCGTCACGGCGAGGGTCAGGACGGAGACACCCGCGTGACGGACCACGCAGCACCGACCGCCACCGGCCACGGCCCCACCGGCCACGGCAGCAGCAGCAGCAGCAGCAGCAGCAGCAGCATCCTCAAGCAGTCCTCGGCGGTCTGGGCGATCGCCTTCGCCTGCGTCGTGGCGTTCATGGGCATCGGGCTCGTGGACCCGATCCTCCCGGCGATCGCGCAGTCCCTCAAGGCCACGCCGACGCAGACCGAGCTCCTGTTCACGAGTTACCTCGCAGTGACGGGCGTCGCGATGTTCTTCACGAGCTGGGTCTCGAGCCGGATCGGCGCGAAAAAGACGCTCATGATCGGGCTCGCGCTCATCGTGCTGTTCTCGGTGCTCGCCGCCACGTCGGGCAGCGTCTGGCACATCATCGACTTCCGCGCCGGGTGGGGGCTCGGCAACGCGCTCTTCATCTCGACCGCGCTCGCCACGATCGTCGGTGCGGCGTCGGGCGGGACGGCCTCGGCGATCATCCTGTACGAGGCGGCGCTCGGGCTCGGCATCGCGATCGGTCCGCTGGTCGGCGGGCTCCTCGGGTCGATCAGCTGGCGCGGGCCGTTCTTCGGCGTGACGACGCTCATGGCGATCGCGTTCGTGGCGATCCTCGTGTTCCTCCGGGGCAACGGGGTGGAGAAGCCGTCGCCCACCCCGCTGTCCGCCCCGTTCCGCGCGCTCGGCCGTCCGGCGCTGGCCGCCCTCGCCGCGACCGCGCTGTTCTACAACATCGGCTTCTTCGTGCTCCTCGCCTACACGCCGTACCCGCTCGGCTTCGACGCGCTCGGCATCGGGTTCACCTTCTTCGGTTGGGGTGTCGGCCTCGCGGTCACCTCGGTGTGGGTCGCGCCGATGCTGACGGCCCGGCTCCGGCGCACGTCGGTGCTCCGGCTCGCGCTGCCGCTGCTGGCGCTCGACCTGTTCGCGGCGGCGGTCGTGGTGCACAGCCAGGTCGGCCTGGTGATCTGCGTGGTGATCGGCGGTCTCGTGCTCGGCGTGCTCAACACCGTCCTCACCGAGAGCGTCATGGAGGCCACGGACCTGCCCCGTGCCGTTGCGTCGAGCGCCTACTCGGCCGTCCGGTTCATCGGCGGCGCGGTGGCCCCGCCGGTCGCGACGCTGCTCGCGGACGCGATCGCCCCGAGTGCCGCGTACGTCTTCGCCGGCGCGTCCGTCACGGTCGCCTTCGTCGTGACACTCGTCGCGGCGCGCGCACTCCGCCGCGTCGACGACGGACCCGAGCCCCAGCGCATCGAGGCGGAGGCCGTCAGCGCCGGCGAGGTGAGCTGACCACCGGACGTCCGCCGCGCCTCCCGACCGCACGCGGCCCGGCCGGGAGGCCCGACCCCACCCCCAGGACCGTCACCGGACCGGCATAGGATCGAGCACATGTCCACGTCACACGACCGCCTCGTCTGGATCGACTGCGAGATGACGGGGCTCGACCTCGACGCCGACGAACTCGTCGAGGTCGCGGTCGTCGTCACGGACTTCGACCTCGAGCCGGTCCACCCGGGCTTCGACATCGTCATCAAGCCGAACCAGTCGGCACTCGACAACATGAACGACTTCGTGCGGAACATGCACACGACCTCGGGCCTCATCGACGAGATCCCGAACGGCGTGAGCCTGGCCGACGCGGAGTACCAGGTGCTCGAGTACATCCTGCGGCACGTCCCCGCCGAGGGCTCGGCACCGCTGGCGGGCAACACGATCGGCACCGACCGGTCGTTCCTCGCGCGGTACATGCCCCGGGTCGACAACCACCTGCACTACCGCAGCGTCGACGTGTCGAGCATCAAGGAACTCTGCCGCCGCTGGTTCCCGCGCGTGTACTTCAACGCACCGGAGAAGCACGGCGGCCACCGCGCCCTCGCCGACATCCTCGAGTCGATCCGGGAGCTCGAGTACTACCGGCGCGCGGGGTTCGTCGCCGAGCCGGGGCCGGCCACCGAGGACGTGCGCGGGATCGCGGAGCAGGTCGTCGACAAGTGGGAGTCCCGGCTGGCCGCACCGCAGGCCTGACCGGCAGCGCGGCGCCGGACTGTCCGCTCGACGCGGACGCCCCGGACTGGGGTCACCAAACCCCGAGCCGGGCCGCCTCGAACACATAGCGTGTCCAGCACCATGCGCAGCGCGACCACCACCACGGCCTCCCGCATCATCAGCGTCGGGGGCGTCCGCGGGGACCTCGTCGTCCCGAACGACGACCTCGTCGGTTCCATCGACTCGTCCGACGAGTGGATCCGCCGCCGCACGGGGATCGTCACGCGTCGGCACGCGCGCAAGGAGGTCCTGGTCGAGGACCTCGCCGAGCAGGCCGGGCGCAGTGCGATCGATGCCGCCGGGATCGACCCCGAGCAGGTCGACGTCGTCATCGTCGCGAGCATCTCGTGGATGCAGACCACGCCCGCGATGGCGCCCCTCGTGGCGCATCGGCTCGGCACCGGACCCGGCACCGCCGCGTTCGACGCCAACGCCGCCTGTGCGGGCTACTGCTACGGGATCGGCCAAGCGGATGCGATGATCCGCTCGGGGCTCGCCCGGCACGTCCTGGTGATCGGTGCCGAGAAGATCTCCGACTTCATCGAACCGACCGACCGCACGATGTCGTTCATCATGGGTGACGGCTCGGGTGCCGCACTCGTCGGACCGAGCGACACCCCCGGCATCGGCCCGACCGTGTGGGGGTCGGACGGCCGCCTCAACGGCGCGATCGGGCTGACGCACTCGTGGCTCGACTTCAAGTACGCCGCCGACGACGAGCGCGTGCCGTGGCCGACCGCGCGCCAGGACGGACCGAGCGTGTACCGGTGGACGCAGACGGCGCTGCCGGAGCTCGCGCTCAAGGCGATCGCGGACGCGGGCCTGACCCCGAAGGACATCGAGGTCTTCGTGCCGCACCAGGCGAACCTCCGGATCGTCGAGGGACTGCACGACCGGCTCGGACTCGCCGACGACGTCATCGTCGCGCGCGATATCGTCGACACGGGCAACACGTCGTCCGCGTCGGTGCCGCTCGCGACCGAGCGGCTGCTGCGCGAGGGACTCGCGCAGCCGGGCCAGATCGCCCTGCAGTTCGGGTTCGGCGCCGGGCTGGCGTACGCCGCGCAGGTCGTGCGGCTGCCCGAGCACGTGGGCGTCGCCGGACCCGGCGCGCCCGTCCCGGTCGCGGAACCGGTCGCCGTGTGAGTCCCTGGACGTCGGCGGGCGCCGCGCCCGCCGAACCGAGGAGCACCGTGACCGCCGACCAGCCCACCGTCGTCGTGACCCGCCCCGCGCCGGGCGTCGTCCTGGCGACGCTGTCCCGCCCGGAGCGGCTCAACGCGATCACGGTCGGGATGTTCGCCGAGCTCGAGGAGCTCGCCGCATCGCTCGCCCGCGACGAGCACGTCCGCGTGCTCGTGCTCACGGGCGCCGGCCGGGGGTTCTCGTCCGGCTACGACCTCGACGAGGCGAAGGAGCTCCCGCAGCTCACCGCCATGGGGATGCTCGCCCGCCAGGAGGCCGCGGCACGCGCGCTCGTCGGCCTCCGGTCCCTGCCGATCCCCGTCGTCGCGGCGGTGAACGGTCCGGCCGCCGGTGGCGGGTTCTCGCTGGCCCTCGCGGCGGACATCCGACTCGCCTCCCCCACGGCCACCTTCGTCGCGTCGTTCGTCCGGATCGGCCTGTCCGCCGGTGATCTCGGGTTGTCCTGGCTCCTCCCACGCGTGATCGGGTCGGGCCGCGCCGCGGAGATCACGTTGACCGGTCGCGCGGTCGACGCCGCCGAGGCGGAGCGGATCGGACTCGTGTCGCGCGTCGTCCCGGCGGAGTCCCTGCTCGAGGAGGCGCTGGCCACCGCGGCCGCGATCGTGGGGAACTCGCCGTCGGGCGTCCGGTTCTCGAAGCGAGCGCTGCAGCACAACCTCGAGATCGGGTCGTACGCCGCGGCGGTCGAGTACGAGAGCCGAGGACAGGCGCTGCTGTCCCGGACCGCGGACATGGCCGAGGCGCTCGACGCCTTCCTGAACCGACGCCCGCCCGAGTTCACCGGGCAGTGACCGCCCCTACCGCTGGTCGGCCCCGGCGCCCTCCGCCTGCTGCGCCTTCGTCGCGGCCGCAGCGGCCTTGCCCCGAGCGCGGATCGCGGCCCAGTCGTCCGCGGTGAGGTGGGTGAGGTCCGAGAACGTCGACGGTCCGGCCAGCCGCTGCCCGCCGTCCATCGCGATCGTCTCGCCGGTCAGGTAGTCACACGCGTCGGACAGCAGGAACATGACGAGGTTCGCGACCTCGTCGGGGCGCCCGAACCGGCCCGCGGGGACGCCGCGCACGTCGGTGGCCCCGATGACGGAACTGTCCCCGGGGTCGAGGACGTCCCAGGCGAACTCCGTCGGCACCGGACCGGGCGCGACGGCGTTCAACCGGATCCCGTAGTGCGCCCACTCGACGGCGAGCGACATCGTCATCGCGTTCACGGCGGCCTTCGACATCGCCGACGGCACGACGTAGGCCGAACCGGTCTCGACCCACGTGGTCAGGAGGGACACGACGGCGCCGGGGAGACCCTCGCGGATCCATCGGCGACCGACGGCGTGCGTGACGTGGAACGAGCCGTTGATCACCGTCGATGTCACCGCGGCGAACGCGCGTGCGGACAGCGACTCGGTCGGGGCGATGAAGTTCGCGGCGGCGCCGTTGACGAGCCCGGTGAGGGGACGACCCCCGGCGTGCATCCGGTCGACCGCGGCGTCGACGGCCTCGGCGTCACGCACGTCGACCGAGTCGACGACGATCCGCGACGGGTCACCGAGCATCGCGATCTCGCTCGCGGCGGCGTCGAGCACGGCGCGGCGGCGGCCCCAGAGCACGACCTCGGCCCCGTGGGCGACGAGGGCGCCGGCGATCGCCTTGCCCAGGCCGGACCCGCCGCCGGTCACGAGGATCCGATCGCCCTCGAGGAGGGTCGGCGAGTAGGGATCGCGCCGCTCACCGTCCGCTGGTCCACGTGCCAAGGTCCACCACCGTTCCGGTCCACCCGGCAGCCGGTGTCGTTCGGGTCGACACCGTGTCACTGCCGTTCAGCACGCTACCAGGAGGGCGGTCCCCGCCCCGTCCGGTCACGGGCCGGTGACGACCACCTTGCCGAGGGCGTCGCGGGACTCGATGAGGCGCATCGCGTCGGCGGCCTCGACGAACGGGAACACCCGTCCGACGACGGGGTGGATCCGTCCCGCCGCCATGAGGTCCTGCACGGCGTCGCGGACCATGCACAGCGTGCCGGGGTACTCGGCGTCCATGGTGTCCATCGAGATCCCCGTGACGGACAGGTTCCGCAGGAGCAGCCGGTTCACCCGGACCTCGGGGATCGAACCGCCGGCGAACCCGATGACGACGAGCATCCCGCCCGTGCGGAGCGCCCGCAGCGAGTCGGTGAAGCGGTCGCCGCCGACGGGGTCGAGCACGGCATCGACCCCGTGGCCGTCGGTCAGGCGCAGGACGTCGTCCTTCCAGGGGCCGTCCGACCGGATGACCTCGTCGGCACCCGCCCGGCGCGCGAGCTCCGCCTTGTCGTCCGACGAGACGACCGCGATCGCGCGGACGCCGAAGGCGTCGGCGAGGTCGAGCAGGGCCGTCCCGACGCCGCCGGCCGCACCGTGGACGAGCACCGTGCCTCCCGGACGGACGCCCGACCGGTGCAGCGCGAACCAGGCGGTCGAGTAGTTGAGGTACACCGCCGCCCCCTGGGCGAACGACATGTCGTCGGGGAGTTTCGCCGTGTAGTCCGGCGCGACGACCGCCCGCTCGGCCATGCCGCCCCAGAACACGATGCTGCCGACGCGGTCGCCCACCGCGAAGCCACTCGCCGGGTCCGCCTCGACCACGACACCCGCGATCTCGCTGCCGAGCACGTAGGGGGTGGGCGTGCCGTACTGGTAGCGGCCCCGGCTCTGCAGGACGTCGATGACGCTCAGGCCCGCCGCACGGACCTCGACGACGACCCGGACGCCGCCCGCACGGTGGTGGTGGTGTCCGGGTTCCGGGACGTCTCGGACGACCGCCGCGTCGGGACCGTCCAGCCGCTCGATGACGATCGCCTGCACCCGACGAGCCTAGCCGCGGCTCCGAACACGGCGGACCGCTCGTTGGAGGATCACCACCGTCCGGTCGCCGAACCGTGGTGGGACCTCCACCGATTCGACCCCCGGACCCGCTGCGAGGATGGACCGCATGACCAGCACCCGCGTCGCCGTCACCGGCCTCGGCGCCGTCTCCCCCGTCGGCGCCGACGCCCCGAGCACCTGGGCGGCGTTCCTCGCCGGTCGCTCCGGTGTCGCCCTGATCGAGGACGACTGGGCGGCGGAGCTGCCGGTCCGCATCGGTGCGCGCGTCGACGCGGACCTCGGCGCGCACCTCACGGTGCGCGAGACGAAGCGCATGGACCGCGCGGAGCAGATCGCCATGGTCGCCGGCCGGGAGGCGTGGGCCCACGCCGGGTACGCCGGCCCCCTCACCGACGACGACCGGGACCGCGCCGCCGTGGTCGTGGGCACCGCGATCGGCGGCCTGCACTCGACCATCGAGCAGCAGCACGCGCTCGAGCGGTCGGGATCCCGGAAGGTGCTCCCCCACACCGTCACGATGATGATGGCGAACGGCGCCGCAGCCTGGCTCTCGATGGCGATCGGCGCCCGCGGCGGAGCCAGTGCGCCCGTGTCCGCGTGCGCGTCGAGCACCGAGGCCCTCGGGCAGGCGCGGATGCTCATCGCGTCCGGCGCGGCCGACGTCGTGCTCGCCGGCGGCACCGAGGCCTGCGTCGAGGGCCTCACGCTCGCGGCGCTCGCCCAGACCCGCGCGTTGTCGCGGCGGCAGGACGACCCGAGCCGTGCCTCCCGGCCGTTCGCGGCCGACCGCGACGGCTTCGTGCTCGGCGAGGGGGCGGCGATGCTCGTGCTCGAGTCCGAGGACCACGCCCGCGCACGCGGCGCCCGGGTGCTCGCGTGGCTCGACGGGTCGGCCGTGACGAGCGACGCCCACGACATCGTCCAGGCCGACCCGGACAACCAGGCGCGCACCATGACGCTCGCCCTGCGGGTGGCGGGTGTCCCCGGGTCCGAGATCGGGTTCGTGCACGCCCACGCGACCTCGACGCCGCTCGGGGACCTCAACGAGTCACGCGCGATCCTGTCGTCCGTCGGGGCGCACCCCGTCGTGACGTCGACGAAGTCCATGACGGGGCACCTGCTCGGGGCGTCCGGCGCGCTCGGGGCGGTGGCCGTGGTCGAGGCCCTGCGGACCGGGACGGTCCCGCCGACGACGAACGTCGACGCCGTGGACCCCGAGGTCGAGGTCGACGTGGCGACGACACCGCGGACGGTCGACACCGGGGTCGCCCTGCTCAACTCGTTCGGCTTCGGCGGCCACAACGCGTCGCTCGTGTTCGCGCGGGCGTAGGGCGGACCTCCCGCGGAGCTACCGCGCGACGTCGTCGCCGAGCCCGAACACGCGCCGTGCGTTGCCGCTCGTGAACGCCTCGCGGTCGGCGTCCGAGTCGAACTCGGCGAGGAACCGCTCGACGTCCGCGCGCGTCGGCCGCTGGAACGGGTAGTCGGTCGAGAACACGAGGCGGTCGACCGACGTGACGGTCAGGGCGTGCCGGAGGAGCGCGGGGTTGAACATGCCCGACGTCGTCACGACGACGTTCGACCGCAGGTACTCGACCACCGGGCGGTCGAGCCCAGCGGTGCGCGCGAGGCTCTGGATGCGGTCGACCCAGAACAGCAGGAGTTCACCCCAGTGCCCCAGGACGATCTGGAGGTCCGGGTGCCGGTCGAACGTGCCCCGGGCGATCAGGCGGAGCGCCGCCACCGCGGCCTCGAGGTGCCAGCCCCACCCGAAGGTCGACAGCGCGAGGTCGGTCATCGGGTCGAAGCCGGAGTAGGAGGCCTCGCGCACGGCCCGCGGTGGGATCTGCGGGTGGATGAACACCGGGAGGCCCCGGGCGGCCGCCACGGCGAACAGGTCGTCGTACCGTGGGTCGTCGAGGGGGACGTCGCCCGTGCGGCCGTAGACCATGGCCCCGACGAAGCCGAGGTCGGCAGCACGCTCGAGCTCGGCGACGACCGCGCTCGGCTCCGCCATCGGCAACGTCGCCATCGCAAGGAAGCGCTCGGGACGGCGCGCGACCGCGGCGGCCGCGGCGTCGTTGAGGTCGTGGCTCGCCGCCACCGCGTCGGCGGGGTCGAGTGGTCCGGTCGCGGGCGGGGCCACGGACAGGACCTGCAGGTCGACCCCCTGCTCGTCCATGACGGCGAGGCGCGCGGCGTCGAGGTCCTCGAGCAGGGCGAGGGTGTCCCCGTGCTCGTTGAGGACGAGGCTGTCGTCCCGACGGTCCCCGGGGAGCCGTTCGAGGGCCTGGCGGAGGTCGGGGGTCGTCCAGTGTTCTTCGATGGCGATGACGGTCACGCTCCGGAGCCTGCCACGTGGGTGCGCCGCGGGTTCGTCGCGCGCCCCTAGCCCACGGGGACGCCGATGCGGTCCGCCTCGAGCGACCGCCGGAGCGCGGCGAGCGCCGCGCCCGTCGCGGCGACCTGGTCGTCGTCGAGCACCGGTGCGAGGAGGGACTCGAGCAGCGCGTCGAAGGTGCGCTCTGCCTCGGCGACCAGCTCCGCCCCGCGTCCGGTGAGCCGGAGGAGCGAGGACCGGCCGTCCACCGGGTTGGGGACGCGCGTGACCCAGCCCCGGCCCTCCAGGCGGTCGACCCCCTTGCTGATCGCGCCGATCCCGGCGGCGACGGTGCGGGCGACGTCACCGACCCGTGCATCGGGGTGCGCGCGGAGGTACCGGAGCATCTCGAACTGGGACGCGACGATGCCGTGGTCGGTGCGGAGCCGGTCGGTGAGGGCGTTGTAGACGCGGGTCTCGCACCGCACCAGGTCGTCGAAGAGCGCCGCGCGGCGGGCGGTTGCCGATGTACTTGCCATGGCATACAGTCTACGATGCATGCCACGGCATGCAGTTTCCGAACGAGGAGGACGACATGACGAGAGCAGCACGACGGGCCCTGGACACGGCACTGCGGGCGACGGCGCACGAGGACGAGCCGGGATCGATCGAGGAGATGCGCGCCGACTTCGCGGCGCTGATGGCCCGGTTCCCGGTCCCCGGCGGCGTCCGGCGCAGCGCGGTCGAACTCGGCGGCCGCCCGGCGGTCCTCGTCGAACCCGAGGGTGAGGGCGGTCCGGGGACGATCCTGTACTTCCACGGCGGCTCCTGGCTGCTCGGCTCCCCCGACACGGCGATGGCCCTGACCACGGAGCTCGTCCTGCGGACCGGGGTCCGAGCCGTGTCGCTCGACTACCGGCTCGCGCCCGAGCACCCGTTCCCCGCCGCGATCGAGGACGGTGTCGCGGCCTTCCGCGACCTCGTCGACCAGGGCGAGGACCCCGCGACCATCGCCTTCGCGGGCGACTCCGCGGGCGGCGGCCTGAGCGTCACGACGAGCATCGCGGCCCGGGACGCCGGCCTGCCGACGCCCGCCGCGATCGTCGCGTTCTCGCCCGGACTCGACCACACCCGCACGGGTGCGTCGATGACCACGAAGGACGGCGTCGACCCGTTCCTCACCGCGGCCGGCATGCGCCGGACCGGCGCGCTCTACCTGGCGGGCCAGGACCCGTACCAGCCGCTGCTCGCCCCGGCGGTGGTCGGCGACCTGACGGGCCTGCCGCCGATGCTCCTGCAGGTCGGGACGAACGAGGTGCTCCTCGACGACGCCGTCCGCCTGGCCACCCGGGCCGTGGAGGCCGAGGTCGACGTGGTCCTCGACGTCACCGCCGACGTGCCGCACGTGTTCCAGACGTTCGTCGGGACGCTGGACGAGTCGGACCGGGCGCTCGACCGAGCCGCGCTCTTCCTGACGCAGCACCTCGGGCGGGGCTGACCGGCGGTCAGCGGCGGGGCACGACGACCGCGCGTGGTGCCCCCGGGCGTGCGGAGCGGACCTCGCGTGGTGTCGGTGGTCGGGACCACGATGGAGGCGATGACCGGCACCACGACGACCGCCCCGCGGCAGCTCCTCGACGTCCGACGCATCTACGCCGAGCCGGCCGCGCTCGCGATGCCGCGCGGGGCCGAGATCGTCGCCGAGTGGCCGGACGCCGAGGTCGTCGAGGTCCCGTCGCACTGGCAAATCCCGGAGGTCCACGGCGACGAGACCAACGTGCGCCGGTGGGTCCGGATCAAGACCGAGGCCCTCGTGCTCGGCGTCAAGAAGTCCCTGGTCACCCGACCGAACGGGCGCAGCGCCGACTTCATCGCCCCGTCGACGGCGAACGGGTGCGCGATGGCGTGCGCGTACTGCTACGTCCCGCGGCGCAAGGGGTACAGCAACCCGATCACCACCTTCGTGAACATCGAGCAGATCCAGCGGCACATCGCCCGCCACGTCGCCAAGCAGGGCCCGAAGGTCGAGCCGAACCAGTGCGACCCCGAGGCCTGGGTCTACGACATCGGCGAGAACTCGGACTGCTCGGCCGACGCCCTGGTGAGCGAGAACGTCCACGACCTCGTCGACCTGTTCCGCATGATGCCGACCGCGAAGGCGTCCTTCGCCACCAAGTACGTCAACCGTGACCTGTTGGACTGGGACCCGATGGGCCGCACGCGGGTCCGGTTCTCGCTCATGCCGGCCGAGCTCGCCAAGCTCACGGACATCCGGACGTCACCCATGGCCGAGCGCATCGCGGCGATCGACGACTTCGTCGAGGCTGGGTACGAGGTCCACCTCAACTTCTCGCCGGTGATCCTCACACCGACGTGGGAGCAGGACTGGCAGGCGCTGTTCGAGCACCTCGACGACGTCCTGTCCCCGCGGACGAAGGCGCAGCTGGCGTGCGAGGTCATCATGCTCACCCACAACGAGGGTCTGCACGGCGTCAACCTCGGTTGGCATCCGAAGGCCGAGGACGTCCTGTGGCGCCCCGAGCTGCAGGAGACGAAGGTGTCCGAGAACGGCGCGGTGAACGTGCGCTACCGGCGGGAGCTGAAGCGGGCTGCGGTGGACCGGTTCACGACGCTGCTCGCCGCGACCATGCCGTACTGCCGCGTCCGCTACGCGTTCTGACGGGCCCGGCCCCGCGCCTCCCGTCCGTCCGTCCGTCGTCGGTTCGCGACGAACGCTGCGTCAGCCGCCGACGAACGCCGCGTCCGTCGCGGCGAGCACCCGGAGCACGTTGCCGCCCGCCAGCGCGCGGAGGTCGTCGTCCGACCAGCCGCGCCGCCGGAGCTCGTCGGCGAGCACCGGGTACCGCGAGACGTCGCGGAGGTCCGGGGGCAGGACGGGCGTGCCGTCGTAGTCGCCCCCGAGCCCGACGTGCTCGATGCCCGCGACCTGGCGTGCGTGGTCGACGTGGTCCGCGACGTCGGCCACGGTGACGATCGGGCCGTCGGCCGGGCGGCTCGCCGGGTCGGCGGCCTCCCACGCGGCCCAGGCCGCGGAGACGAACGCCGGCACGAACGTGATCATGACGACTCCGCCGTTGTCGGTGAGTCGGGCGAGCACGTCGTCGGGGACGTTCCGCGGGTGGTCGTTCACCGCGATCGTCGACGAGTGGCTGAACAGCACCGGGGCGGTGGCGACGTCGAGCGTGTCGCGCATGGTGTCGGGGCTCGTGTGCGAGAGGTCGACGAGCATGCCGATCCGTTCCATCTCGGCGACGACCTCGCGCCCGCGGTCGGTCAAGCCGCCGTGCGCGCGCTCCCCCGTCGCGGAGTCCGCCCAGGCCGTGTCCGCGGTGTGCGTCAGCGTCATGTACCGGACGCCGAGCCGCGCGAACGTCCGGAGCACGGCGAGGTCGTCGCCGATCGCGTGCCCGCCCTCGGCCCCGAGCAGGCTCGCGATGCGTCCGGCCGAGACGGCCGCGCGGACCTCGTCGGCGGTGCGCGCGAGCCGGAGGTCGTCCGGGTAGCGGGTGATGAGGCGGTGGACCAGGTCGATCTGCTGGAGCGTCGTGCGGACGGGGTCCGGCTCGTCGACGTCGACGTACACGGACCAGAACTGGCCGACGACACCGCCCGCACGGAGCTTCGGCAGGTCGGTGTGCAGCGTGAGCGCGGTGCCGTCGACGCCCTCGACGGACGAGCCGCGCCGCATCTGGCACTCCCACGGCAGGTCGTTGTGGCCGTCGATTACGGGGAACGACAGGGTCGCGAGCGGGTCCGTCATGCTGCCGACGGTACTGGAGGCACGACGACCCGCCGCGAGATCGCGGTCGGTGCCGTTCTGGTGCCCTCCAGAACGGCAGTGACTGCGACCTCGCGGAGCGGTGAGCGGGCCCGCTCAGGCGGAGACGGCCGCGACCGTGTCGAGGGCCCGATCGGCGACGCGGTTCGCGATGATCCGGATCTCGCCGATCGCCGTCGTCTCCCACAGTGCCCCGCGCAGCGCGTGCCCGATCGCCAGGAGCCGTCCGTCCACGTCGCCGTGGTCATCGCGGACCGCGCCGGACCAGTCGGCGTCCAGTCCGAGTCCGAGGGGCTCGGGCAGGATCCTCCCGCGCTCGAGCAGCGCATCGACGACGGGACTCCAGCCGGGTGTCGTCACGGCGGTGGGGCCGGTGCAGAACACGACGGCGTCGAACCCGGACGGGTCGGCGTCGGCCACGAACCGGAGGACGCCGCCGTCGACGAGCCCCTGGAGCTCGGCGTGGACCGACGGCGCCATGCGGTGGCGGTGGACGTCCCACCGGCGCGCGAGGTGCTCGACGAACCGGCGGCGGTCGGCCTCGTCCATCCCCGTCCAGTGCTCCATGAGCCGAGGGCGCATGCCGTCGATGACCGCCTGCCACGGTGTGCCGGCGTCCTCGGCGGCACGGAGCTGTACGCCGAGCTCGTGGGCGAGCCCGCCGAGCGTCGACACGGTCGGGTCGAGGCCCGGTCCGGGTGCCACCGGACCCGGCAGGTGCTCCGCCGGGAGCAGGAGGTGGCGACTCGTCGCGGTCATGGTGATCCCGGCCTCCCGGCGGGCGAGCGACGTGGCGACGTCCACCATCGTCAGGCCCGTCCCGACGAGCAGGACCCTCGAGCCGTCGGGCACGCGGCCGAGCGCACCGGTCGCCCACGGGTCGTCGATCTGCACCGCCGCTCCCGTCGGCCACGTGGCAGGCGGCGGGTTCCCGAGCGCGAGGACGGCGACGTCGGCGTCGATCGTCGAACCGTCCGCGAGGGCCACGTGCGCGCCGTCGTCGCCGGTCGTGCAGCCCACCGCCTCGCCCTGCACGACGTGCACCGGGTGGTCCGGGTCGGCGACGAGGTGCTCCGCGACGTCGACGAGGTAGTCACCGAACAGCCGGCGCTCGACGTAGTCCCCCGGCGCGACGTCGTACCCGTGGTCGGCGCACCACCGGACGAAGTGCGCGGCGTCGCCCGCGGAGACGCTCATCCCGCCCGCGGGGCTGTTGAGCCGGTGGTGCGCCTCGGCGTGCCCGTACGCCAGCCCGCGACCGATCGGCGTCTCACGCGCGACGATCGTCACGTCCGGTGCGGGCAGGTCCCGCGCGGCGGCGCGCTCGCGGAGCGCGACCGCGACGTACACGGCGCTCGCCCCGCCTCCGATGACGACGACGGACGTCCCTGTTCCGCTCACGAGTGCGCTCCTGTCCGGCACGCGCTGTCCGTCGGCGTGCTCAGCTCGACGCTAGCCGGTGCACCACGAGAGCCGGGTGGATGGACGCGGAGGGCGATCGTGGAGGCACAGGGCCCCCGCCGTCACACGGCTGCCGCGCGCGCCCCCACCCGGTGGGACGCACCACGGTGCTCGTCCGGCAACCGGTCGCCCCGGCCGAACAGCTTGTCGCGCAACGACCCCGCTCCGGATGCCTCCGGATAGGCCCCGCGGGCCCGGAGCTCGGGCACGACGAACTCGACGACGTCCTCCCAGGTCCCCGGGGTCACCGCGTAGGCGAGGTTGAAGCCGTCGACGTCGGTCTCCCGCACGATCTCCTGGAGGCGGTCCGCGATCGTCGCGCCGCTGCCCACCTCGACGGGGCCGAGCCCGCCGATCGCGGTCCGTCGCGCGATGTCCCGGACGGTCCACGTCGAACCGTCCTCGCCGGTCGCGGCCGAGAGGTTCGCGGCCGCGGACTGGATCGCGTTCGACTCGATGTTGCCGAGCGGCTCGTCGAGGTCGTACTGCGCCAGGTCGACGCCCATCCACCCGGAGTTGAGCACGAGGGCGCCGACCTCGGACGCGTAGGACAGGTAGTCCGCGTACTTCGCCCGTGCGAGGTCGTCCGTGGCGTCGGTGATCACGGTCAGCAGGGTGTAGACGCGAGCGGCGTACCGGTCGCGACCCGCCGCCTCCAGCGCGTCCCGGATCTTGCGCACGGTGGCCGCGAGCTGCGGGATCGTCGGCGCGCCGACGAAGATCGCCTCGGCGTGCTCGGCCGCGAACCGGATCCCCCTGGGGGACGCACCGGCCTGGTAGATCACGGGCGATCGCTGCACCGACGGTTCGGACAGGTGGATGCCCGGCACGTCGAAGTGCCGGCCGTGGTGCTCGATCGGGTGCACCTTGGCGGGGTCGGTGAAGACGCCGGTCTCGACGTCGGCGACCACCGCGTCGTCCTCCCAGGAGCCCTCCCACAGCTTGTAGAGGACCTCGAGGTACTCGTCGGCGACGTCGTAGCGGTCGTCGTGCGCGAGCTGGTCCGTCTGTCCCATGTTCCGCGCCGCACTCGGCAGGTACCCGGTCACGACGTTCCAGCCGATCCGGCCCTTCGTCAGGTGGTCGAGCGTCGACATGCGTCGGGCGAACGGGTACGGGTGCTCGTAGGCCGTCCCCGCGGTGATGCCGAAGCCGAGGCGCTCGGTGACGGACGCCATCGCCGACACCAGGAGCATCGGGTCGTTCACGGGGACCTGCGACCCCGTCCGCAACGCGGCCTCGTTCGATCCGCCGTACACGTCGTACGTGCCGAGCACGTCGGCGATGAAGATCCCGTCGAAGTCCCCGGACTCGAGCAGCCGTGCTAGGTCGGTCCAGTAGGAGAGGTCGTTGTAGTGGCGGGAACGATCACGCGGGTGGCGCCACAGCCCGGAGGACTGGTGCGCGACGCAGTTCATGTCGAACGCGTTGAAGCGGATCCGTCGGACGTCCTGGGGTTCGGTCACGCTCCGACGCTACGGCCGCCCCCGACCCCGCTGCCGGGTGTGTGACCTCGTGTGACGGGGGCCGACCGGGAGGGACGGGTCGGGTCAGCGCCCCGCGGCCAGCTCCGCGGACGCCTCGGTGGCCACCCAGGCGAGCATCGCGCACTTGACCCGCATGACGAACTTCGCGACCCCCTGGAACGCGACCGCGTCGCCGAGCAGCTCCTCGTCGGGCTCACCCACGCCCCGCGACCGCAGCATGGTCCGGAACGCGTCGGCGAGCGCCGTGAACTCCGCGACGGTCCGGCCCGGCGCCATCTCGGCGAGGACGGACGCCGACGCCATCGAGATCGAGCACCCGGCGCCCTGCCAGCGGAGGTCCGCGATGCGGTCGGTACCGGGCTCGAGCCGGATCCGCACGGTGATCTCGTCTCCGCACGTGGGGTTCCGCTCGTGGTGCTCGGCGTCCGCGTCGGGCAGCGGACCCTCGCCGGTGCGGGCCTTCGCGTGGTCGAGGATGACCTGCTGGTAGAGCCCCGCGAGCGCGTCGCTCATCGGTCCACTCCGACCTCGACCGGCGCGCCGGCGTCCGCCCGGCCGTCGGCGTCCGACAGCCCGAAGTACGCGCGGACGCCCGCGACGGCCTCGAGGAACCGGTCGACCTCGTCCTCGGTCGTGTACACGTACGTGCTCGCACGGCTCGTGGCCACGAGGCCGAGTCGGCGGTGCAGCGGCTGCGCGCAGTGGTGCCCGGCGCGGACGGCGAACCCCTGCGCGTCGAGCACCTGCGACACGTCGTGCGCGTGGACCCCGTCCACGTCGAACGCCGCCAGTCCCGACCGCGGGACGCCCACCCCGGGCCCGACGACGCGGACGCCCGGGATCGCGGTGAGTCCTCCGACGAGGCGCTGGGCGAGGGCCTCCTCGTGCGCCCGCACCCGGTCCATCCCGATGCCCTGCAGGTAGCGGACGGCCTCGGCGAGCGCGACGGCCTGCGACACCGGCTGCGTCCCGGCCTCGAACCGCTCGGGCGCGGGCATGAACTCGGTGTGCTCCATCGTGACCGTCGTGATCATCGACCCACCCGTGCGGAACGGCGGCAGCGCATCGAGGAGTTCCTGGCGTCCCCAGAGCACCCCGATGCCGTTCGGGCCGAGCATCTTGTGTCCGGAGAACGCGGCGAAGTCGACCCCGAGGGCGCCGACGTCGAGCGGCCGGTGCGGCGCGGACTGGCAGGCGTCGAGCACGACGAGGGCGCCGACGCCGTGGGCGAGCGCGACGACCTGCTCGACCGGCGCGATCATCCCGGTGACGTTCGACACGTGCGCGAACGCGACGACACGGGTCCGTGGTCCGATCACCGCGCCGGCGTCCTCGGCGGTCCAGCAACCGTCGTCGTCGACGGGGACCCAGCGGAGCGTCGCCCCGGTCGCGGCCGCGAGCTCCTGCCACGGCACGAGGTCGGCGTGGTGTTCGGCCTCCGTGACGACGATCTCGTCGCCGGCGGCGAGCCGGAAGCGCTCGGCCGCGGGCCCGCCCCGTCCTCGGCTCGCGTTGCCCATGCCGTACGCGACGAGGTTGAGCGCGTCGGTGGCGTTCGCGGTCCACACGACCTCGGTCGCGGCAGCGGCGCCGATGAACCCGGCGACGGTCGCCCGGGCCTCCTCGTACGCGTCGGTGGCGAGCGCGGCGAGCGTGTGTGCTCCGCGGTGGACGGCGCTGTTGCTCGTCTCGAGGAACCGCCGTTCGGCGTCGAGCACCTGCGACGGCCGTTGCGCGGTCGCCCCGGAGTCGAGGTACACGAGCGGGACGCCGCCGGCCTCCTGACCGAGGATCGGGAAGTCGGCGCGGATGGCGCGGACCTCGGCGTCGGTGAGCGGGTCGGTGGTCACGGTCGTCGTCACGGTGGTGCGGTCCTCCTGGCGCCCGGGTGGGCGGTGTCGCTCGGCACGGTGCCGGCGACGTCACCCGAGGGCGACCCGTCCATGGTCCCCGCTGTTCCGGATCCCGTCCAGTCGGTGACCGCGGTCAGGCCTTGTGCTTGCCCGATCCGTCGCCGTGGTGCGGCCCGCCGTCGTGCTCCTGGTCCGGTGCGCCGTGCGCCGCGTGGCCCCCGTGACCCGCCACGCCGTGGTCGCCGTGCGCCTGCGCGTCGTGCCCCCGGTCGTCCCCTCCTGGCCCCACGACCTTGCCGATGTGCTTGTCGGCCTGGTCCCGCGCGCCCTTGAGCTGGTCGCTGTACTTGCCGCCGGTGGCCTTGTCCACCGCGCCCTGCACCGCGTCGAGCACCTTGTCGCTGAGGCCCTCGGCCTGCTCGCTGCGGAGGGCGTTCTTCACCTTGTCGTTGCCCAGGAACTCCTGGGCCTTCTTGCTGATGTCATCGAACCCGGCCATGCGCGCGATCCTAGGCGCGATGCCCTGGACGGACACCCGCCGTACGGAGCAGACTCGGGGCACACCCCGAACGAACGAGGACGCCCATGCGCAACGAGCGGTCCGCACGCGTCGCCCGCCGCGAGCGACCTCCCCGGCTGACCATGCCGCTCGAGGAGGCCGAGCGGATCTCGACGAACGCGGCCGACGGGCTGCTCGACACGTCCGATCCGGACGTCGCGCGGGTCGTCGCGCAGGCCAACCGGGTCGTCACCCGGTCGCAGATGTGGGGCTCGACCCCGGACCTCCCGACCCGCCGCTGGCGGCGCCTGACCGTCCTGGGTGGCCTGCTCTTCGTGCTCATCTGGGTGGCCGGGCTGATGCTCCCCCTGCTGGCGTCGCTCGGGAAGTAGGCCGCGCGGGCCCCGGCGCCCAGCGAGGACCCCGCCGTCACGAACGGCGCACCCGTGGGCGCTCCGGCGCTACGCCACCCCGACCAGGCGACGCCGCCCGAGGACGTACCCGACGGCCACGGCACCGCCGACCGCCAGGAGCGCCGGGATGAGGATCGTCGGCCCCTGCCCGGTGAACTCGACGACGAGGACGAGCGCCGTGAACGGGGCGCGCATCGTCGTCGCCAGGAACGCGGCGGCGCCGATGAACGCGAACGCGGCGAGCCCCGACCCCGGCCAGACGAGCAGCCACGCGCCGCCGAGGAACGCCCCCGCGGTCGCACCGATCGCGATCGACGGGGTGAGCGTGCCACCGGCGGCCCCGGCACCGATGGTCGCTGTCGTCGTCGCGGTCTTCGCCAGCGACAGGACGCCGACCAGGAGGACCGGGGCCAGTCCGAGCACCGCCGCGTCGTGCAGGTGGGTGCCGAACGCCGCTTGTCCGAGGGCGCGACCGTTGCCGAGGACCTGGGGGAACCAGATCGCGACCGCTCCCACACCGGCGAACACGACGGGCATGACGATCATGACGCGCCACCCGCGCGGTCGTGCGGTCTGCAGCCGGTTCGTCAGGCGGACGAACCCGATCCCGGCGAAGCCGAGCACCGGTCCGACGAGCACCGCCCACACGACGAGCGACGGCGACAGGGTGAGCGTCGGCACCGTGTAGAGGGTCTCGACGGGCACGACGGCCCGGGCGACGAGCGCGGCGATCGCACTCGTCGCGAACGCGGGCAAGGCGGTGGCGAAGGTGATCTCACCGAGCAGGACCTCGACGGCGAACAGCGCTCCGCCGAGCGGCACGTCGTACACGGCGGCGAGTCCCGCCGCGGCACCGCAGGCGACGAGGATCCGCGTCTCGCGGCGGGTCAGCCCGGCACGGTCGGTGATCTGCTGGCTGAGCCAGGCCCCGATCTCACGCGGTGCGACCTCCTTGCCGATCGAGGCTCCGAGTCCGACGATGACGATCTGGATCCCGGCGTTCGCGACCGTGACGAGCGACGGCATGTGCCGGCCGTCGACCGCGCCCTGCACGGCGACGACGGGGCGGCCCCACCGGCGGAGCGCCCACCACGCGACCCCGGCCAGGAGGCCCGCGGCGAAGACCGCCAGGAACCGGTGCAGGGCGTCCGGCTCGTCCGCCGCCTCGTCCCCCGTGTGGAACGGGAACCCGAACGCGACGACCTGGATGAGGTGCAGCGCGACCCACACGCTGACGCCGGCGACGCCCCCCGCGACCCCGACGAGCGCGGTGACGACGACGATGCGGAGGGTCCAGTGCGGCGTGGAGTGCGCGCGCGGCCCGGCTCCGGTCAGAACCACCGCTTGACCTTGAACACGACGAACAGGACGACCGCGAACACGACCATCGCGACGATCGACAGGGGGTACCCGTACCGCCAGTGCAGCTCGGGCATGTTCGTGAAGTTCATGCCGTAGATCGCGGCGATGAGCGTCGGGGCGAACAGGATCGCGGCCCACGCCGAGATGCGCTTGGTGTCGTCGTTCTGCTTCTGCGCCGCCAGGGTGGCGTCGACCGTCAGCGCGTTCTGGAGCAGCGCACGGAACGTGTCGGCGCGGTCCGTGATCCGGATGACGTGGTCGAGCACGTCGCGGAACCGCCGCTGGAGCTCGAGGGGCATGTGGTACTTGTCGGCGCCGCGGTGCAGCGCCTCGAGCATGGCGACGAGCGGCCGGGTCGCGCGCTGGAAGTCGACGACCTCGCCGAACAGCTCGTAGATGCGTCGCGACGTGTTCGCGACGCCGGCGAACAGCTGGTCCTCGATCTGGTTGATGTCCTCCTCGAGCCCGTCGGCCACGGGACGGTACCCGTCGACGATGGAGTCGAACAGGGCCCAGAGCTGTGCCTGCGGTCCCGCGCCGACCAGGCCGGACTTGTGCGCCAGGCGGGTGAGGGCGGTGGTGATGGCGACGGACCCGCGCGGGTCCTCCTTGACGACGGCGACGAAGAAGCGGGGGCCGACGAACGCGTGGATCTCACCGAACCGGACGACCTCGTCGGCGTCGACGTAGAGGGCGGGACGCAGCACCGTGAACAGGGTGTCCCCGTAGCGTTCGAGCTTCGGCCGCTGGTGCCCGTGGGCGGAGTCCTCGACGGCCAGTTCGTGCAGCCCGAACGCCACGGCGACGTCCCCGAGCTCCTCGGGCGTGGGGTGGTCGAGGCAGAGGCACGCGGCGGCCTGGTCCTCCGCCACCATCCGGAAGGTCTCCTCGAGCGAGGTCGAGGAGATCGGGGCGATCTGGTCGACGAAGACGGTGTTGAGCGCGACGGGCATGGGTCCTCCGCCCCGAAGCGTACGGGACCGCTCGCGCTGGGTCGGACCACCCACGCCCCAGCGGTCAGGCCGTGGCGACCTCGAGGCCGTGCGCAGCGGCGACGGCCGCGTTGACGACGGCGCCGGCGTGCACGTTGAGGCCCTTCGCGAGCGACGGGTCCGCGGCGAGCGCCCGCTCCCAGCCGGCGTCGGCGATCGCGACCGCGTACGGCAGGGTCGCGTTCGTCAGCGAGATCGTGCTCGTCCGCGGCACCGCGCCGGGCATGTTCGCGACGCAGTAGTACATCGAGCCGTGCACCGCGAACGTCGGGTCGTCGTGCGTGGTGGGCCGGGAGCCCTCGAAGCAACCGCCCTGGTCGATCGCGATGTCGACGAGCACGGAGCCGGGGCGCATGTCCGCGACCATGGCGTCGGTCACGAGCTTCGGCGCGGCGGCCCCGGGGATGAGCACCGAGCCGATCACGAGGTCCGCGTCACGCAGGGCCTCGGCGATCGCGTAGCTGCTCGAACGGAGGGTGGTCACGCGGCCGTCGAACCGCGCGTCGAGGGCACGGAGGCGCGGGAGCGCGATGTCGATGACGGTGACCTCGGCGCCGAGCCCGAGGGCCATCGCCGCCGCGTGTTCGCCGGCGACCCCGCCGCCGATGACGACGACGCGGCCCTTCGGGGTCCCGGGCACGCCGCCGAGCAGCAGGCCACGACCGCCCGCGGTGCGCATGAGCTGGTTCGCGCCCACCTGTGCGGCGAGCCGCCCGGCGATCTCCGACATCGGCGAGAGCAGGGGCAGCGACCGGTCGGGCAGCTGCACCGTCTCGTACGCGATCGCCGTTGCGCCGGACGCCCGGAGCGCCTCGGTGAGCGCCCGGTCCGCCGCGAGGTGCAGGTAGGTGAACAGCACCTGACCGGGCCGGATGAGCGGGTACTCGCTCGCGACGGGTTCCTTCACCTTGAGCACCATGTCCGCGGCACCCCACACGGCGGCGGCGTCGGGGACGACCTCGGCACCGGCGTCCGCGTACTCGTCATCGGCGAAGGCACTGCCCGCGCCCGCGCCGGCCTGCACGAGCACCCGGTGCCCGTGCAGGGTGAGCTCGGCGACGCCCGCCGGGGTCACGGCGACCCGGAACTCGTTGTTCTTCACCTCGGTGGGGACACCGATCAGCATGGGGACTCCTCGTGGTCGTGCCCGCGGCGGCCCGCGGGGTCGAGGTCATTCAGGCATCCGTTTCGAACGGCCGTGTCACAGCAGCACATCGTTCGGTTGCACGCGCTGCTCGTGCTCGTGGATTCGGTCCCGGGCGCCCCGCAAGGGCGTGCACCGAAGGATCGACCGGTGGCGGGCCTCCCGGCCGGACTGTCCCCCGTTCACTGCGCGACCGGGCAGTCCGGTCCGGGTACCGTCCAGGCCACTCGACGACGAGCCGTCGAGGGGAAGGACCAGTGATGACCAACGAGGAACTCGCGATCCCCGACTTCGACCACGTGCCGCTCGGGGCGCTCCGGGAACGCATCGTCGCTCTCGATCGCTCGGACCTGCAGGCACTGCTCGACCACGAACGGGCCCACGGCGACCGCCTGCCGGTCGTCGAGGTCCTGCGCCACCGGCTCGAGGCCCTCGACGCCGGCGCCGAACCCCACGGCTCCGTGCCGGACCACCTGCCGGAGGTCCAGGCCGGCGTGCCCGGGGGCGGCGTGACCCCCGCGACCTCCGGGCCGCCGATCAACCCGCCGTCACACGGCGATCCCACCAACCCGGCCATGCCGCGCTGATCAGGAAGGAACTCCCATGTCCGACTCCTCCGCCCACCCGCCCTACGCCGCGACCGCCGTCCAGAAGGGCGCGCTGATCGTCGGGATCGTCTTCCTGGTCGTCGGGATCGCCGGGTTCATCCCGGGGATCACGACCGGCTCGCTGAGCGGTGCCGGATCAGGCTCGATGGCGATGTTGCTCGGCCTGTTCCAGGTGTCCGTGCTCCACAACATCGTGCACCTGGCCTTCGGTGTCGTCGGTGTCATCGCCGCCCGCGGTGCCGGTGCTTCGCGCGCGTACATGATCATCGGCGGCATCGTCTACGCCGTCCTCTGGATCTACGGCCTGTTCACCGCGAACCACACGAGCGGGGCGAACTTCGTGCCGCTCAACACGGCCGACAACTGGCTGCACCTCGTGCTCGCCGTCGGCATGATCCTGCTCGGCTTCGTGCTGCCGCGCTCGCGCAGCCGCCGGGACGACCGCATCCGCACCGTGGGCTGACACGCCCGGACGCACGACAGCGGGCCCGCGACGATCGTCGCGGGCCCGCTGTCGTCGTGGTGACGGTCAGACCGGGTCGGCCGCGACGTCCGTGGCGGGCAGCTCCGGCTCGGTCCGGAAGCCGATGATCTTGTGCGTCCCGTCGCAGTACGGCTTGAGCATCGACTTGCCGCACCGGCAGAGCGCGACCGTGCGTCGGCGGCGGGGCAGGTCCTCGCCGTCGGGGTTCGTGATGCGGACGTCGCCGCGCACGAGGAGCGGCCCGTCGGGGCACGCGACGATCTCGATGTCGGGGTCGTGGGTCATGGGCGGGGTCCCTCCGTCGGGGTGTCGGTCACGGAGCCGACACCGGCGAGGCGTCGGCGAGCAGGGGCAACGGGGTGGCCGCGCGCGGGAGCCGTTCGCCCGCGTACCGCACGCCGCCGCGGGCCCGGGCGACGACGGCGAGCCAGGAGCACACCGCGCGCTCGGCGAGCCACAGCGGCGACCACAGCGCCGCGGTCGGCGGGAACACGGCGGTCCCCCCGGCGCGGCGGCGGCCGAGTTCGGCGAGCCCGACCACGGTGATCGCCCCGGCCACGAGCCGCCGCGGTCGACGCACGGCGAGCAGCGCCGCGGGCAGGACGGCGAGTTCCAGGGCGAGCCGGAGCGGTTGCGCCCACGAGTCGTACGCCTGGCGCACACGCTGCCCCAGGAAGTGCCGGACCGTCGGCGGTCGGCGCGCGACGAAGCAGTCGTCGAGGCGGACCTGTCGACCCCCGACGGCCAGCACGGTCCGGACGAGCTCGCAGTTCTCGAACAGGACGTCCCCGTCGTACCCGCCCGTCGCGAGCAGCACCCCGCGTCGGACGCCGAGCGTCCCGGGCCAGTCCGACCCGAGCGCGCGGTTGAGCAGCGTGCGGCCGGTGTCCCAGCGGGCGTGCCACGGCGACGGGTCGAAGTGGTTCTGCGGCCGGACGACCTCCGCGTCGGCGAGCTGCGCGACGACGCGGGCGAGCGCGGGCTCGTCGTACCGGACGTCGTCGTCCGCCACCACGACCGCGTCGTGCCGGGCCGTCTCGACACCGGTGACGACCCCGCGGACCTTGCCGTTCCTCCCGGCCCGGTCCCGTGGCGGCAGCAGCCGGACCCCCGGCGGGAACGCGGCGCGGTGCCGTTCGACCGCGACCGTCGACGAGCCGTCGACGACGGTGACGTCGACGACCCCGACGAGGCGCGCCAGGTAGGCGGCGAGTTCCGTCGGGTCGGTGTCGTCGTCCCACCGGAGCGGCAGGACGTACTCGGCCGGCAGGCGCTCGGCGCCGCCGTCGGCGGCGTGGCCGACGGGACGGGGACCCCCGCCGCGTGCGGTCATCCGGCCTGGAGGGACGGTGCGGCCACCTGCACCGGTGCGCGGAGCGAGGACCGCCCGGCCTGGTACGCCTCGAGCAGTTCGGCGGCGGCCCAGCCGTCGACGGTGAGCGACGCGGCGGCGCCGAACAGCACGTCGTCGAGGAGCGCGGGCTCGGCCTCGACGAGGCCGCCCGCGAGGTCGCGCCCGGCGATCTGCTCGTGGACCGCGTCGGCCTCGACGTGCTCGTCGAAGTACCACGTGGCGTCCTCGTCGAAGCCGAGGCGCCGGAAACCGTCCCCGTACAGCTTGTTGGGGATGGACGAGGTCATCTCGTACGCCGCCAGGTGCCCGACGGTCGCACCGCGCAACCGACGGTGCTGCCCGAACAGGCTCATCATCGTGTTCGTCGCGAGCGTCAGCGCCGACACGGCGTCGACGTACGCGCCGTAGGAGTCGTCGAGTCCGGCGGCACGGACGGTGCGGGCGAAGATCGCGGAGTGCATGCGCTTCGGCCGGCCCCCGCCGTACTCGTCCGACTGGATCTCGACGAGCGCGGCCTTGGCGCGGCCGGTCAGGCGCGGGATCGCCCAGGAGTGCGGGTCGGCCTCCTTGAGCGTGTAGACCGTCCGGTTCACGAGGAGGTCGCGGACCTGCTCGAGCGTGGCCTTCCGCGCGACGTAGCGCGAGAGGCTCGGCCCCGAGTCGGCGGAGGTCATCGCGAACAGGGCCGCCGCGACGGCGTCCGCGGTCGGCTCGGGTCGCTCGGGCATCGGCACCCTGCGGCGGAGCTCGGCCTCGAACGCCTCCTCGAGCACGGCACGCACCGCGAGGAGGTCCGGGTCCCACTCGAAGCGGTCGTCGACACCCTGGATGCCCCCGTACGCGAGCTCCTGGAGCACGAAGAGGCTGCTCTGCACGTCGTCGTCGCGGATGAGGTCCTCGGCGTCGGCGATCGCGCGGCGGGCGGTGTCGGTGAGCGCGGATCGGTCGGCGTCCGGACGCTCGGTGAGCACGGCGCGGATCGCCTCGCCGAGCGGCCCGCGCGGTGCCGGATACGGCATCGGGGTCTGGGTGAGGACGTCGGCAGCGTCGAGGACGGCCATGGAGGGCTCCTTGCGTGGTCGGACAGCTCGCCATGCCTACGCCCGCTCAGCTGGGAACACGTCCGGGTTCGTCCCCCGGCCCGTGTCCCCCGACGGGTCCCCCGTGGCCCGGCTTCGGCGGCCGGCCTCCCCGTCGCTCAGGAGCCGAGCAGCGCCTGTCCCGCGCTCTCGTCGACGATGAGGTCCGTCACGAGCCCGGCCGCCAGCGCCCCCTCGAGGCTCGTGACCTTCGAGCGCCCCGCGACGACGCAGATCCGCCGCGGCGCGCGCTTCAGGGTGTCGAGGTCCGGCGCACCGGCGCGGGCGTTCAGGCCGATGTCCCGCCAGGAACCGTCGGCTCGGTAGAACACCGTCGTGACGTCGCCGACGACGCCGTCGCGCTTGAGCTCCTCGCGGTCGGCCGGGTCGAGGTACCCGCCCGAGTACACGTGGCTCGGGACGAGGGCCTGGGGCGAGCCGACCCCGAACAGCACGAGGTCCATGCGCTGGTGCAGGTCGAGCACCGGACGGAGGCTCCGCTCGCGGAACAGCGCGGCCTTCGTCGCCGGGTCGTCGAAGAACGCCGGGACCGGGAACTGCTGGACGACCGCCCCGTACGCGTCGCCGAAGCGGCGGAGGATCTCGCTGGCGTAGACGATGCCGGTCGTGCGTGTGTTGGCCGCACCGTTCACCTGCACGATCGTCGAGCCGTGCGTCGCCTTCGGCACGAGGTACCGGCTGATCGCACTCACCGTCGAGCCCCACGAGATCCCGATCACCATGTTCGAGTCGATGTACTGCGTCAGGATCCGGGCGGCGGAGAGCGCGACGCGTTCGAGCCGGTCGACGTCGCTCGTGTGGTCGGGCACGGGCACGACGTGCGCGTGCACGTCGAACCGGGTGCGCAGGGCACGGCTCAGGGCCGCGGCCTGGTCGAGCGGGGACCGGATCTGGATGTCGACGAGCCCGGTGTCGCGGGCGTACTTGAGCAGCCGCGAGACGGACGACCGGGACGTCCCGAGTTCGTCGGCGATGGCCTCCATCGTCAGGTCCTGCATGTAGTACAGGTGCGCGGCGCGGAGCGCCTGTTGCGTCCGCACCGCCTGTGCCGCGTCGCTCATCGTGCGTCCTCCGCGTTCGTGTGCCGTGCAGCGGCACCAGCGTCGCGCGGCACCTTGGTCGCGCGCCCTGCACGCACGTGCACGGCCGCTGGCTCCATTCTCGCCCCCAGCGGACGTGCGTTGCCACCGGTCGTCGCCGCTCTGGAGGCCCCGTGCACGTTCGTGCAGGCGGGTTGCCCCTCCTGTCACCGGCGCGCACCATCGAGGAGTCGCCGCGGCGAATCCAGCCGCGTCGCTGAGGAGGAAGACGAACCACATGTCGAAGAAGACCGCGCTGCGACCGAACGTCGCGGCCATCACCGACCGGCCCACCGCCCAGGTCCTCGTCGTCGGTGGGGGCATCAACGGCATCGCGACCTTCCGCGACCTCGCGCTGCAGGGCGTCGACGTCGTGCTCGTCGAGCGGAACGACTACGCGTCGGGGGCCTCGGCCGCGTCGAGCCACATGATCCACGGCGGCATCCGCTACCTCGAGAACGGCGAGTTCCGGCTGGTCCGCGAGTCCGTGCAGGAGCGCAACGGCCTCATCAGGATCGCCCCGCACTACGTCAAGCCGCTGCAGACCACCATGCCGGTGTTCTCCACGTTCTCGGGCATCATGAACGCCCCGCTGCGGATGCTGACGCACAAGCAGCGGTCCACCAAGGAGCGTGGCGCTGCCCTCATCAAGATCGGCATGACGCTCTACGACTCGTTCTCGCGTGACGGCGGATCCGTGCCGAAGCACCGCTTCCTCACGAAGAAGGCCGCGCTCGAGGACATGCCCGCCCTGAACCACGACCTCAAGTACACGGGCACCTACTACGACGCGTCCGTGCACGAGCCCGAGCGCCTGGCGCTCGACGTCCTCAAGGACGGGCTCGCCGCGGGTACCGGGAACGGCAGCGCCGCGACCGCCCGCTCGGCGAACTACGTCGAGGCCGTCGGCACGCGCGACGGCGGCGTCCTGCTCCGCGACGTCGAGTCTGGGACCGAGTTCGTCGTCACCGCGCCGGTCGTCGTCAACGCCTCCGGGCCGTGGACCGACCTGACGAACGCGGCGTTCGGGGGCGAGACGGCGTACATGGGCGGCACGAAGGGCTCCCACATCGTCGTCGACAACCCGGAGCTGCTCGCGGCGACGAAGGGCCGCGAGATCTTCTTCGAGAACGACGACGGCCGCATCGTGCTCATCTACCCGCTCAAGGGCCGGGTGCTCATCGGCACGACCGACATCGACGCCGACCCCGCCGAGCCCGCCGTGTGCACCGAGGAGGAGGTCGACTACTTCTTCGACCTCGTCCGGCACGTGTTCCCGCAGATCGCCCTCGACCGCGAGCACATCGTCTACCGCTACTCGGGCATCCGGCCGCTCCCCCGGCACGAGGACACCGCCCCCGGGTTCGTCTCACGTGACTACCGCATCGTCGAGACGCCGATCGACGGCCTCGGGTCCGCCACGGTGCTCTCGCTCGTCGGCGGCAAGTGGACCACGTTCCGCGCCCTGTCCGCGCACCTGTCGACCGAGGTGACGAACCGCCTCGGTGTCAGCCGGAAGGTCGACACGACGGGTATGCCGATCGGCGGCGGCAAGGACTTCCCGACGACCGACAGCGACCGCGCCCTGTGGGTGCAGACGCACCGCGACGGGCTCGACCCCGCAGCCGTGGACCGGCTCCTCACCCGGTACGGCACCCGGGCGACCGAGGTCATCGACGTGCTCCTCGACCAGCCCGTCGTGCCGCTCGAGACCGACCCCGAGCTGACCACCGCCGAGGTGGCGTTCTTCGCCGAGCGGGAGCACGCCGTGCACCTGTCCGACGTCGTGCTCCGCCGGACGAACCTGGCGTTCGTCGGCGGCGTGACGATCGAGCTCCTCACCGAGCTCGCCGACGTCCTCGCGACGGCGCTGCAGTGGACCTCCGACGAGCGCGACGAGGAGATCGCCGCGACGCTCGAGGAACTCCGCGTCGCGCACGGCGTCGTCGTCCCGCTCGGATCGACCCCGGTCGCGGCGCGCTGACCCTCGCCCCGGCCGGCCCCCGACGCCCGTCTCCCGATCACCGGGAGGCGGGCGTCGCTCCGTCCGGCGGCTAGAACGCCTCGCCCGTGGGATCGGGCGCGCTGCGGTCCGTGACCTCGTCGCCACCGACGGGCTGCCCCTCCCAGCGGACCACGGTCCACCCGCTGGCGGGGTCGCCGTCGAGCTCGACGATGCCGGTGTTCTCGAGTGTGTGGCGCGCGAGCGCGTGGTCCGCGAGGTTCGTCGCGGTCCCACCCGCCCAGCTCCGGATGGCCGCGCCGTGGCTGAACGCGGCAGCCGTGTCGGCGCCGCCCGCGGCGATCGTCGCCACGGCGGCGTCGAAGCGCGCGAAGAACGCGTGCCCGTCCGGTCCGCCCGGCATGCGCCGGTCGCGGTCCCCCTCGAGCCACGCGAAGACCGTGCCCATGTACTCGAGGACGGAGGCGCGGTCGCGCTTGCCCTCGAGGTCGCCCGCGTCGATCTCGTGGAGTCCCGGGAGCTCGATCGGCTCGAGTCCTAGCGCGTCGGCGAGCGGTGCCGCCGTCTCGTGGGTCCGGACCATGTCCGAGACGAACACCGCGCCGACACCGCGGTCGCCGAGCGCCTGGGGCAACCGGGCCGCCTGTTCCCGGCCGAGCGGGGTGAGCCCCGGCCCCGGCACGAGCGTGTCGAGCACCCCGTCGACGTTCGCGGGGGTCTGGCCGTGGCGGATGAGCAGGAGACGCATGCGCCGAGCCTACGGACCCCGGTGAACGGGCGGGCCCCGGTACGGTAGCGTCCCGCCATGCCGATCGAACCCGACACGAAGAACTGGACCTGGGTGCTCGAGGACCGGTGCCCCGAGTGCGGGTTCGACGGTCGCACCGTGACGTTCGACGAGGTCCCGGGGCTCGTCCGTGCGAACGCCGCCGCGTGGCCGGCCGAGCTGGCGCGCGACGACGTCCGCGAGCGTCCGGACGACGCGACGTGGTCACCGCTGGAGTACGGCGCCCACGTCCGCGACGTGCACCGCGTCATGGCGGGTCGGCTCGAGCTCATGCTCGCCGAGGACGCGCCCCGGTTCCCGAACTGGGACCAGGACGCCACCGCTGTGGAGGACCGGTACGGCGAGCAGGACCCGGCCGTCGTCGCCGAGGAGCTCCTCGCCGCCGCCGATCGGACCGCCGCCGCCTTCGCCGCGGTGCGCGACGACCAGGTCGACCGGCCGGGCCTCCGCTCGGACGGCAGTGCGTTCACGGTGGAGTCCCTCGCCCGGTACTACCTGCACGACCCGGTCCACCACCTGGCGGACGTCCGCCGACCGCGCGCCTGATCCGCACCTCCACAGCGGACGTTCGGGCTGTGGACGTACCGTCAGCGGACCTGCAGTCGAAGGGGATGCGTCATGAAGAAGAAGTCGACCTGGCTCCCGGCCGTCGTCGCGCCGGTCGTCGTCGCCGGGGCGGTCGCCGCCCCGCTCGCCGCGAGCGCCGCGACCCCGTCCCCCGCCACCACCGGCAGCCATCCCACGGCGGCGCAGGTGCTCGCGAGCGTCGCACACAGCGACACCCTGTCGTACTCCGGGCGGATCAGCCAGACGAGCGACCTCGGTCTGCCGTCGCTGCCGTCGACGAGCGGCTCGTCCGGGGCGTCGAGCGCGCGGTCCGGCGCATCGGACGTGCTCGATCTGCTGACCGCGTCGCACGAGGCGCGCGTCTACGTCGACGGTCGCAGCAAGGCCCGCGTGCAGGTGCTCGACCAGCTCGCCGAGCGCGACGTCATCCGCAACGGGCGCGACGTCTGGACCTGGGACTCCAAGGCGGACAAGGCCGTGCACGTCACGCTCCCGTCGTCCGCCGCGGCAGCGAACGGCACCGACACGGGGTCCGCGTCGCCCGCCGACATCGCCGCGCGGGCGATCGCCGGGATCACGCCGAGCACCCACGTCGGCACGCCGACGACCACCTCGGTCGCCGGGCACGCCGCCTGGCAGGTGCGACTGACCCCGAAGTCCTCGTCGACGCTCGTGCACGACGTCGTCATCGCGATCGACAAGTCCACCGGCCTGCCGCTGAGCGCCCGGATCGACGCTCGCGGGCAGTCCACGGCAGCGGTGTCGGTGCGGTTCAGCGCGCTCTCGTACGGCGCACCCAAGGCGTCACTGTTCGACTTCACGCCGCCGAGCGATGCGAAGGTGACGACGAAGGACCTCTCCGACGCCGCGGAGCACAGCTCGACGGCCAAGCACCCCGGCCTCGTGGCCCCCGGTGACGTGCGGGCCTCCGGCGCACCGACCCCGAGCGTCCAGGGCGACGGCTGGTCGAGCATCGTGACCCTGCCCGCGGGGACGTTCCCGAAGCGCCAGCTCGACGCCGACGGCTCGCAGCTGTTCGGACAGCTCACCAAGGCGGTCGACGGCGGGCGCGCGGTGCAGACCTCGCTCGTGTCGATCCTCATCACGGACGACGGCCGCGTCCTCGCCGGCGCGGTGCCGGTGTCGGCGCTCGAGGCCGCAGCCGAGTGAGCACCGCGGACCTCGCGATCCGCACCCAGGGTCTGCGCAAGGTCTTCCGACGGCAGCACGCCGTCGACGGCATCGACCTGGCGGTGCCGCGCGGCTCGGTGTTCGGGTTCCTCGGCCCGAACGGCTCCGGCAAGACCACGACGATCCGCATGCTCCTCGGTCTGACCGCGGCGAGCGCCGGGACTATCGAGGTCCTCGGTGAACGCATGCCTCGCGCGCTCCCCAGCGTGCTGCCGCGGGTCGGCGCGCTCGTCGAGGGACCAGCGTCCTACCCGTTCCTGTCCGGGCGGGCGAACCTGCACCGGTTCGACGCCGCCGATCCCCGCTCCGACCCGACCTCGCGCACGCGCCGGGTGGACGCCGCCCTCGACCGCGTCGGGCTCACGCACGCGGCCGACAAGAAGGCCGGCGCCTACTCCCTCGGCATGAAGCAACGGCTCGGCCTCGCGAACGCGCTCCTCACGCAGCGTGACCTCCTCGTGCTCGACGAGCCCACGAACGGGCTCGATCCGCAAGGCACCCGTGAGGTCCGGAACCTCATCCGGTCACTCGCCGACGACGGCACCACCGTGTTCGTGTCGAGCCACCTGCTCGCCGAGATCGAGCAGGTGTGCACGCACGCCGGAGTGATGCGTGCTGGCAGCCTCGTCGCGCAGGGCTCGCTCGACGAGCTCCGGCGGGTCGGGACCGCGCGGGTCACGGTCCAGACGCCGGACCGGGGCGACGCCCACATCGTGCTCACGCGGCTCGGCCTCCACGTCGACGCAGCGAGCCGGTCCGACGGACTCGTGGCGGACCTCCCGGACGAGGTGCCGGCCGAGACCGTCACCGCCGCACTGGTCGAGGCCGGCGTCCGCGTGCGCGGCATCGCCGTCGGGGGCGGCACGCTCGAGGACCGCTTCGTCGCGCTGACCGGGGAGGGTTTCGATGTCGCAGGGTGAGGCAGCGGGCACGAGCCACCGCGCCGCTGACGGGGGCGCGGTCGCGGTGGACGGCACCGCCGTCACGCCGACCGGGAGGCCCGACACCGGTCGCCGGGGCACGCGCGCCACCGCGCTCCTCGGCTCCGAGGTGCGCGTGCTGTTCCGCCGCTGGCGCACCTGGGCGATGCTCGGAGCGCTCGCACTCGTACCGATCCTCATCGCGGTCGCCGTCCGGGTCGCGACGCATCGGACGTCGGGCGGCCCGGCGTTCCTTTCCGACATCACGAACAACGGGCTGTTCGTCGCGTTCACGGCGCTGACGGTGTCGATCCCGCTGTTCCTGCCGCTGACGATCGGGGTCGCGTCCGGGGACACGATCGCGGGCGAGGCCAACCTCGGCACCCTGCGCTACCTGCTCGTCGCGCCGATCGGCCGGCTCCGGCTCGTACTCGTGAAGTTCGTCGGCGCCGGCGCGTTCGCCCTCGCCGCGACCCTGACGATCGTCGTGGTCGGTGTCGCGATCGGGGCGGCGCTGTTCCCGATCGGTCCGGTGACGCTGCTCTCCGGCACCCAGGTCGGCGGCGTGCAGTACGCCGCGCGGGCGCTGTTGCTCGTCGCCTACGTGACGCTGTCGATGCTCGGACTCACCGCGATCGGGCTGTTCGCGTCGACGCTCACCGCGGTGCCCGTCGGGGCGATGGCCGCCACGGTCGTCCTCGCCGGCGCCTCGCAGATCGCCGACGCGCTCCCCCAGCTCGACTGGCTCCACCCGTTCCTGTTCTCGCACCTGTGGCTCGGGTTCGGGGACCTGTTACGCGACCCGCTGTCGTTCGAGTCGTTCGGGCACAATGCGCTCCTGCAGGCGGCGTACGTCGTGGTCTTCGGCGGCCTCGCCACACTGCGGTTCGTGCGGAAGGACGTCCTGAGCTGACGTGGACCCGGGCATGCGTCCACGCTGACGCACGGGTACGCCTCCGCGGAGGCGCTCGCGCTCGTGCTCGTGCTCGTCAGCGTTCCGCCATCGTGCGCGCCTTCTCGGAGCGGTACCACTCCTGCCGCATCCCGGTCTCGACGGGCTGCATGCCGACGACGACCTTGCCGCGGGAATGGCCCGCTGCGAGGTCCTCGTAGGCGTCGACCAGGTACTCGAAGGGGTAGAACCCCGACACGAGCACCCGGAGCTGGTGCGCCTCGATGCGCCGACCGAGGTCCTGCATGATCGTCGCGGGGTCGGTGTCATCGCCGCCGGCCTGCACGAAGTACAGCTCGACGTCACGGCGCCGCTCGAGCGACACGAACCGCGCCGGGTCGACCCCGAGCGCCGTCGACAGGGCCGCACCGTCGCCCCGGTTGTCGACGAACGCGGTGACCGGGTGCCCTGCGGCAGCCTGACGGATCCGCTCGACCATGCCATCCCCGTACGTCACCGGGAGCACGCCGATCTGCCGGAGGTAGTCGTGGTTCCGCTCACCGCAGGTGCCGATGACCCGGGCGCCCGCGGCGAGCGCCAGCTGCGCCTCGATGTGCCCCACCCCACCGGCGGCGGCGGCGATCACCACGACGTCGTCCGCGGTGATCGCGAGGTCGTCGATGATCCGCCAGGCCGTCGTCCCGGCCAGGTACAGACCGCCGGCCACCTCGAACGGGATGTTCTCCGGCTTGCGCACGATCGCCGCCGCCGGGACGCACACCCAGCTCGCCTGGGCGCCACCACCGACGGCGTGGCCCATCACGGCCTGCCCGGCGTGCACCCCGCGCACCGACCGCCCCTTCGCCCGGACGATGCCCGCGAAGCACGATCCCTGCCGCGAGGGGAACACTGTCGGAAGCCGGTCCGCCAGGGCCCCTTCGCGGGTCGCGATCTCGATGTGGCTGAGGCCGGCCGCCACGACCTCGACGACGACCTCACCGTCCGCCGGGGTCGGTCGTTCCTGGTCGACGAAGTGGAGCTCGTCGGTCCCGCCGTACCGGTCGAACTCGACCGCTGATCCCACACGCATGGCACGCTCCTGCTGTCGGCACCGTCGCCGTCGCCGTCGCAACCGTGATGCGGTACCGCCGAGCATGCGCTCCCCTGGCTGGGTCCGCGGCCGGTTCGCTGCGGCGGCTGCGGCTGCGGCTGCGGCTGCGACTCGCCGCGCCCGCCGGGGCCGTTCAGCGGCGCGGGCCGGACTCCGCCGCGATGCGTGCGACCCGCGCCTCGTCGAACGTGAAGAGCTCGCGCCCCTCGTCCGGCACGGGGACGTGCACGGGCGTCGAGAGCACGGTGCCCTCGGCGGGGACGTCGACCACGAGCGCTCCGGCGCCGGCGAGGATGCGCTCCCGCTCGTAGACGCCCGCGATGTCGGTGTCGTTCGCGACCCCGGGCGCCACGAGCACGGGGACCCCCGTGATCGTGCCGACCATGTGGTGGTGGTAGTGCCCCGCGAGGACGACGCGCACGTCGCTCCCCCGCAGCGCATCCGCCAGCTCGTCCGGGTTCTGCAGTCGTAACGCCTCGTGCAGGGCGGTCGGCGCCGGCAACGGCGAGTGGTGCAGCACGAGGACGGTCCCGTACGGAGCGGGATCGGCGAGCAGCTCGCGGAGCCGTTCGAGCTGCTCGGGCCGCAGCAGGCCGTAGCCGGCGCCGGGGACCGAGGTGTCGAGCGTGATGATCCGGCGCCCGGCCACCATCGAGACGCCGTCGACCGGGACGCTCGGCGCAACGTGCTGCAGCGTGTGCGCGACCGGTGCCCCACCTTCGGCGAACACATGGCCGTTCCCGAGGACCTCACGGAACCCGGCGCGCCCGTCGTGGTTCCCGGGCACGGCGACGACCGCCGAACCGTGCCCACGCGCCCATGCCCCGACGCGGTCGAGCAGGGCCTGGTACGAGGCGGGCGTGCCGTCGTCCGAGCAGTCCCCGGAGACGACGACCAGGCCGACACCGGGGACGTCGGCGACCCGGGTGAGGACCGCGTCGAGTGTGGCCGCGGTGTCCACCACGCCGTTGTGCAGCGAGCCGTCACCGGTCAGGTGGGTGTCGGACAGGTGGAGGACGCGGAGGGCGCCGGGCGCGACGGGCAGCATGCGGTCACGATAGCGACCGCCGACGACAGCAGCGATGATGGTGGACGCGGCTCCTCGCCCTCGACTCGTGCTGCGCGGACACGCTGCGTCCGTCCTCGACGTGGCCGCGCCCAGCGGCAGAACCTACCCTGGGCGGATGCTCTCGCGACGCGACGCCGCCATCCGGCTCGACATCCCCCTCGAGATGGCGGCCCATCACGGGATCCCCCCACGCCTCAGCGAAGCCGACCTCGCGGCGATCGAGCAGGATCCGCCTGCCTGGCTCGTGCAGTCCCGGGCCAACCGCACGGGCAAGAAGGTCTGGGTCCACCTCGAGTGCGTCGTCTGCGGCTTCACCGAGGATGCGCGGCCCAAGAAGTGGTGGCCCGACTGGGACTTCCTGATGTGTGACTACCACGCGGGGTACCAGGCGCCGGAACCGGCCGCGGGGCGCGTGCGGCGCGAGGTGGATGGCGTGGGCACGAGATTCGTCGCCCTCGTCGACGAGGAGCCGTAGCCGCTCGTCAGCCCAGCATCTGGACGACAGCGGCGGCGAACAGCACGAATGCGACGCCGGCTGCGCTCGAGCGGAGGACGTCGATGCGTTCCCACCGCATCACGACGCGCTTCCAGTCTGCTGGCGGGTCGGTCGGATCCCAGTCGTTGACGCCGATGTTGATCGGGACCGTGCCGAGGAACGAAGCGAGCACGAACACCACCAATGCCACCATCGCGGCAATCCGCCACCCGAGACCGTCGTCTGCCCCGGCGATCACGAGGACGGCGACCGAGGCCAGCAGGGCCGGGACCATCAGGATCGGCACGACGACCTTGAGCGACTTCACCAACGCGATGCGGGTGCGGAGATGCGCATCATCGGGCAGCGTCCTGATCGCGGGCTGGATGCCCCATCGGACGATGAACTCCTCACCCGCGAGCAGACCCACGAGCACCAGTTGGACCACGAGCACCACGTTCACGGTGTGCCGCCGACCTCGCGGACCAGCGCCCGCGCTGCCCGCTGCGCTGCGGCGATGACGTCCGCGTCCGTCACCTCGGCGTGCACCGCGGCCTGCACGGCTGCGTTGATGCTGAGGACCGCCATCCGCACCAACAGGCCGTCCTGCTCGCGACCGCTGGGGACGAGCGCGGTGAGTTCGTCCACGATCGCGTTCAGCGGCGCACCGATGCTCCGCCCGCTCGAGTCGGCGAGACCGCGGATCACGAGCGGGTTCGCGGTCATGAACCGGATCGCGGCGAGCTTGTCGCTGGTGAACGTGTCCACCCAGCGCACCACGGTCTCCTCGAGCAGCGTCGGAGTCCGTGGCTGCTCGCGGAGCCATGCGAGGAGCTCCTGGGCCTCGGTGCCGCGCTCGTCGAAGAGCGACTGCAGGATCGCTTCCTTGCTCGCGAAGTGGTGGTACAGCGACGCCTTGTTGATCCCGAGCTCGTCGGCGATCTCCCGCAACGAGGTCGATTCGTACCCCTGCCGGGTGAACAGCTGCAGCGCAGCACGTTGGGCGCGTCGACGCGTGTCGCTCCCGCGCCGGCTGACGGCCGCCGCGCGTCGGACCGGTTGTGTCATGCGTACAGTCTACCTACCGTTCGGTAGGCGGAGCAGTGTCCGAGCGGGTCGCGCTAGCTGAACTTCGGCGTCGTCACTGAGCACGCAACACGCCCACCTGGAGTCGTGGACGTCTCGGTCGCGATCACGCGCTTCCCGTCGAGCAGGATCCGGCAGGTCGCCGTGGCACCCTTCCCGGGCGTCGCGGTGACCGACGCTCGTTGCTCGGTCAGGACCACGACGTCGTGCGTCCACCGCGACCCGTCACCGTCCGTGGTGCCCGTCGTGACGGATCCGAGCCGCTGGACCTCCGGAGCGTCACCACGCTCCCTGGCACCCTCGGCCTTGACCTCGGTGAGTTCCGCGCCGGTCGGCCGGTCGACGTGGACCTCGTAGGTGACCGCCCACGCGTCACCGATCTGCTGGTCGACGTAACTGCACCCGGTGCCGAGCAGTGCGACCGACGCGGCGATGGCGGTCGCGGTCATGAGACGGAAACGGGACGTGCTGGATCCAGACATACGACCAGCCTCCACGTGCGGCCACCGCCGCGTCGACCGCCAGCAGGAGCACCTCCGTCCGACGACCGGCGGATGCCGGCTCCACCGCTCGGTGGAGGACCCTCGATGTCGACGAGCGGTGCTCGGGCTCCGGCGGCGATCACATGTCGTCGATGAGGCGGAGCGTGTCGTCGTCGGGCACGGTCCGGTGTTGGAAGTAGTGGTGGAAGATCCGTGCCGCCTCGTCGGCGTCGACGTGCTGCGGCCAGGCCAGTCCGTGATGTACATGGTTCCTCCTCCCGGAGAGCGAGTCCCCGTTGATGCAGTGAGCTGGTGCGATCAGGCGGAGCACGTGCGGGAGCCGATCGACGGCTGCACGTCCGTGAGGACTCGCCACGCCGTCGGCTACTCGACGTGGGGCCATCCCTTCCGGACGTGGTCGAAGATCTCGTGCAGCGCCTGGCCCGGGCGCGGGTGAGCGCCGGCGATCTGCGGCGACTCGAGGACGAATCGGGCCAGGGCGTCCACGGCGGCCGGAGAGCCGTACCCACCGACCTCTGTGAGCGTCCTGGCGAGCACGTCCTGGCATCGGACCCAGCGCTGACGTGCGTACTCGGTCAATGCGGGCGTGGTGCGGATCAGGTCGAACACGGCACTGGTCTCAGTGTCCCGCTTCCCGTCGAACGGGCCGTGCGCGGCGATGAACTCCTCGACCGCGGTGAGGGCATCCTGCTCGACCGGTCGACCCTCGATGGCCTGTGCGAGGCTCGCCGCGCGGTCCCCACTGCCTCCGAACACGAGGGCTTGCTTCCCGTCGGGAAAGTGGGCGAACAGCGTGGTGAGCGCGGTGTCTGCTTCCTCCGCCACCTCAGCCACGGTCACGGCGTCGTAGCCGCGAGCGAGGAACAGCCGCACGGCGGCGTCCGTGAGGCGTTGGCGAGTCACGGCCTTCTTCCGCTCCCGCCGCCCCTGTTCATCTCCCATGCCGCCATCCTACCGATCTGTAGCGACTATGAACTCCTAGTGACTAGTGCTACCGTCCCGACCATGAACGTGCAAGAGCGGCCCGCGGTCGCCATCGTGGGAGCAGGACTCAGCGGCCTGGTCTGTGCCCGGATCCTGCAACGAGCCGGCCTGCCCGTCACCATCCACGAGGCCGACACCGCTGCGGACGCACGCCGACAAGGCGGCTCGCTCGACATCCACACCGCGACCGGGCAAGAGGCACTGCGTCAGGCCGGCGTGTTCGATCAGTTCCGCGCGCTCGTTCGCCATGGAGGTGAAGCGACACGGGTGATGGACCGCCACGCGCGGCTGCTGGTGGACGAGAGCGAAGTCGACGGCGGGAACGGTCGCCCGGAAGTCGAGCGGCAGGCACTCCGGCAACTGCTCGTGGACGCACTCGAGCCAGGAACGATCAGGTGGGGCGCGAAGGTCACCGGGGTCCGAACGGACGGTCCGGTGCGGGAACTGCAGTTCGTCGACGGGAGCACGGTCACAGCAGACCTCGTCGTCGGCGCCGATGGCGCGTGGTCGAGGGTGCGGAGCACGGCGCTGACATCGACCGTGCCGGAGTACACGGGCATCACGATGGTGGAGCTCCGGCTCTCGGACGCGGTCCGTGCGCACCCTGAGGCGCTCCGCACGACCGGGCACGGGACGTTCTTCGCCCTCTCGGACAACAAGTCGATCGGCGGCCATGGCGGAGAGGAGATCGCACTGGGGCTCGGTCTCCGCGTGCCGGAGGACTGGGCCGCGACCAGCGGCATCGACTGGACCGACCCGATGGCGGCGCGTGCGGCGCTGCTGCGGGAGTACCGGGACTGGGCCGGACCGCTGACGGACATGATCCGTGACAGCGACGACACCATCTGGCCGCGTCCGATCTACGCACTCCCGATCGGCCTCACCTGGCGCCGAGTACCAGGAGTGACGGCCGTAGGCGACGCCGCGCACCTGATGTCCCCGTTCGCCGGCGAGGGCGCGAACCTCGCCCTCATCGACGGCGCAGACCTCGCCCGCACCGTCATCGAGAGCCCACACCTCGACCGTGCACTCGGACGCTACGAGCGGAAGATGTTCCGCCGAGCGAAGGCATCAGCATCAGCATCAGCACGCGGTCTCGCCATGATCTTCAACGACGACGCCCCGCGGCAGATGGTCTCGTTCTTCGAACGCGCGGCGCTCCTCGCACGCCTCACCCGGCCCCTCACACGGCTGCTGCCAGGACGACCATGACCCCCTGGGGTCGAGCATCGAGCCGCCGACGCCGCGACGCCGCACCAGTGGATCGAGCCGCGTCGGCGACGCGCCTCCGTTCGGGTCAGCGGGCCGTCCAGCCCCCGTCGATCGGCAGCGCGGTTCCGGTGATGAGCGAGGCCCCCTCGCCTGCGAGGAAGGTGACGGCGGCGGCGACCTCGTGCGGCTGTCCGATGCGGTGCAGTGCGGCGATGCGGTCCACCGTGTCGTCCCGGAACGCGTCGTCGGACAGGGCTGGAGCGGTGCCGTCCGTCTCGATGAAGGTCGGCGCAACGGCGTTCACACGGATCCCGTACTGGCCCCACTCGACTGCCAGGCACTTGGTGAGGTGGATCACGGCGGCTTTGCTGGTGCAGTAGGAGGACTCGCCAGGCAGCGCGACGAGGCCGGCTTGCGAAGCGATGTTCACGATCGAGCCTCGGCCCACAGTCCGCATGTGGCGAGCGACGTACTGCGAGATGAAGAACGTCGACTTCGTGGTGAGCGACCAGACGGCATCGAAGTGTTCCTCGGTGACGTCGAACGCATCCTCGACGATGCTCCCGCCGGCGTTGTTCACCAGGATGTCGATGGTCCCGAATTCCGCAGCGACGCGATCGACCGCCTCCCGGCATGCAGCGAGGTCGGTCACGTCCATCGCGACGACGGCCACGCTCCTGCCCAGCGCGCGGATCTCGTCCGCGAGCGCCGCGGCACCTTCCGGGTCGCGCACCCCGAGGGCGACGTCGGCACCGTGTTGCGCGAGGTCGAGCGCGATCGATCGCCCGATCCCGCGAGCGGCTGCGGTCACGAGCGCGACGGATCCGCTCAGGGGTTCGGCTTTCATGGACTGTCCTCCGCATCGGTGAACGGTGTCGGCGACCGGAGCCGGACGTGAGCCGCCTGCTGACCACCGTTGGGCCTCCAGTCTGCCGGTCGCACGCGGAGCGGTCGTCGATGCTCAGGGGTCTGCGATCCTCGGCGATCGCAGGGCGTTCACCAGCTGAAGAAGCGGACCACCGCGCGGAGCGTCTTCGCGGCCGTCGACGACGCAGCGCGCGCCGACGCGGTCCACGGTCGGAGCATGCCGGTCATGCATGGCGTTCGAGCCAGCCGTCTTTGACTGCACGGGCGGGCAGTCGCAAGGGTTGCGTCATGCAGACATCTCGAGTGCGCGCGCTCGCACGTTCCGTCGTCGCAGCGATCGCCGTCCTGGCCATGGCCGGATGCTCCGGCGTGGACGACGCACACCGGGCGGTGGGACCGACGTCATCGGTCACGTCCGAGCCAGACGAGGCACGAAGCGCGGCGGCGACGACAGCACCGGCGTTCGACCGTCTGCAGCAGACGTACGGCGCGACGCTGGGCGTCTTCGCGCTGGACACCGGAACCCGGCAGACCGTGGCCCACAACGCCAACCGGCGGTTCGCCTACGCGTCCACCTACAAATCGCTCGCCGCCGGCGTCCTGCTGGCCGACCCGTCGACCGATCTGGACGCGCACGTCGACCTCGCGCAGGACGAGATCCTGGCCGGTTCGCCGGTCACCTCGCAGCACGTCGAGTCGGGGATGCGCCTCGGCGACGTCGTCGCGGCGGCGTTGGAGCAGAGCGACAACACGGCCGGCAACATCGTGTTGCAGCGAGTCGGGGGCCCCGCGGGGTTCGAGACCGCGTTGCGGAGAATCGGGGACACCACCACGCGGTCGGATCGGACGGAGCCCGACCTGAACGCGGCGGTGCCCGGCGACGACCGCGACACCTCGACACCTCGAGCGCTGGCGCTGGATCTCGATCGGCTGGTGCTCGGCAGCGTGCTGCACGCATCGGAGCGCGCCCGACTGATCGGGTGGATGCGCGCGAACACCACGGGGGACGACCTCGTCCGCGCCGCCGTTCCGGCGGGATGGACGGTCGCCGACAAGACCGGCACCGGGTACTACGGCGTCCGCAACGACATCGCCGTGGTGTGGCCGCCCTCGGGTGCGCCGATCGTCCTCGCGATCCAGACCACCAAGAGCACCCAGGCAGCCGAACCCAGTGACGCGCTCGTCGCTGCCGCGGCGAAGGAAGCGATCGGGGCCCTGCGATGACCCGCCGACACGCCGCAGCGGCCGGGGCGTCACCCCGTCTGGACGAACCTGCCGTGCCGTTCGGTGTCCGTTCTCGGGTCGTGCGAGCCACGGCCGCTCGTGGAACGACCGCACGGACGCTGCCACCATGACCAGCTCAGACGCCCGGTCCGGAAGCGGTTCCGATGAGGGTGCCCTGCCCCATCCGGGGCTCGCGACCGAGGAGGCCCAGGCGCTGTCACCACGCGGCCCGGCCGCACCCCGGGTCGGATGCGGAGCGCCACGACCAGTCGGAGTACCGTCATCGGGTGCCCATCGACCTGCGCTCCGACACCGTCACCCGCCCGACCGCCGCGATGCGCGCCGCGATGCTCGACGCCGAGGTCGGCGACGACGTGTACGGCGAGGACCCGGAGGTGAACGCGCTCGAGGCCGAGGTCGCCGATCTCCTCGGGTTCGAAGCGGGCCTCTACGCGCCGTCGGGCTCGATGGCGAACCAGTTGGGACTGCGGATGCTCGTCGCGCCCGGTCAGGAGCTCGTCTGCGACGTCCAGGCCCACGTGGCCCGAGCCGAACTCGGCGCCGCCGCGGTGTTCTCGGGGATCACGACCCGGACGTGGGCGACGCCGTACGGCCGCCTCGACCACCGGGCGGTCGAGCAGATCGCGGAGCCGGACGCCGGGTCGTACATGGTGTCCACCGCTGCGATCGCGATCGAGAACACCCACAACTTCGGCGGTGGCACCGTGCAGCCCCAGAGCGAGGTCCGCGCCGTGCAGGAGTACGCGCGGACGAACGGGCTCGCGGTGCACCTCGACGGCGCTCGGCTGTGGAACGCGCACGTCGCTTCGGGCACGCCGTTGCGCGAGCTGGCCGCCGGGTTCGACACGGTCTCGGTCTGCCTGTCGAAGGGCCTCGGCGCCCCGGTCGGGTCGGTGCTCGTCGCCTCACAGGAGCGCATCGACGCCGCCCGCATCTGGCGCAAGCGTTACGGCGGCGGCATGCGGCAGGTCGGGATGCTCGCCGCGGCCGGCCGGTACGCCATCCGGAACCACGTCGACCGCCTCGCCGAGGACCACGTGAACGCCCGACTCCTCGCCGCGGCCGTCGGGGTCGACCCCGCGACGGTCGAGTCGAACATCGTGTTCGCGGACGTGTCCGACGCGGCGCGGTTCGCGCACGAGGCCGAGGCCCAGGGCGTGCGCGTGATGCAGTCCGGCCGGACGCGCATCCGCATGGTGACGCACCTCGACGCCACGGGCGACGACATCACCCGCGCGGTCGACGTCCTCCGCGGCATCCAGCGGTAGGGACACCGAGCGGTAGGGACACCGAGCGGTAGGGACACCGAGCGGTAGGGGCACCGAGCGGTAGGGGTCCGCACCGGCCACGCAGGCCGGCGCCGCCGGGCGCCGGGAACCCGCCGGCGAGTAGGCAGGTGGCATGGCAGATGACGAACGGCCCACGTCGGAACCGAGCCGGGAGGGACGGGTCGCGCTCGTCACGGGCGTCACCGGTGGCATCGGGCGGGCGGTGACCCGGGGCCTCCTCGACGCGGGGTACGCGGTGGTGGGCACGGTACGCGACCGCAGCCGCGCTTCCACGGCCGAACTCGACCCGGGGCGCACGGGCCGACTCGTGCTCGTCGAGGCGGACATGACGGACACCGAGCGGCTGCACGCGGTGGCGGAGGCCGCCGCGGACCCGTTCGGACCGGTCGACGTCCTGCTGCCGATCGCCGGCGTCGGCGACGTCCGCGCGCTCGACGAGATCAGCCCGGAGGACTGGGAGCGCACCCTCCGCGTCAACCTGACGGCGCCGTTCGTCCTCGCGCAGGCACTCCTGCCCGGCATGGTCGAGCGCGGCTGGGGACGGATCGTCTTCACCTCGAGCGTCGCCGCGTTCACGGGCGGGTTCGTCGGCCCGCACTACGCCGCGTCGAAGGCCGGGCTGCACGGGCTCGTGCACGCGCTGTCCGCGAGGGCCGCCGCGCACGGGGTCACGGTGAACGCGATCGCCCCGGCACTCATCGCGGACACGGCGATGATCGACGGCATGCCCTCGTCGGTCCCGACGCCGCCGGTGGGACGGCTCGGGCGTCCGGACGAGGTCGCCCAGCTCACGCTCGCCGCGCTCGGGAACGCCTACCTCACGGGGCAGGTGCTCCTGCTCGAGGGCGGCTCGCGTCCGTCCTGACGTGCGCGGTCCTGCTGTCCGCGTCCAGCGCGACGGCACACGACGCCGAACGCACGGGAGGCGCGGTGCGGGACGGACCAGCACCGCGCCTCCCGGACGGCGGACGACCTGATCAGACCATGACGGCGCGCTCGTCCGGCACGCAGTGCGTCATGAGCAACCCCTCGACGTCGCGCGGGCCGTTGTACCCGAGGTTCGCCAGGCGGGCGAGCTCGTCGTCGGACAGGGTCTGGGACTGCAGCGGCGGCAGGTCGGCGACCTCCTCGAGGGTGATGCCGAGGCCCTCGCCCACGCGCTGCCCGAGCTCGTCCTCGACCATGTAGAAGTGCCAGAGCATGCGCTCCTGCACCGGGCGGGCCGCCTGCGAGATGAGCGTGACGAAGTTCTGGACGAGGTCGTCGCGCTCCCAGTCCTCCATGAGCCGGAAGCGCTGCCCGGCCTGCGTGTAGTCGTTCGTGCGTGGGATCCGCTTGCGCGTCAGCCGCCCGACGATCTCCGGCCCCTGCTCGTCGTGCGTCGGGTACTCGGCCTCGCGGAGGCTGCCGTCCGTGATCGAGGGCTCGTAGTTGACGTGCGGGTTGGGTCCGCCGCCCTGGTGGTAGGCCATCTGCCCGTCGCGCTGGTTCGTGTGCACGCGCGCGTTCTTCGGCTGGTTGACCGGGAGCTGCAGGTAGTTCGGCCCGACGCGGTAGCGCTGCGTGTCCGAGTACGAGAACGTGCGGCCGACGAGCATCTTGTCGTCCGAGAAGTCGAGGCCCTCGACGAGCACACCGGTGCCGAACGAGATCTGCTCGTTCTCGGCGAAGAAGTCCGACACGTTCCGGTTGAGCACCATCGTGCCGACCTTCCTCGGCGGGAACTCGTTCTCGGGCCAGAGCTTCGTGTCGTCGAGCGGGTCGAAGTCGAGCTCGGGGTGGTCGTGGTCGTCCATCATCTGGACGCGGAGTTCCCACTCCGGGTACTCGCCGCGCTCGATCGCCTCGTGGAGGTCCTTCGACGCGTGGCCGAGGTCGCCCGCCTGGACCGCGGCGGCGTCGGCCTCGGTCATGCTGCTGACGCCGACCGACGGGATCCAGTGGTACTTGACGAGCTTCGTCTCGCCCTCGGCGTTGACCCACTTGTAGGCGTTCACGCCGAAGCCCTGCTGCGTCCGGTAGTTCGCCGGGATGCCGCGCGGGCTGAACAGGTTGACGAGCATGTGCATCGACTCGGGTGTCTGCGACATGAAGTCGAAGATGCGGGCCGGCTCCTGGCGGAACGTCTGGGGGTCCGGCTTGAGGGAGTGGATCACGTCCGGGAACTTGATGGCGTCGCGGATGAAGAAGACGCCGAGGTTGTTGCCGACGAGGTCCCAGTTGCCGTCCTCGGTGTAGAACTTGACGGCGAAGCCGCGCGGGTCGCGGGCGGCCTCGGAGGAGTCCCGGCCACCGATGACGGTCGAGAAGCGGATGGCGACGTCGGTGCGCTTGCCGGCCTCCTGGAACAGCTTGGCGCGCGTGTACTGCGCGATCGGCTCGTCGCCCCACTGCCCGGTCGCCTCGAAGTACCCGAAGGCGACGAAGCCGCGGGCGTGGACGACACGCTCCGGGATGCGCTCGCGGTCGAAGTGGCTGATCTTCTCGAGGAACTGGTAGTTCTCGAGCGTCGCGGGCCCCCGGGCGCCGACGGTGCGCTGGTTCTGGTTGTCGTAGACCGGGTGGCCCTGACGGTTGGTGAGGACCTCGCGGTCGTCACCCTCGGCGGGAGGCTGGGAGGAGACGTCGGTCACGGGTTGTTCCTTTCCTGGACGGCTGCCTTCCCAGTGTCCTCCATCGGCCCCGGGGCGCCTGCACGGCCGGCACCCGGGCGTGCCGCAGCCGGCCGCCCGTCCCCCTGTCCGCGAGATCGCAGTCCCTGCCGCTCTGGCTCCGGTGAGAACGGCAACGACCGCGATCTCGCGCTTCAGGCGCCCTCGGGCGGATGGACGAGCAGGTCGACGCGGTCGGCGAGGTACTGCGCGAGCGGCAGGGCATCGCCGTCCGCGACGGTGGGGCTCCAGCGGACGACGACCTCGCCGTCGCGCACGGACAGGGGACCTGCGGCGCCGCGCAGGTGTTCGTCGAGCGGGATCGGCACGGTGCCGTGGTTGACGGTGTCGCCCGCGCGGAACCCGCCCTTGACCGCCGCCGCACGGTACGCCCGACGGATCTCCGCCGACGTCGACTGGTACTGCGGTCGGCCCGGCTCCGTCACGCGGGTGATCAGGCCCGTCGCGCGGACGGTGCCGACCCGGTCGACGAGCAGCACCCCGAGCCGCCACGCCCGCCCGAGATCCCGCATGGTCGGCTCCCGCCGGATGCCGAGCACGCGGCGCGGTTCGACGTACTCCCCGACGGCCTCGTCACGCGCACCGGCGGCCTCGAGCCGCTGCACGGCCTCGGCGATCGCGGTGCGGGCGCGGGCAATCGCGTCCGCGTCGTCCGTCGTCGCATCCACGCCGACGAGCGTAGGCCGGGTGGCGGGAGCGGGACGCGCCTCCCGGAATGCGACCACGCTGGATGCGGTTGCATGGACCGGTGCGGTCCCGACCCGTGGACCCGGAGTGGAGCAACATGGCGTTCCTGCGGTGGCTGTTCGACGCGCAGCTCGTCATCGGCGACCAGACCGTGCTGTGGCGCGAGATCGTCGGCAACGTGTTCGGCCTGCTCAGCGCGCTCGGCGGCATGCGCCGTCGGGTGTGGGCCTGGCCCGTCGGCATCGTCGGCAACGCGCTGCTGTTCACGGTGTTCATGGGCGCGGTGTTCGACACCCCGAACCCCGTCAACCTGCTCGGTCAGGCCGGGCGACAGATCATGTTCATCGTGGTGTCCGTGTACGGGTGGTGGCGGTGGACGCGGCGTCCCGAGCCCGGCGACGCCGTCGTCGAGCCGCGGTGGGCCTCGTGGCGGACGCGCGCCCTGCTCGCCGTCGGCATGGTCGGCGGGACGCTCGTGCTCACCCCGATCTTCCGGGCGCTCGGGTCGTACGAGCCCGTCTGGAGCGACGCGTGGATCTTCGTCGGGTCGCTCCTGGCCACCTACGGCATGGCGAAGGGCTGGGTCGAGTTCTGGCTGATCTGGGTGGCGGTCGACGTCGTCGGGGTGCCGCTGCTGTTCTCGGCCGGCTACTACGCCTCAGGTCTCATGTACGTGTTCTACGGGGTGTTCACGCTCACCGGGTTCTTCGTGTGGCGGCGCACCCGGACGAAGCCGCCGGCAGCTCCGGTGACGGTCGGCTGACCGCGCCGCCCCTCGGCGAGATCGCAGTCGTCGCCGCTCTGACGGATCCCAGAACGGCAACGACTGCGATCCCGCGGAAGGGGCAGAGGCCGGTCGGTAGCGTGGGCACGTGGACCAGAGCAGCTTCGACGACCGTTACACCATCCGCCGGTTCTCGCCCGGCCTGACCCCGGAGGGCACGGCCGACGCGCAGACCACCGCGTTCTTCGCGAGCGTCGACGCGGGGTTCCATCAGCCCGAGGTGGCCCCCGATCGTCTCGGGCGGATGGTCCGGCACGTGATCGACGATCGCACTGAGCTGCTCGGCGTGCACCGGCGCGACCCCATGCCCGACTCGCTCGAGGTCGACGCTCCCGTCGGCACGTTCGGCAGTCTCCCGAAGCGCCTGAGCTGGGGCGACGGCACCGAGATCGACACCTTCGCGATCGCGTCGGTGACGGTCCGACCGACCGAACGCCGACGCGGCATCCTCCGGCGCATGATGACCGACTCCCTGCACCGTGCCGCGGACGAGGGGTACCCGCTCGCGAGCCTGACGGCGAGCGAAGGCACGATCTACCGCCGGTTCGGCTTCGGCGCCGCGATCCGCGAGCGCACGATCGACGTCGACCGATCCGCGGCGCTCCCGCTGCTCGTGCCGGCCAGGGGCGAGATCGCCCCGGTCGACACCGCCGTCCTGGCCCAGGGGCTCGCCCGACAGGTGTACGAGCGGTTCCACGCGCGGACGCCGGGCTCGATGACCCGGAACGAGGGCACCTGGAACGCCCTCCTCGGTCGCCAGGGCGACGGTGAGCCGAACCGGGCGGTGCGCGCGGTCGTGCACCGGCCCTCCCGGTCCGAACCCGTCGACGGCTACGTGACGTACAAGGCGGAGCAGACGGAGCGGCACGCGGTGCGGCTCGAGATCGTCGACCTCGTCGCCGCGACGGACGAGGCGTACATCGCACTCTGGCACCACCTGCTCGCCGTCGACCTCGTGCGCGTGGTCCGGTACGGGACGGCCCGCGTCGACGACCCGGTCCTCCACGTGCTCGCCGACGACCGTGCGCTGTCCACCGTGTTCGAGGAGGACCACGTCTGGTTCCGCGTGCTCGACCCGGTGGCGACGTTCGCGTCCCGCCCGTTCGCGGTGGACGGCACGGTGACGATCGGCGTCCACGACGCACTCGGGTTCGCGGACGGGACGCTGCGGTTGTCGGTGGTCCAGGGCCGTGCGACGGTCGAGCGGACCGCGGGCGGACAGGACGAGGCCGACGTCGAACTCGACGTCGCGGAACTCGGCGCACTCGTGCTCGGCGCGGTGGACGTCGGCACGCTCGTCGCCGCCGGCCTCGTCCGTGCGGAAGCCGGGTCGGCCGCGCGGCTCCGCGCCATGCTCGTCCCCATCCGGACCCCCCACCAGATCGCCTACTTCTGACCCCGGCGACGGACGCGAACGCTCCGCGCAACCCCTTGTCTCCCAACCTGGACACACGTACAGTGCGCTGTTGGGACGGTGAATGCGGAACTCGAACAGTTCCGGGTCGGCGTCTCACCGACAACCACAGACGTTCCTCGCGGCCGATCGGGTCGCGAAGGCCGACCATCCCCGTTCCGGTCGGCGCCTCCCGTGTCCCTGGACCACCAGCAGGACACGGCGGCGAACGGCGGGTGTCCTCCCGTGACCCGAAGCGGGAGGACACCCGATCCTCGTCGTCGGACGGGAGGAGCGGTGCGGGTCCGCACCGCTCCTCCCGTCGCCGGTCCTACGCCTCCTCGAGCTGGCGCTCGATGTCCTCGAGGCTCCGACCCTTGGTCTCCGGCAGGATCTTCCACATCGTGATCGTGCCCGCGATCGCGAAGACCGCGAACGCCCAGAACAGGGTCGTGGCGCTGAGGCCCGAGATCACGCTGAGGACCACGAGCGAGATGATCAGGTCGAGGCCCCAGTGGGTGACCGTGCCGAAGGACTGCGCCTTGCCACGGACCCGGTTGGGCAGGACCTCGCTGTTGACGAGCCAGATCGCGATGCCGAGGCTCGCGGCGAACACGCCCTCGTAGATCATGAGGCCGATGACGAGGAGCACGCCGACCGTCGACGACTGCGGGAACAGGTAGAGCGCACCGATCGCGGCGAGCGCGATGGCGACGATCAGGGTCCCGCCGATGAGGAGCCAGCGGCGGCCGAGGAAGTCGACGAGCAGCAGTCCGATCAGGGTGAACAGCAGGAATGCCCCGCCGATGCCGACCGAGCTGAGGATCGCGGACGAGTCCCCGAACCCGGCGGACTTCAGCATGGTGGGCGCGTAGTAGAGGATCGCGTTGACGCCGGACAGCTGGTTCGTGGCCGCGACGACGACGCCGATCACGATGCCGCGACGGACACCGCGGGTCCGGAACAGCGACCGGTAGCTGACCGCGTGCTCGGACTTGATCGCGCCGGTGATGTCACCGAGCTCCGCCGCGGCCTCGGCCACGGTGGACCGGATGCGCTCGAGGACGGCGCGGGCGTCGTCGACCCGGCCCTTCGCGGCGAGCCAGCGCGGGCTCTCGGGCAGCGGCAGGAGGCCGACCAGCATGACGACGGCCGGCACGGCGGCGAGGCCGATCATCCAACGCCAACCCTCGATCGGGGCGAACGCGTAGCCGACCAGGTAGGACACGAAGATGCCGAGCGCCACGAACAGCTGGTTGAACGACACGAGGCGGCCACGGATGCGGGCCGGGGCGATCTCGGCGATGTACATCGGCACGACGAGCGAGGACGACCCGACGCTCAGGCCGAGCAGGAACCGCGACACGTAGATGAGCGGGAGCCAGCCGATGAGCGAGCTGCCGAGCGCGCCGACGATGTAGATCGCGGCGAGCAGGATCAGGGTGCGGCGTCGACCGAGGCGGTCGACCACCGGACCACCGCCCATGACGCCGATCACGGCGCCGGCGAGCAGGATCGCCACGAAGAACTGTTGTCCGAACTCACCGAGGTGGTACTCGGGCGCCACGTACAGCAGCGCGGCCGACACGATGCCCGTGTCGTAGCCGAACAGGAACCCTCCGAGCCCTGCGATCACCGAGGCCCACACCACGATCCCCCTGCGGTGGTGCCCGGTCGTCCTGCGGGCGTCCCGCGCGGTCATCTCCGTGGATGTCATCACAACTCCGTCGTCATCCCATCCGCCGAGTCCGGTTGGCTCGGCGGCCCGGTCGAGTGTACGTCGAGGTGAGCGCTCACAGTGAGCGCTCACTCCTCGTTTCGAACGCTGACGGCGAACGTGACCGGCGATGGGCCGTTCGACGCAGCGTTCTGTCCAGAGCACGCCGGCACGGCTGCGTGGTCGTTCAGCCGAGCCGCCACAACCGTCCGTCATGGGGCGGCGCGCCGGGTCAGGACGTGCGCGGCCACCGGGACATCACGGCGTCGATCCCCGCCGCTCGCGCCGGGGGTGACGGTCGACCCCCGTTCTGGGGCAGAACCACCCCCCGAACGGAGGCTCCCCCGACACCGGGCGCAGGAGCGATCCTCGTTGTCGGCCGGGGGCCGGACCGCTGATCAGGAGCGGCCCGGCCACCACTCCGGCCGACTCCCCACGCCCTCCCCCCACCACGGAGCACCAGTGTCGAACCCCTGTGCGCCGCGTCTCCGGCGCGCCCTCGTGTCCAACGTCCGCACGGTCGTCGCCCTCCTCGCGGTCGTCGTGGCCGTCCTCGCGGCGGCACTCGCCCGCCCGGGCGTCGCGTCGGCGGCGACCACCTACACGGGCTACGTCCGCTACGCCTCGGCGCCCGCCGAGGTGATCGGCAAGACCGCCGCGGGCTACCGCCTGCTCACGCCGGCCGAGGCCGCCGCCGTGCCGCCGGACGCCGTCACGTACCTGGCGAACACACAGTTCCTCCGGGTCGGGACCACCGGCCCGATCTACAAGGTGTCGAGCGACGTCGTCAGCACCGTCACCACGGCGCAGTGGACGGCCCAGGGCACGCCGACGCCACGCGTCGTCGACCGGGTCCCGGCGATGGAGTACTCGAGCTACGCGTCGAACCCCTCCGAGATCATCGTGCGCACCCCGGTCGGGGTCTGGCGGCACGCCACGGCCGCCGAGACCGCGAGCATCCCGGCATCGTCCGTGACGTACCGAGCCGACACGTACTACCTGAGCAGCGTCGGGTCATCGCAGGTGGTCAAGCGGGTCGCCGGGGTGAGCACACCGATCACGACCGCACAGTGGCGGGCCGAGGGCTCCCCCACGCCGATGGTGCCCCAGGTGCCGAGCGTCGGCACGGACCCCTTCACCACCGCCGCGCCCTACGTCGACCCCGGCTACCCCTCCGTCGCCGCCGCTGCGGCGCTCCGGGCCAGCGGCGACATCACCGACGCCGCGGTGCTCGACCGGATCAGCGCGCACGGCGGCACGCGGTGGCTCGGGAGCGGCAACACGATCGCGACCGTCGCCGCCACCACGTCCGCGTACGTCGGAGCCGCCGTCGCCGCGGGCCGCACCGGGACGCTAGTGGTCTACGGGATCCCCGGCCGCGACTGCGGGAGCTACTCGGCCGGGGGCTTCTCGGCGACGGACTACCCGAGGTGGATCGCCCAGATCGCCGCGGGCATCGCGCACCGACGGGTCGCCGTCGTGCTCGAACCCGATGCGCTGCTGCAACTCGGCCGATGCCCCGACGTGCAAGGTGACCGCACGGGCCTCCTGCGCGCTGCGGCGACCACCCTGACCGCCGCGGGCGCCACCGTGTACCTCGACGCCGGGACGAGCAACTCCGGCGTCGACACCGCGACGATGGTGTCCCGCCTCCTCGCCGCCGGCGTGCAGGGCGTGCGCGGGTTCGCCGTGAACGTGTCGAACTACAAGTCGACGAGCGACGTCCAGGCCTACGCCGACGAGGTCTCCCGACTGCTCGGCGGCGCGCACTACGTCATCGACACGTCGCGCAACGGCAACGGCTCCGACGGCGAGTGGTGCAACGCCCGGGGACGCGCGATCGGCCAGGCACCGGCGGCGAGCAGCCACGGCAACGAGGACGCCGCGTTGTGGATCAAGACCGTCGGGGCCTCCGACGGCACGTGCAACGGTGGACCGGCCGCGGGGACCTGGTGGAACACCATCGCGCTCGAGCTCGCGCGGAACGCCGGGTACTGACGTATCGATTCCGCATCGGAGCCTCCGAGTCGCATCGTGGTCCGTTCCAGGCCGGCGCTAGGGTCGGCCTGGTGAAGACGACGACGATGGTGCTCACGTCCGCGACCGCCCTGGCCGCGGTGATCGCCCTGACCGGCTGCGCCGGCTCGGGCAGCGGCTCCGACCGACCGACGGTCACGGCCACGCGGACCGCCACGGCGACCACGACCACGACCGCGACCGCCAGCCCGTCGGTCACCGCCGGCGGGAGCGGCACCGGTGGGAGCGGCACCGGAGACTCGGACGGCTCGACCTCGGCCGCCGGCGGCCGCTGCACCACGGATCAGCTCAGCGGAGGTACCGCGGAAGGCACCGGCGGTGCGGCCGGCAGCGTCGGCATCGTCCTGACGCTGACGAACACCGGCACCACGCCGTGCACCCTGCAAGGCTGGCCTGGCGTGTCCTTCGTCGGCGGCGGGGACGGCGAGCAGATCGGCGCGCCGGCCGAGCTCGACCGGACCTCCGAGCACGACACCGTCACCCTCGGGCCGGGAGCGCAGGGACAGGTCGCGCTCAAGATCACCCAGGCCGCCGCATAGGACGCCGCCGAGTGCTCGCCGCAGCCGGCCGACGGGTTCCGGGTCTACCCGCCCGGGTCGAAGACGTCGCTGTTCATCAAGGACACGGCGTACACGGCCTGCGCATCGGGCACCGTGCACCTGCTGACGACGGGCGCGGTCGTGGTCGGGCCCGCCCACCCCTGACACCGGCGGACGGGAGGCCCGGCCTCCCGTCCGCCGTCCTGCTCGCGGGACTCAGCGGCGCACGTCGGTCCCACTCGCCAGGTCGACGAGGACGCCCGCCGCGAGTGCGGTCCGCTCCACCATGCCCTGCACGCTCGCCCACTCGTGCCGCGCGTGCGCTCCGTCACCGACGGCGCCCAGTCCGTCGAGCACGGCGCGACCGAGCGCAGAGGCGAAGTTCCCGTCACTGGCGCCGCCGACCGCCGTCTCCTCGACCGTCAGCCCCATGCCGCGGGCGACCGACTCAGCACGTGCGAACAGGGCGACGTTGGCCTCGGTGCGCTCCATGACCGGTCGGTTCCACCCACCGTGGACGGTGATCGTCGCCAGTGGGTTCTCCGGGGTGAGCGCCGCGAGCACGCCGTCGATCCTGTCCGCCTCCTCGGACGACGAGACGCGGACGTCGAGCGCCGCGGACGCGTGTCCCGCACGGACGTTGGGACGGGTCCCGCCCGCGACGACACCGACGTTGCAGCTCGTCCCGGCCTCGAGGTCCGTCGCGCCGTGGAGCGTCAGCACGACCCGGGCGAGCTCGTCCACCGCGCTCGCCCCGGCGCGGGGGTCGAGTCCCGCGTGCGCCTCGACGCCGGTGATCTCGATGTCGAACAGCCCGACCCCGTTCCGGGCGGTCTTCAGTGCGCCGTGCTCTCCGGCGGACGCCTCGAACACCAGCACGGGCCCGTCGGTGCGCCGGACCGTGTCCTCGATGACGGTGCGGGAGCCCTTGCTGCCGACCTCCTCGTCGCCGTTGAGCAGCAGGCGGATGTTCGGACGCGGGAGTGCGGCGGCGTCCACGGCACGGATCGCCCACGCGAGCTGCACCAGTCCGGCCTTCATGTCGTAGACCCCGGGTCCGGTCATCCGGTCGCCGTCCACGGCGGCAGGACGCGCAGCGATGGTCCCGGCGGCCCACACGGTGTCGTAGTGACAGAGCGCGGTGACCCACACGTCGGAGCCGAGCGGCGCCTCCAGGTCGAGTACCGCGACGTCACCGTGGCCGTCGGTCGGGTGCACGGTGCGAGCAGTGGGAGCGCCGACCGTCGCGCCGAGCCACTGCTCGACCCACGCGAGGCCCTCCGCGAGGAGCGCCGGCGCGTCCGAGGGCGTCTCGATCCCGACGTACGCCAGGACGTCGCCCACCATCGCGTCGCGGTGCCCGGCGACCCAGTCGAGCAGATCGGTGGTCGTCCCGGTGGCGGTCATCGCGCCTCCCCGACCGTCGACGGCGCGAGCGCGGCGATCGCGGCCTCGTCCATCGCGCTCTCGCCCTCCTCGAGGCGCACGATCGCGGTGATGAGCGCCTCGATCGCGGGCAGCGCGACGCCCTGCGCGGCACCCATCGCGACGACCGGGCGGTAGTGCGCCGGCACCTCGGTCCGCCGGTGCCGGACGGCGATGTCCCGCCAGATGCCGGACCGCGTCTTCGACTGCGTGGCGAGCCAGGCGACGAGGTCGTCGAGGGCACGCTCGGTGGTCGCCGGATCGGCACCGGAACGGAACGCCTGCGGGTCGAACGCGTCGAACGGCTCGAGTGCGATCCCCCGGCCGTCCGCGACGTCGAACACCTCGCGCGCCAGCGTCGTCATGACGGCGCGGTTGCGGTCGATGAGGTCGCTCATGTCGTCGTCCGCGAGCGCGGTGGCCGTGAGCATCGCGCCGAAGCCGAGCTTCGACCAGAGGAAGCCCTCGACGTTGGCGGACACGACCGGGCTCCCCCAGTGCGCCAGATCGGCGGCCAGGTCGCGCACGCGGTCACTCGTCCCGCCGGCGAACTCGCCGAGGGCCATGCCCCCGTGGCCGCCGTCCTTGACGACCCCCGGCTCCATCACGTCCGCGAAGAGGTCGACGAAGGCGATGACGGTCCGGTCGACACCGACGTGCCCGGCGATGGTGGCCTCGTTGAGTCCGTTCTGGAGCGACGCCACGAACCCGTCCGAGCGGAGCCGCGGTGCGATCCAGGCGGCAGCCGCATCGGTGGCGAGCGCCTTGACGGCGAGCAGGACCCGGCCGAGCTCGTCGGGCGCGTCCTCGAGCGTGTACGCGGGCACGTGCGCGGTCGTCGCCCCGTCGGGCGTGAGCAGGGTGAGCCCGCGCTCACGGATCGCTGCCACGTGGGCGGGATCGGCGTCGACGAGCTGGACCGGGACGCCCGCGGCGTCGAGGTGCACGGCGAGGGTGCCCCCGATCGCGCCGGCGCCGACGATCGTGGTGGTGCGGTCGGTGGTCATGCGGATGTCTCCTCTCGGATGGGCTGGTCGTCCGTGTCGGCACGCGCGTCGACCGGGTCCCAACTCAGGGGCAGTGCGTGGGCTCCGGTCGACGATCCGCCGTCGACCCGGAGGATCGAGCCGGTCACCCACTCGGCCGCCGTGTCGTCGGCCAGCCAGACCACGGCGTTCGCGATGTCGGTCGGGCGGCCTCGACGACCGAGCGGGTTGGCGGACACCGCTGCGGCGTACTCGTCGGTGACACGGTTGACGTCGCTGTCGACGTCGACGAACCCGGGCGCGACCGCGTTGACGCGGATGCCGGCGGCACCGAGCTCGAGTGCAGAGGCACGGGTCACCATCTCCAGCGCGGCCTTCGACGTGCTGTACGGGGCCGCGCCGGGACGCGCACGCAGCGCCGAACCGGACGAGATGTTCACGACGCACGGCCGCGTCCCCGCCGTCTCGGCCCGCCGCGCGAGCGCGACGGTGGCGAGGAGCGGGGCGCGGACGTTGACCGCCTGGACGGCGTCCCACGTGGCCGCGTCGAGCTGGAGGAACGGGGTCGCCGGGTAGACGCCCGCCGCGTTGACGAGCACGTCGACGACCGCCCGGTCCCATGCCCTGTCGACGACCGCGGCGGGTGCGTCGGGTTCGCGGAGGTCCGCGGTGATGGTGACCACCGCCTCCCGACCGAGTGCGGCGACCGACGCGACCGACGCGGACGCCGCGTCGAGTGGCTCGGCGCGGAGGTCGACCATGGTCACGAGCGCGCCGTCGGTCGCGAACCGGGTCGCGACCGCGAGACCGATGCCGCTCGCGGCGCCGGTCACGAGCACGTGCCGCGTCACTTGAGGACCTTGCCCTTGGTCTCGGGCATGGTCAGGTAGACGACCAGTCCGATCGCCGCGGCGATCGCGCAGTAGACCCAGACGACGTGACCGAGACCCGCGCCGCTCATCCAGGTCGTGATGTACGGCGCCGTTCCGCCGAAGATCGCGACGGCCAACGCGTACGGCAGGCCGATCCCGGTGGCTCGCACCTCGGGCGGGAACTGCTCCGCCATGATCACGGCGCAGTTCGCCGAGTAGCCGAGCAACAGCACGATCCCGATCACCTCGACGAGGACGAGCATCCAGAACGATCCGTTCAGCATCGTGAACGCCGGCCAGGCGAACACGAGGAACCCGCCGGCGAAGATCGACATCGTCGGCTTCCGTCCGATCTTGTCGGACAGGAGACCCGCGAACGGCAGGAGCACCAGGAACACGACCATCGCGATCACGTTGGCCAGGAGCGCCTCGTTGAGCGGCAGGCCCGTCGTGACGGCGGCGTAGGTGGGCATGTACGAGACCCACATGTAGTACAGGAGCGTGCCCGCGATCGTGACGCCGAACACCCGTGCCGTGGCACCGGGGTGGTCGCGGAACATCGCGACGATCGGGTTGCGGCGCCGGACCTCCCCGGCCTCGTCGTCGCGGCGCTGGGTGGTGAACGAGTCGGTCTCCTCGACGCTGGTGCGCAGCCAGATCCCGACGAGCCCGATCGCAGCGCAGAACACGAAGGCGGCGCGCCAACCCCAGGCGTCGAGGGCGCTCGCCGAGAACGTCGAGGTGATGATCGCGCCGATGCCGGATGCGACGAGCACCCCCGCCCCGACGGAGACCTGCTGCCACGAGCCCGCGAACGCCCGGCGGCGCGGTGCCGCGGACTCGACCAGGAACGCCGAGGAGGAGCCGAACTCGCCACCGGCCGAGAACCCCTGGACGAGCCGGGCCAGCAGCAGCACGATCGGCGCGCCGATCCCGATCACCGAGTAGCTCGGCGTGACGCCGATCACCAGGGACGCGGCCGCCATCAACCCGATGGTGAGCATGAGGCCCTTCTTGCGCCCGTGGCGGTCCGCGAAGGCCCCGAGCACCGCCGCACCCACCGGGCGCATCACGAACCCGACCGCGAACACCGCGAGCGTCGCCAGGAGCGCGGCTGCGTCGTCACCGGACGGGAAGAAGTGGTGCGAGAAGACGGACGAGAACGTCGTGTAGACGGACCAGTCGATCCACTCGACGACGTTGCCGATGCCGCCGGCGAGGATCGCCTTGCGGCCACGGCGGGACAGCTTCGTGTCACTCGTCGCGACGGGCGGGGGTGTGCTGGTCGCCGTCGGTGCGTTGGGCAGCGCTGCTGCGGGGGTTGCGTCCTGGGTCACGATGACCCCTTCTGGTCGGTGGAACGGGACGGGGTGGATGGGCGGGTGGAGCGGTACGCGGTCGACGGACGGGGTGCTCGCCGGCGACTCAGTCGGCCAGGCCGGGCGCCACGTGCGCGGCGAGGTCGGCGTGTGTGGCGAACCAGACGTCGTCGTGCGTGCGGATGTGGGCGAGCAGCTCGTCGAGCACGAGCAGCCGCGACCGGTGCCCGATGAAGTGGGGGTGCATGGTCAGCTGGAACACACCACCGGCCGCGTACGCGGCGTCGAACTCGTCACGCCAGATCCGGCCCACCTCGCGCGGCGGCGTGTACGGCCGGAGGGACTGGAACCGCTCCATCATCAGGTACGGAGCGTCGTCACGGATCCAGTCCACCGGGATCTCCACGATGCCGGTGCGCTCACCGTCCTGCAGGATCTCGTAGGGGTCGTCGTCCGCCATCAAGGACGAGTCGTACGTGAACCCCAGCTCGCGGACGACGTCGAGCGTCGAATCCGAGAAGTCCCAGGACGGCGTTCGGATGCCCGTCGGGCGCACACCCGTCTGCGACTCGAGCACCTCCATCGCACGCCCGAGCAGATCGAGCTCGTCGTCGTGCGCCAGCAGCGTGTTCCGCTCGTGGATCCAGCCGTGCACCGCGACCTCGTGGCCGTGCTCGACGTACGTCGGGGCCTCGTCCGGACGCAGCAGCGCGCAGACCGCCGGCATGTAGAACGACGAGGGCGCCTCGTACCGGTCGAGCAGTTCGAGGATGCGTGGCACTGCCGCACGGGCCCCGTACTCCCCCTGGGCCATGCGCCCGGGTGACGTCTCGCCGTCGCGGAGTGCCGGGGTCTCGTGATCCGAATCGAACGAGATCGCCACCGCGACGCGTGCCTCGTCCGGCCAGCGACCGGGGCCCGCTGCGGGCAGGAGGCTGCGGCCGGCCCGCACCCGCTCCACGTGGCCGCGCCAGACCTCCTCGGGCCAGCGCCAGGGCTCCTGCTGCTCGATCTCGCTCATGAGGTCACTCCTCGTCGGGTGGGTTGGTCGGAGCGGCGACCCCGGTCGGGGCCGCCGCGGTGCCGGTCATGTCAGCACGGGGGCCTGCGCGTCGTCGGCGTCGACGAACCGGCCGTCCTCGATGCGGCGCCACATGCGCTTCCTGGTGGTCAGTTGCACGGTGACGTCGACCTCGCGGACACCCGGCAGCGCTCCGAGCACGTCCGTGGCGAAGGTGTAGACCGCGGCGAAGTCCCGGAGGAACGCTTGGCCGATGAGGTTGTACCGTCCGAGGGTCGCGGCCGCGTAGTGCACGGCGGGGTGCTGGGCGAGCTGTCGTGCGGCCGCACCGAGCAGGTCCGGCGCCACCGAGATCCAGACCATGAGCTCGGTGCCCAGGCCGAGCAGCGCCGGCGCGACCAGTGGTCCGACGCGGACCCGCCCGGAGGCGATGAGCTGCTCGAGCGCGCGACGCGTGGCGGTCTCGGTTCGATCGAGGTGCCGCGCGAGGTCGTTCAGCGGCGTCCGCCCATCACGGACGAGAGCGCCGACCATCGCGCGCTCGAGCGGCGTCGCGGCGACCTCGGTGGGCAGCACCCCGTCATCGGCGCCGAGGTCCGGAGCAGGCGCGTTGGCCGTCGCGCTCAGGGGCATCGGGAGGGACTTCCCCGGGAACACCGTGAAGGGTGCCGTGAACGTGCGGAGCACGGGCAACGCCTCGGTCTCGACATCACCGTCCGGCGCGATGTCGGCGAGCAGGGGTCCGATGTCCGCGATCCGCTCGACCACGAGCTCGGCGACGCAGTCCGCAGTGCCGGTCAGCGTGGCGAGGAACCGGACCTCGGGGCGGCTCTGCAGTCGTGCGACGAGATCGGTCGTCCGGCTCGCGCCACAGCGCATCCGGACCATCGCCGACACCCCGAACCCGGCTGCGAGCACGTCGGTCGCGGCGATGATCCGGACGAAGCCCAGCACGTTCAAGCGACCGACCCGCCGCTGTGCTGTCGATGCCGAGCATCCGGATGCCTCGCCCAGGGCGGCCCAGGAAGCGCGACCGTCCGCAGCGAGCGCTGTCAGGAGCGCGAGGTCGATCGGATCGGGCGTCCCAGCGTTGCCGTCGGCCGGAGTGCCATCGACGTCCCCCACGGCCGGTGGCCGAACGGACGCGCGATCACCCGAACTCGTCATACGGCGACGGTAATCCGTCACGGAAGCGGCGTCCAGTGCTGAAATCGGTCACGGCAAGGCGGTAACACAGAGTTTTCACGCGCAAGCCGCGACCGATGCGCGCGGATACCGCCGACCAGCGAGGCCGGCGTCCAGCGGGCGGCCTCCTCGCGTGGCCGTCCCGGCTCCGCTCGAGGACCGCTGCGCACGGACTGCGGACAGCAGCCGCTCTCGAGCAGCGCGGACGCGGCGGCCACTGGGCGTCGCCACCAGGACGTTCGACGCGACGTCGCTCCGGTTCCGAGATCACCGGGACAACGAAGAACGCCCCGGCGATGCCGGGGCGTTCTCGTTCACTGCTGTCTCAACACAGTGTGCGCTCGAAGGGACTCGAACCCCCAACCTTCTGATCCGTAGTCAGATGCTCTATCCATTGAGCTACGAGCGCAGTGGCCGAACGGCCGTGGAAGACTCTACCAGGCTCGGGACCCGGCGCGCCAATCGGGGCACGGGACCCGGGGCACGGGATCCGGCGCGCCGATCGAGGCGCGAACGGGTGGTGCCAGCGCGGCGCCGGACGGGAGGCACGCCGCACCTCCCGCCCGGACGGTCAGGCCGCGAGCTGCTCCGGACCGAACACCTCGGTCAGGAATTCCTCGAGCGCACGCCAGGAGCGGCGGTCGGCGAGCGCCTGGTACTGCGCGCCGTGGTCGGGCGCGTCCGTACCGGGGACGGCGAACGCGTGCATCGCGTTCGCGTACGACACGAGCTGCCAGTCGACGCGCGGCGCCGCGCGCATCTCGTCCTCCCACGCGTGGACCTTGTCGTCCCCGACCATCGGATCGGCAGCACCGGTCAGCACCAGGAGCTTCGCCCGGATGTCGCCGGCGTCGGACGGATCGTGGGTGATCAGACCGCCGTGGAACGACACCGCCCCCACGAGGTCCGCACCGGTCCGGGCGAGTTCCAGGGCCGTGGAGCCGCCGAAGCAGTAGCCCATGACCACCACGCGCGAGGGGTCGACCTGCGGGTCCTCGAGCAGGCGGTCGAGTCCGGCACGAGCACGGGCACGCAGGAGCCCGAGGTCCTGGTAGAAGCTGCCGGCGACCTCTCCGGCCTCTGCTCCGGTCGGGCGCACGCCCTTGCCGTAGATGTCGGCCGCGAACGCGACGTAGCCCAGGCGGGCCAGCATCGTGACGCGGGCCTCGACGTGTTCGTTCACGCCGTGCCAGTCGTGGACGACGAGCACGGCGGGACGCCGACCGGTGAGGTTCGCGTCCTTCGCGAGGATGCCCTCGAGCGGCGTGCCGTCGTGGTCGTACTCGACGATGCCGGTGCGGACGTCGGCCCCGGCGGGCTCGGGAACGGTGTTCAGGATGTCTTGGATGGTTGCCACGCGTCCGACCGTACGCCCGGGATCAGTGGAGCAGGTTGTCCCAGTTCGACGGACCGTGCGAACCGGCCGGGTACTCGTCGATCGGGCTCTCGCCGTTGCGCCAGGCGTCGATGACCGGCTGGACGATGCGCCAGCACTGCACCGCGCTGTCACCGCGCACCGAGAGCGTGGCGTCGCCCTCGAGCACACCGGCGAGGACCTCGCCGTACGCCGTGAGTCGGCCCGGGTTGAACTTCGTCTCGAGCTTGGCGCGGTCGACGACGTACGGGTCGCCGGGACCGTTGACGTTGAGTTCGAGGCTCATCTCGTCGGGAGCGATCCAGATGCGGAGCCGGTCCTGCTCGTGCTCGCCGCCGACGCCGTCCGGCACGTGCGGCGAGGGGCGGAAGTTGATGACGATCTCGCGCCGCGGTTCACCCAGGGCCTTGCCGGAGCGGAGGGTGAACGGAACGCCCGCCCACCGCCAGTTCGCGACCTCGACGGTCATCTGCGCCAGGGTCTCGGTCTGGTTCGCCGGGTCGACACCGTCCTCGTCGACGTACGACGGCAGCTGGCGGTCTCCGACGGTACCGGCGGTGTACCGGGCGCGCTTGCCAGCGGTCGCCGGGTCGTCACCCCACGGCTTGACGGCGCGGAAGACGAGCTGCTTCTGCGTGCGGAGGTCGTCGGCGTCGAGCGTGGCGGGGGCCTCCATCGCGACGACCGCGAGCACCTGCAGCAGGTGGCTCTGGATCATGTCCGTGAGCGCGCCGGCGTGGTCGTAGTACCGCGCGCGGTTCTCGAGGCCCAGGGTCTCGTCGTAGATGATGTCGACGCTCTCGACGTGGGTGGACGACAGCAGGGGCTCGATGATCCGGTTCGAGAACCGCAGGCCCAGGAGGTTGAGCACCGTCGAGCGGCCGAGGAAGTGGTCGACGCGGTGGATGCGCTCCTCGGGGATGAACGAGTGGAGGAGCTCGTTGAGCTTCTCGGCGCTCGCGGCGTCGGTGCCGAACGGCTTCTCCATCGCGAGCCGCACACCGTCGGGCAGGTCCATGCCCTTGAGCTGTTCGCACGCCTGCTCGGTGATCGCCGGCGGCAGGGCGAAGTAGATCGCCGGCGCGTGCGAGCACTGTGCCAGGAGCTCGCCGAGGTCGTCCGCGCTCGTGACGTCCGTCTTCCGGTAGTGGCTGGCCGCGATGATCTGCTCGAAGCGATCGCCGGAGCACTCGGCGCTCGAGAAGGACTCGCGGACGCGCTGCTTCCAGTCCTCGTCCGAGAGCTCGTCGACGCCCGCGCCGATGAGCTCGATGTCCCAGTCCTGCTTGACGTCGAGGAGTGTGGCGAGGCCGGGCAGCAGGAGCCGCTTCGTCAGGTCGCCGCTGGCACCGAGGATGAGGAGGGTGGTCTGGATCGCCATGGCTCCGAACGTACCGACGCACCGCTGATCCGGTTCCGACCGCCGGCCGAACTGTGGAACCTCGAACGGGCCTCCCGGCTGTCGAGGACCGGGCGCGGTCGCGACCGGGGGTCAGCCGACGACGTGCGCCTGACCCGTCGACGCCGTGGTGCCTCCGTCGACCGGCAACGTGACGCCCGTGATGTAGCGGGCGTCGTCGCTGGCGAGGAAGAGGAACGCCGGCGCGACGTCCTCGGGTTCGCCGATGCGTCCGAGCGCGGTCCGCTGGGCGTGTGGGGCGACCACGTCCGGGTCGGCGAAGTGCTCCGCGTTCGCCGCCGTACGGGTCAGGGCCGGCGCCACCGCGTTGACGCGGATGCCGCGCGCCCCGAGGTCGAGCGCCAGCGACTGCATGAGCGTCGTCATGGCGCCCTTCGTGGCGTTGTAGACGGCCTGGCGCCAGTCCCCCCGGAGTCCCGAGGCGCTCGTCGTGAACAGGATGACGCCCCGCGCCCGCTCGAGGTGCGGGAGCGCTTCCTGCACGAGGTGCACGGTGCCGTCGAGGTTCGTCGCGACCATGGCGCGGTAGTCGCCCTCACCGAGTTCGTCGATCTCGCCCGCCGTGTAGGCGGCCGCGTTGCTGACCACGACGTCGATCCGACCGAAGCGATCGGCGGCGATCGCGACGAGGTCGGCCACGCTCTCGCGGTCGGTCACGTCGGTGGGCACCGCGATGACGTGCTCGGCCGGCGCGCCCTCGGCGGTCTCGGCGAGTGCGTCCTCGCGCCGTCCGGCGAGGACCACGTTGCAGCCCTGATCGATGAACGCGCGCGCGATCGCCTGCCCGATCCCGGAGCCCGCACCCGTCACGATCACGGTCCGACCCTGCAGTTGGTAGTCCCCGGACACCGTCATCGTTCCTCCACACTCGTCCGCCGAGAGCGGCCGTCCACCACACGGGGCGGCCAGCGGCACCTGTTGGGGCCCGACGTTACGCTCGGCGGCGAGTCCTTGAACGTGGCCGTGCGTCACCAATACGCTCACTCCGGAACCGAGGAACGCAGAGCATCCATGAACACACCCCCGCTGCGCGTCGCCGTCATCGGCACGGGCATGATCGCGACCGTCCACGTACGATCGGCGCGCGCCGCCGGTGCCGTGGTCACCGGGGTCCTCGGACGCACTCCCGAACGCTCGGCACAGGTCGCCGAGCACCTCGGGCTCCCGCGCGGCTACGCCGACCTCGACGAGCTCCTCGCCGACGCACCCGACGTCGTGCACGTGTGCACCCCGAACGACCAGCACCACCCGCAGACGATGGCGATCATCGCGGCGGGGATCCACGTGGTGTGCGAGAAGCCCCTGGCGGTCGACGCCGCACAGGCCGACGAGCTCACGGCCGCCGCCGAGCGTGCCGGTGTCGTCGCGACCGTCCCGTTCGTCTACCGCTTCCACCCGATCGTGCGCGAGATCCGGTCGCGGATCGCCGGCGGCGATCTCGGACGCGTGCTCGCGATCCACGGCTCGTACCTGCAGGACTGGATGCTCGACGAGGGCTCGTCGAGCTGGCGGGTCGACGCCGGAGCGGGCGGTGTGTCGCGCGCCTTCGCCGACATCGGGTCGCACTGGTGTGACCTCGTCGAGTTCGTCACCGGCGAGCGATTCGCGACCGTGACGGCCACGGCCGACATCGTCTACCCCACGCGCCCGGCGTCGTCGGGGCCGTCCTTCTCCGGCGCCCCCTACCCCGATCCATTGCCGGGAGGCGCGGTGCCCGTCGCGCAGGCCCCCGTCACCACCGAGGACACCGCGGTGGCCACCTTCCGCACGACCCGTGGCCGGATCGGGAACGTCGTCGTGTCGCAGGTCGCGGCCGGGCGCAAGAACCGCCTGTGGTTCGAGGTCGACGGGACCCGCTCGAGCGCCGCGTTCGACCAGGAGCAACCGGAGTCCGCCTGGTTCGGCACCGAGACCGGCGCGACGATCCTCGTGCGCGACCCCTCGCAGGGGTCGCCCGACCAGCGGCGGTTGGCCGTCGTGCCATCGGGTCACCCACAGGGGTACCTCGACGCCTTCACGGCGTTCGTCGGCGACACCTACGCCGCCGTCCGTGCCTCACGGGACGGCGGCGTGTGGCCGGAGGGCCTGCCCACGTTCGCGGACGGCGCGCGCGCCGCCCACGTCATCGACGCCGTCGTCGCCAGTGCCGGTGACGGAGCCTGGAAGGACATCGCATGAAGCTCGGGATGCTCACGGCCTGCCTGCCCGGATGGGACCTCGGCCGGATCGCGGAGTTCGCGGCCGCTCAGGGGTACGAGCGACTCGAGGTCGCCGTGTGGCCGAACGTCGGCGGCCGCGACTTCGAGGCCTCGCACCTGCCCGTCGCGACGTTCACCGACGAGGATGCCAGCGCCACCGAGGACCTGATGGCCCGCACGGGACTCGAGATCAGCGCGCTCGCCTACTACGAGAACAACCTGCACCAGGACCCCGAGCGTCGTGACGCGGTCCGGACCCACCTCAAGCACGCGATCGACGCGGCGCAGCGGCTCGGCGTCCCCTACGTGGGCACGTTCATCGGCCGCGACAACAGCAAGAGCGTGCGCGAGAACATGGCTGAGGGCGACCGCGTGCTGCCCGAGCTCGTGGACTACGCGGGCGAGCGCGACGTCAAGCTCATCATCGAGAACTGCGTCATGGAGGGCTGGCACCCGGACGGCTACCCGGGGAACATCGCCTACAGCCCGGAGCTGTGGGAGTGGGTGACCGGCCTCGGGTTCGGCCTGAACTGGGACCCGTCGCACCTGACGTGGATCGGCATCGACCCGGTCGAGACGATCCTGCCGTTCGCGGAGCACATCGTGCACGCGCAGGCGAAGGACGTCGAACTGTTCCCGGCGCGGCGCGACCGCTACGGCTTCTTCGGGCTCGTCGACAAGGGCGACGACCCGTGGGACATGGGGTGGTGGCGCTTCCGCGTGCCCGGTCGTGGCGTGGTCGACTGGTCGCACGTCGTCGATCGCCTGTACGAGGCCGGGTTCACGGGCACGCTGTCGGTCGAGCACGAAGACCCGCTGTGGAGTGGCACGGACGACAAGGTGCTCGAGGGGCTCCGGATCGCGCACCGGACGTTACGGCCGCTCATCGCCGAAGAGCACTCGCCGTCGGCGTGAACCGGATCGCGCCGCCGACCGGTACCTGTGCGACGAGCCCGAGGTCCTCGGGCACGACGACGCCGACCACGGGGTAGCCGCCCGTGACGGGGTGGTCGGCGAGGAACACGACCGGTCGACCCTCGGGTGGCACCTGGATCGCCCCGGGTACCGCCGCCTCGCTCGGCAGCTCGCCGCCCACGCTCCGCGCGAGTGCGTGCGTGCCCGCATCGAGCCGCACCCCGACACGGTTCGAGCGTGGCGTCACCCGCCAGACGACCGCGTGCAGGGCGTCGGCACCCCCGTCGATCCAGTCGTCGCGGGGTCCGGGCACGAACCGGACGTCGACCACGTCCTCGACGGTCGGGAGGACCGGGCCCGGTTCCGCCGCGTCGGCCACCGCCGCCGCCGTGTCCGACCCGATGGGCAGGACGTCGCCGGCCCGGAGCGGTGCCGGCCCGAGACCGGACAGCACGTCGGTCGCGCGTGATCCGAGCACCGGCGGCACGTCGAGTCCACCGAGGACGGCGAGGGTCGCGACGGCCCCGGTCGTCGGCACACCGAGCACCAGGACCTCACGGTCGTGCAGCGCGAACGGACGGTCGGGCTCGATCGGCACCGCCCGGCGCGCGGGCTCGTCGTCGCCCGGGAGCAGCACCGATCGCTCGTCGAGCGTCCCTTCCGCCGCGGGCAGGACCTCGATCGCGCCGACGCCGCCCGTGACCGCCAGGACGAGCTCGCCACGAGCCCGCACGGTGAGCCCTCCCCCGACGTGCTCGACCGCCACGGCGCCCGCCGGGTTCCCGACGAGACGGTTCGCGCGACGGTGGGCGACGCGATCGAGCGCACCGGAGCGGGTGACGCCGAGGGCCGCGCGGCCCGGTCTGCCGAGGTCCTGCACGGTGCTGAGCAGCCCGGGCGACAGGACCTCGAGCCCTCGCCTGCGAGCGGTCGGACGTGACGGCTCCGTCGGAGCGGGTCGGGCCTCCCGCCCGACGGCGGTCTGGCGTGCGGCCGGGGACGCAGCGGCGGATGACGCTGCGGCGGATGACGCAGCCGCGGACGACGCCGCGTGGACCGCGCGGAACCGGACGCGCATGCCCGGACGGAGCAGGGCCTCCGCCCCGATCCGATGGGGGTCCCACATCACCAGGTCGGTGTGCCCGAGCAGATGCCAGCCGCCGGGGCTCGGCCGCGGGTAGATGCCGCTGTGGCCGCCCGCGATCGCGACGGAACCGGCGGGGATCGCCGTGCGCGGACTGCTGCGCCGCGGCAGGTCGAGGACCGTGTCGCCTCCGACCAGGTAGGCGAACCCCGGCGCGAACCCGGTGAACGCGACCGAGTACTCCGGCGCGGTGTGCCGGCGGACGACCTCGTCCACGCTGAGCCCGGTGCGGTCGGCGACGTGGTCGAGGTCCTCGCCGTCGTAGACCACTGGCACCTCGACGAGACCGTCGGCGGCGGGCGGCGGCGCGTCGAGCGGTACGCCGCGCAGCGCGGCGGCGATCGCGTCGGCGGTCGTGGCGCCCGGTGCGAAGCGGACGGCGACGGTCCGCGCGGCGGGCACCAGTTCGGTCACCCCGGGCAGGTCGAGCGTCCGGAGCGCGGCGTGCAGGGCGAGCGCGGCGGCCGTGTCGGGGACCTCGACGAGCACGCCGTCGACGCCGAGGCGCAGCACCCGGGGCGCCCGGGCGCCGGAGTCGGTCACGCGCCCGGACCCGCTCTCGCCCTCCGGGCCGGTCACGCCGCCGGTCGCCGTCACGCCGCTCGGACCGCCGCGAACGGCGCCAGGACCACGCCCGCTGATCCGAGTGCGGACCGGACGGCGAGCGCCGCGGCGACCGCGCCGGGCGAGTCCCCGTGCAGGCAGATCGACGCGGCGTCGATCGGCACGCTGGTCCCGTCGACCGCGGTGACCGCCCCGCTGGTGACCATCCCGACGACGCGCTCGGCGATCTCGGTCGGATCGTGGAGCACGGCCCCCGGAAGGCGTCGGGACACGAGGGACCCGTCGGCGGCGTACGCACGGTCCGCGAACGCCTCGGCCACGACGGGCAGCCCGGCATCGCGAGCGAGGTCGAGGAACGCGGACCCGGCGAGACCGACGACCGGGAGGCCCGGGTCGACCGCCAGGACCGCCTGCACGACCGCCTCGGCGTGCGGTCCGCCCTCCGCGATGGTGTTGTAGAGGGCACCGTGCGGCTTGACGTAACGGACGGTCGTCCCGGCTGCCCGGGCGAGGGCGGCCAGCGCGCCGATCTGGTAGATCACGTCCGCTGCGAGTTCGTGCAGGGAGGCGTCCACGTACCGCCGACCGAACCCGGCGAGGTCCCGGTATGCGACGTGCGCGCCGACCGACACCTGCCGTTCCGCGGCCTGCTCGAGCACGGACCGGAGCGACAACGGGTCGCCCGCGTGGAATCCGCACGCCACGTTCGCGCTCGTGACGACATCGAGCATCGCGGCGTCGTCCCCGAGGGTCCACCGGCCGAAGCCCTCGCCGAGGTCTGCGTTGAGATCGATCGTGGTCATGCTGCCCGTTCCTCCACATCCGGTCCGCTCCCCCGATCCTCCACCACGGGCGACGGGCTGGGAACCCGGCCCCGTGGAGGGAGCACGCTGGATACACGAGGACGGCCCCGTCCCACCACCCGAGTCCCAGGCACCCGACCCCGGCGCCGGAGAGAGGCACGCGATGACCACCGTGAGCGAGTTCCTGATCGAGCGGATCAAGGACCAGGGCGTCAGCCGGATCTTCGGGTTCCCCGGCGACGGCATCGGCGCGTTCGACGGAGCACTCGGCAAGACCGATCGTGCGGGGACGGGCATCGAGTACATCCGCCCGACGCACGAGGAGATCTGCGCGCTCATGGCGACCGCGCATGCCAAGTTCACGGGCGAGGTCGGCGTGTGCGTCGCGACCTCGAGCCCCGGCGCGTTCCACATGCTCAACGGGCTGTACGACGCCCAGATGGACAATCAGCCGGTCGTCGCGATCGTCGGGCAGCAGGGTCTCGACTCGATCGGCACCTTCACGCAGCAAGAGAGCAACCTCGAGCGCGTGTTCACGGACGTCGCCTGCTACGTCGAGACGATCGTGTCGCCCGACCAGGCCAGCGCCGTCATCGACACCGCCTTCCGCACGGCCCGGCTCCGTCTCCAGCCCGCGGTCGTCGTGATCCCGCACGACGTCCAGGCGATGACCATCAAGGCGACGCCGTCGGCTCACTGGGTCTCGCGCTCGAGCGACGCCATCCCGTCGACGGCGATCACGCCCCCGATGGAGCAGATCCGCCAGGCGGCGGACATCATCAACGCGGGCGAGAAGGTCACGTTCCTGGTCGGCGCGGGTGCGAGGGGCGCCACCGACGAGGTCCTCGCCGCCGCCGAGAAGGCCGGAGCGGGCATCATCACCGCGCTCCGCGGCAAGGACGTGATCCCGTCCGACGTGCCGTACCACACGCAGCAGGTCGGTCTCCTCGGGTCCCTGCCGAGCCTCCACCAGATCAAGCGTTGCGACACCATCGTGCTGCTCGGCACGAACTACCCGTACGGCGAGTTCCTGCCCACGACGGGCCAGGCGCGTGGCATCCAGGTCGACCTCAAGCCCGAACAGCTCGGCGTGCGCTACCCGACGGAGTTGAACCTCTGGGGCGACGTGAAGTCGACGCTCGAGGCCCTCCTCCCCCTGCTCGAGCAGAAGACCGACCTGTCCTGGCAGGAGCGGATCGCCGCCGAGATGCAGGACTGGGAACAGGAGATGCACGCGCAGGCACAGAAGGAGTACCACGACGGGGTCAACCCGCGGCGCGTGACCGAGGCCGTGAACGCGAACCTGCCCGACGGAGCGATCGTCACCGCGGACGCCGGGACGACCGCCGACTGGTTCGGGCACCACATCCGCCTGAAGCGGGGCATGCGCGGCGACCTCTCGGGCCGCCTGGCGACCATGCTCGCGGCGATGCCCTACGCGGTCGCGGCGAAGCTGGCCCACCCCGACAAGACGGTGGTCTGCACCATCGGTGACGGCGCGTTCCAGATGCTCGGCATGAACGAGCTGATCACCGTGAAGAAGTACATGCAGCAGTGGGAGACCAAGCAGTTCATCATCGTGGTCATGCACAACGACGACCTCGCGCAGGTCTCGTGGGAGATGCGCACGGAGGACGGCAATCCGCTGTGGCGCGGCTCGCAGGACGTCGAGTCGATGGACTACGCCGGCTACGCCGAGCTCCTCGGGTTCCGGGGCGTCCAGGTGCGCAGTGACGACCAGGTGGAGTCCGCTGTCGCCGAGGCCTTCGCGCACGACGGGGTCACGCTCATCGACGCCTACGTCAGCCGCAACGTCCCGCCGCTCCCACCGCACATCACCCGTGAGTACGCGCTCAACACGGCCAAGTCGTTGCTCAAGGGCGACCCGATGGAGGCCGGCGTGATCCGGGACTCGGCATCGGCGCTCGCGACCGAGGGCATCGAGCGGGTGAAGGACGCGCTCCACATCGGCGATCGGAAGTAACGAGGCGGGTGGAACGAGACCGCTCGTCTGCCGCACCCTATGTTTTCGGCAGCGGCGGCGGTACCCTGAGGCGTCGCATGGCGACGGCGCCGCTGCGGTGTCCTCTCATCCCGGGCGGTGGTTCCGCCCGACGAACCCGGCGGCGCGGGTGCCCTCCGTCTCCAGGGAAACGGCGGAGGGCACCCCTCCTCCCCGCCCGGATGCACCGGCAGCGTCGAGCAGACCCCGTCAGCGCTCGTCGACGACAGCGTCGATGTCCTCGACGCCCGCCGCGATGGCGTCAGCGCGCCGCTTTCGCATGCCGGGAGCGGCGAGGGCGCCGACGATCGCGAGGGCGCCGACCCCAGCGCATGCCCAGAAGCCGATGGTGAACGCCGCGGCCCCAGGGAGCCCCACGTGCCCGGTGGGCAACGTGAACACCTTCGTGTGCGACGAGATCAGCGCGGCGATGACGGCCGTTCCGACGCTCGAGCCGATCGTCCGGACGACGGTGTTGGCGCTGATCGCCTCACCCGTCTGCTCGATCGGCACGCTCTCGATGATCGCGTTGGACGCCGCCGAGAGACCGAATCCGATCCCGGCACCCGTGAGGATGCCGGACACCAGGATCTGCCAGACCTGATCGTGCGCGAGCCCGGGGAGCACGAACGCCGCGGTGAGGAGCACACCCCCGATGACCAGCGGCGGCTTCGGACCCGTCCGTCGGACGAGGGCCCCCGCGACCGGTGAGACCACGATCATCATGAGGACCGTCGGGAGCAGGAACAGGCCGGCCTGCGAGGCGGTCTTGCCGAAGCCGTACCCGGTGAACGACGGCAGCTGGAGCAGCGTCGGGACGAGCACGAACGTGCCGTACATCGCGAACCCGAAGACGAGCGCGACGACGTGAGCGGTCCAGACGCCACGGATGCGGAAGAGCCGGACGTCGATCAGCGGCGCCTTCACGCGGAGCTCGACGACGATGAAGACCACGAGCGCGACGACGCCGACCGCCAGCAGACCGATGGTCTTGACGTCACCCCAGCCCCAGGTCTCGCCCTCGCTGACAGCGAGCAGCAGCGCCACGAGGGAGATCGAGAGGATCGCCGTCCCGGCGAGGTCGAGGCGCCCGGGCTTCCGGACGTCCGATTCCGGCATCCCGAACACGATACCGGCGAGCCCGACGACGATGAGCGCGAGCGGCAGCCAGAACAGCCAGTGCCAATCGAGGTGCTGCACGATCGGTCCGGCCGCGACGATGCCGATACCGGCCCCGATGCCGAAGATGCCCGACAGCAGACCGATCACGACGCTCACCCGGTCCTTCGGGAGTTCGTCGCGCACGATGCCGATCGACAGCGGCAGCACGGCGCCGGCCGCACCCTGCAGGCAGCGGGCCACGATCAACGTGGCGAGGTTCGGCGCGAGGGCGGCGACGACGGTGCCGACGAGCAGGAGGCTCATCACGACGATGAGGATGCGCCGCTTGCCCATCATGTCGCCCATGCGGCCGAAGATCGGCGTGAGGACGGACGCCGACAGCAGGTAGGCGGTGATGATCCAGCTCACGTTGCTGGTCGAGGCCCCGAGGTCCTTGCCGATCGTGGACAGTGCCGGAGCGACGAGCGACTGGAGCACCGCGTAGGCCAAGCCGCCGAGTGCGAGGTACACGACGATGAGGGTGGTGTTCGGGCTGCTGTGTCGCTCCGCGACGGGGGTCGAGCCCGTGCGGGGGCCCTCGGTGACTCGGGACATCGTTCTCCGTGATCGAAAGACGTAAACAAGCGCTTACAAGTCGTGAGCCTACTGCTCCTCGCGCGGAAGTCAAAGCGCGTTTACACCGCACCTCCCGGTGCGGGTACCGTTGCGGAGATGGAGAGGACGTCATGACGCTCGAGTCGCAGGTGCCGTCGAGGACGCGCGACGCCGCGAAGACCCGGCAGCTCCTGGTCGCCGCGGCTCGACGTCGGTTCGCGTACGACGGCTACTCTGCGACCACCGTCCGGGAGATCGCAGCCGACGCCGGAGTGAACGTCGCGCTCATCAACCGCTACTTCACGAGCAAAGAGGGCCTCTTCGAGGCCTGTCTCGAGCGCGCGGTGGAGGACCTCGATGCCCCCCGGCCGGACGACGACTCGGTCGAACGGATGCTCCAGAGCCTCGTCGAGCGGGTGACGAACGCGCCGACCGGGGAGCACGCGGTCGAGCTCCTCCTGCTCATCCGGTCCTCCGGAGACGAGCAGGCCGACCGGATCCGCAATGCGACACTCACCTCGTACGCGGAGCGCATGGCGCGCATCGCCGGGTGGGACCCCGATGACGTCGACACGAACGGCATCCTGCTCCGCGCAGAGGTCGCGCTGGCCACGGCCTTCGGCATCACGCTCCTGCGTGCCTCCACTCGGCTCGGCCCCCTGGTCAACGCGTCGGCGAGCGACCTGACCGGCCCGTTCAGCGACGTCGTCACCGCGTTGCTGGCGCCGGACCGGCGGTAGGCCGGACCGGCGCCGGCCCCACGGTTCAGCGGAAGAGCCGCTCCCCGATGTACGAGCCCTTGCGCGGCGCCGGCGGCACGGCGAACACGGCCGAGCCGATGTGCGAGATGTACTCGTTCAACCGGTCGGACGCTCCGAGCCGACGCTGGATCCGTGTGAAGTGATCGGGGTCGTTCATGAACGCGGTGAACAACAGCCCGGCGTCGAGCTGCCCGTACTGGTTGAGCCCGTCGGTGTAGTTGTACGGGCGACGCAGGATCTTGACGCCGCCGTTGTTCTCGTGCGCGGCGAGGGCGACGTGTGCGCGCGCGTCGATCTTCGTGTCACCGGCATGGTCGGTCGCGTGGAAGTCGGGCGTCGTGTGCTCGGTCCCCCCGGAGAGCGGCGCGCCCTCGACCTTCGTGCGCCCGAACACCCGCTGCTGGTCGCTGATGACGTCGGCGTCCCAGATCTCGATGTTCATCTGGATCTTCCGCGTGACCTGGTAGGTGCCGCCCGCCATCCAGTCCGCGTCGTCCCCGAGCCGCACGAACCGCTCGTAGTCCTCGTCGCTCGTGATGTTCCGCGTGCCGTCCTTGAAGCCCATGAGGTTGCGCGGTGTGGTCTGGTGCGCCCCGGCCGACGCGCGCCCGAACCCGAGCACGGTCCAGCGCACGGTCGCGGTGCCCCTGGCCATCCGGGCGAGGTCGCGGATCGCGTGGTAGGCGACCTGGGGGTCGTCGGCGCACGCCTGCAGGGACAGGTCGCCACCGCTCAGCGCGGGGTCGAGGGCGTCGCTCGGCAGCGCGGGGATCGGAGCGAGCGCGGCGGGCTTGTGGGCCGCCAGGCCGAACCGCTCGTCGAACAGCCCGGGGCCGAGCCCGACGGTGACGGTGAGCGATGCCGGGCCGAGGTCGAGGGCCTCCCCGGTGTCGGCACCGACGCCGTCGGCGTGCGCCGGGACGACCGCGCCGATGGTGCCGCCGGACTGCAGTTGCGCGATCGCGGCGGACCACCGGGCGAGCAGGACCTGCAGGTCCGTCGCCAGGGTCGACGCCATGTCGAACGTCATGAAGACGCAGTACCGCTGCGGCTCGATGCGGATCCCACCCTGCGGCTGCCCCGCCGCGGTCGCGTAGAACGGGTGGGTCCGCGACAGGTCGATGGACTCGTCGTCGGGGGTGCGTCCGACCGCACTCGCCGCGAGGGCGCCGCCGATCCCGGCGAGTGCGCCCACCCCGGCACCTGCCGCCGCGAGCCCGCCGATGAGTCCGCGGCGCGACACCGACGGACGCGGAGACCCGTCGCGCTCCTGCTCCGGCGCTCCGCTCACGCGGTGGCGACCTTCTCGGCGAGCCGCGACAGCGGGTCCTGCAGGGCCTGGATCGTCTGCGAGATCGTGTTCGCGTCGGCGGTGCGGGTGGCGGCGTCGTAGGTGCGGAAACCGCCGAGGGCGGTGCCGTCCCGGTAGCCGTCCATGAGCGTGTCGACGCTGTCGAACTGGGTCGCGATCTGCTTCGTGATCGACGGGTCGAGCTTCTGCAGGCCGGGCTTGAGGTACGCGAACGCCTGCCGCGCACCCTCGACGTTCGCCGCCAGGTCGACGAGGTCGATGTGGCTGAAGCCCTCCTCCTCGCCGGTGATCTTCTCGGACTGGACCTCTTCGAGCAGGCCGGCCGCGCCGTTGGCGAGGTCCTCGGGCTTGTAGGTGAGCGTCGGGACGAGCTTGTCGAGCAGGGTGACGTTCTCGGTGAGCTCGGCCGCGAGCTGCTTCGTGCTCGCGGTGATGGCGCCGCCCTGGAACAGATCGCGCTCCACGGCGTGGAATCCGTGCCATCCGACCGACGGGTCGAGGTTCGAGGCGCGCATGTCGACGAGGTAGTCGAGGTTCCCGGCGTTGTCAGTCGCCTTGTGGCCCTTCTTGACGAACCCGTCGACGTCGCTCTCGACGTGCTCGTAGTACGGGCGCGCGTTCGCGTAGGCCGTCTTGGCGGCGGCGAGGTCCCCCGCGTCGACGTCCTCCTGCAGCTGCCGCACGGCGGTCACCATGTCGTTGACCTGGGCGTCGACGTAGTCCGCGTAGCCCTTGGCGCCCTGCCGGAGGAGGGTCGCCGCGCTGCTGTTCGCGGTCGATGCGGCCGTGCCGGTGACGGTGAAGGTCGTGAGCTCCTTGGTCGCCCCGGGGCAGTACACCTGGTACTTGCCGCCGCCGAGCGTCACGGTGAACTTGACCGGGTCGAGTCCGGGTGCCAGGTTCTCCTTCTCGCCGAGGATCTTCTGGTCCTGCAGGAGCTCCACCTCGGTGATCGCGGTCGACGACGTGTTCCGCACGGTGAACGTCACCGGTCCGGCGGGCACCGAGGTCGTCGACACGGCGCACTTGTCGGAGCCGTCGTTCGTCAGGGTCACGGCCACCCGGTGCACCGCGCCGGACGGCGTCGCGGCGTCCTCGGCGGAGGACGACGCGGTCGAGCAGCCGGTCAGCGCGAGGGCTGCGGCGGCGAGGGCCGCTCCGAGGACGAGGACGGATCGGGTGCGGCGGTCAGCGAACGGCATCGGCGGTCTTCCTGCTGGTCGCCCCGTGCCGGTCGGCGACGGGGTTCGTGGTGGTCGGTCGGGAGGATCGGCGGCTGCCCCCGGGTCGGCGTCGGTCCCGCAGGGCGAGCAGGGCCTGGGCGACCGCGGCGATCGCGAGCGCAGCGGGGAGCCACGCCTTCCAGAGCAGCGCTTCGCGGCCCGCGGAGGCGCCGCTCGCCACCGTCTCGCCCGCGGCGGCCACGTGGATCGCCGGGACCGCCCAGGCGGTGGCGTCGAACGAATAGGTCCGGCTGCTCGGCAGGCCGCCGCCGGACACGGTGAGGACCGCGCGCTCGGTCCGGCGCGCGTCGAGGAGGCCGCCGTCGACGGTCCAGAGCGTCCGGGTCGCGGTCGAGGTCCAGTGCGCGGTGAACGGGCCGGGCTGCTGCGCGGGCGAGATGCCGACGGGCACGCGTCCGAACAGGTCGGTGAGCTGGTCGAAGGTCAGCGTCGCGGGTCGGCCGGTGCTCGGGACGCGCGTGGTGGCGCGCCAGCGGTCGGCGGTGACGCCGGCGTGCGTGGTGGTCGTGTGGTCGGCGGAGGAGAAGCGGGCGCGCTGCACGGTGTCGCCGGCGCGGACGACGAGGGTCGCGGCGGCACCGTCGACGGTCGCCGTCGCGGTGTGCCGCGTGGTGGGGCGCGGGTCCCCGGCACCGGTGGCGAGGGTGGCGGAGGTGGGCAGGGCCTCCCGGCCGGTGGGGACGGCCACCGCGAGCACGACCGCAGCCACCACGAGACCCGCGGCGACGAGGACGCGCACGCGCGGGACCTGCACCGGCGACGGGCGGAGGGACCGCGGCCAGAGGCTCACGACGAGCACGGGGACGAGGTAGCCGACCCAGCCGACGACCTCGACGACGCGGGGGTCCGCCAGGATCCCGAGCACACCGGTGACGAGTGCGGCCTGCACGGACCCGGTCGGCGCGAGCCAGGACAGGTCGACGGTGCGCTGCTGCCCGATCGTCACCCAGCCGGCCTCGTGCGCGGTCCGGAGTGCGGTGAGCACGAGCCCTGCCGCCACGAAGACCAGGAACACGCCGGTGCCGGTGAAGAACCGCCGGAGGTCGAGCCGGACCCCGCCGGTGTAGATCCCCCAGCCGATGAGCACGGCGACGAGCACGCCGATCACGGCGCCGAGCGCCGCGGTGCCCGCCGAACTCGCGGCCTGGAACGTGGCGAGCAGGAACACGGAGGTCTCGAAGCCCTCCTTGAGGACGGCGAGGAACGCCATGCCCGCGAGCGCCCAGGCGGTGCCGCGACCGACGGCCGCTGCGGCGCTCGCCTCGAGGTCGCCCTTGAGGTCGCGGGCGTGCGTCCGCATCCAGATGATCATCCCGGTGACGAACACGACGGCGACGGCGCCGATGACGGACTCCATCGCCTCTTGCTCGGACTGCGGGAGCGCCTGCTCGAGCGCCTCGAGCCCCACGCCGACGGCGACGCTGAGCACGACAGCGAGCGCGATCCCGCCCCACATCGGCACGAGCGAGATGCGACCGCGGCGGAGGAACGCGGCGATGATCCCGACGATGAGGGTCGCTTCGAGGCCTTCGCGGAGGCCGATGACGAGCGTGGCGAGCATGGAGTGGGATCCCGGTGGGGTGAGGGGCGACGACCCCGCGGAGTGGAACGGAGGTAAGGCTAACCTAAGAGCGCGGGTGTCGTCCACGGCCCGGCCCGAACCGCGAAGATGGACCGGTGCAGTTCTCCTCCGCTGACGCACTGGTCGTCCCCGCGCACGCGCTCGCGACCGTGACGAACGTCCTCGACCTCGCGGGGGTGTTCGCGTCCGCGCTGCTCGGCGGGTCGCTCGCGCGCGAGATGGACTTCGACCTGTTCGGGTTCCTCGTGGTCGGGTTCGTGTCGGGGCTCGGCGGCGGGATCCTCCGCGACGTCCTGCTCCAGGACGGCCCGCCGGTCGCGCTGACCGACCCGCTGTACGTCCCGGTGGCGCTCGTCGGAGCGCTCGTGGCGTTCTTCGTCTCGATCTCGGAGCGGGCGTGGGACCGCCTGTTCACGGTGCTCGACGCAGCCGTCATCGGGTTCTGGGCCGTGGTCGGCGTGCAGCGGACGTTCGACGCGCACCTGGGCTGGGGTCCGGCGATCATCATGGGCACCGTGACCGCGGTCGGGGGCGGTGCGGCCCGTGACCTCCTGCTCCGGCGGGTGCCCGCGGTGCTCGGCGGGAACGCCCTCTACGCGTCCGTCGCCGTGGCCGCGTCGATCGTCATGGTCGTCGCGTCGGCGTTGCACGTCCCGACGATCGGCATCGTCGTCGCGATCCTGCTGTCGCTCCTGCTCCGGCTCGGCGCCGTCCGGTACGGCTGGGGGCTGCCGAACGGCCGCGACTGGCAGCCGCAGTCCGCGCTCGCGACGCTCTTCCGCCGGGGTCGGCGGCCCGAGCGCATGCGGCTCCTGCGCCGGTCCCGACGCGGCCGCGAGCGCGACGACCAGGACGGGCCGGCCTCCGCGACCTCGGACGGGCCTCCCGAACGTCCCTGACGGCCGTCGCCGTCAGCGCAGCAACGCCCGCCGCTCCATGAGCGCGATCCGGCGGAGCAGCGGCCGCCGCTGCCCGGCCGGGAGGACCGCCACCGCGCCCCGGAACCGCCGCAGCTCCTCGCCGATCCCGTCCGGCGCCCCACCCGCCGGCAGTCCGGCCCGACGCCACGCGAACCACGAGGGACGGAACCCGACGGTCGCGAGCGCGAGCGCGTCGAACGCCTCGTGGACGAGCTCGGTGTCCGCGCGGGCGGCCCGCCACCACGACTGTGCCGTGATCTGGCCGGGGTGGCGTCGGTAGAGGACCGCCGGGACCCGGTCCCGCACGAGCCGGAGCCCCGCACCGGCAGCGCGGAGCCAGAGGTCGTAGTCCTCGGACGCGACGGATCGGCATCCGCCGAGGTCTCGGATCAGCCGGGTGCGCGCGGTCATCGTCGGGTTCATGAAGGGGTTCTCGAGCAGCAGCGCGAACGGCGCCGCCGCAGCGGACAGTCGGCGGAGCGGTTGCGGGCGCGCGACGGGTGTACCGGGGAGCCAGTCGACCGCGGGCGCGAACACGAGGTCCGCGGACCGTAGCAGGGCGAGCTGTCGCCGGAACCGGAACGGTGCGCACACGTCGTCCGCGTCCATGCGTGCGACGACGGGCGCCGTGACCTCGTCGAGCAGGGTGTTCATGCTGGCGGCGATCCCGACGCTCGGCCCGACCAGGACGCGGAGCCGGGCGTCCCGGATCCGCTCGAGCACCCCGAGCGTGTCATCCGTGCTGCCGTCGTCGCGCACCAGGAGCTCGCCGTCCTCGGGGAGCGCGCGGAGGACCGTCCGCACGGCCGTGCCGACCGTGCCGGCCGCGTTCCGGGCAGGCATGACGCAGGTGATCGTGGGCATGGCGGTCCTCCTCGGCGTTCCGGGCATGCTGCCCGGACCGCGGCGCGCCGCATCCGCCGGGAGGCACGGCACCACCGGTCCGCGCCCGTCGCGTCACCCGCGGCCTCGCCCCGAGCGGTGGGGATCCGCCGGAGGGCCGTCGCCCGCCGTCCCGGTCCGCCGCCACCTGCTCGGGCTCGGTTCAGTCGTCCTCGCTGATCGCGGCGAGGCGGAGCTCCTCGACATCGAACCGGCTCTGCACGCGCCGCATCACCGCGTCATCGATGGCCCGGGAGCGTCGGAGGTCGTCGACGGCCGCCCGCTTCGCCTCGAGCAGCGCGAGCCGCAGCGCGATGTCGGCCTGCTCGGCCTCCCGCTCGAGCTGGATCTCGTCGGGCTCGACGTCCGTCGCATCCTCAGCAGCCCCGCCGATCGGGTCCTCCGCGTCGGAGCCGTCGGCACCTGCAGCCATGGCTTCGCCGGCCGATCCGCCCGTGCCGCCGATCACCGCGGCGGACACGGTCACCCCGGCGTCCGCCGCCGCCCGACTCGCTGCCGCGGCGTCGCCCTCGGCGGCCTCCGCATCGCGCCGCAGCCGCTCGAGGCGGCGCCCGTAGTCGGCGCGCAGGTCCTCACGGACCTCCTCGGGCGACTCGAGCCGGCTCGCGACGTCGTCGAGCGAATCGAGCGCCCCCTGCAGGGCCGCCCGCTCCGCCTCGATCTCCTCCCGTTGCTCCTCGGGGTCCTCGGGCAGGCGTGCCCATCGCACGATCACGGGCATCGTGAGTCCCTCGACCACGAGCGTCACGAGGATGACGACGAACGTCGCCGCGATGACGAGGTCGCGGTCGTGGACCGGGCTCCCGTCGGACATGGCGCGCGGGACACCGAGCGCGGCCGCGAGCGACACCGCGCCCCGGAACCCGGCCCACGCGATCGGCATGCGCTCCCGGAAGTGCAGGTGCCGGTCGCGCTCCCCCGCACGCCGGTCGAGCAACCGGCTCGCGTACGGGGTCGTGTTGACCCAGAGGAACCGCATGCCGATCACCGCGGCGGTGCTCCCGAGCCCGAGCGCGAGTGCCGTCACCCAGTCGTCGTGGAGCACGGCGAGGAGCGTCGGATGGAAGTCGAGTCCGACGAGCACGAACAGCGCGCCGTTGAGCAGGTAGGACGTGACCTGCCAGAAGCCGTACCCCTGGATCCGCGCGTGCGCACTGATGACGCGGTGCCCGATCTGCGTCAGGAGCAACCCCGCCGTGACCACCGAGACGACCCCGGAGACGCCGAACAGCTCGGCGGGCAGGTACGCGAGGAACGGGGTGAGCACGCTGAGCGTGTTCTCGAGCAGCCGGTTGTCGAGGTACCGCCGCACCCAGTAGACGATGAGACCGACCGCCAGGCCGATCGCGATGCCGAACCCGTACGAGGCGAAGAACCGCACGACCGCGCCCCACACGTCGATGTCCTGCCCGCTCACCACGGCACCCACGGCGACGGAGTAGAGGACGAGCGCGGTGCCGTCGTTGACGAGGCTCTCGGCCCGGAGCGTCGTGATGAGCCGCCGGGGCAACCGCGCGGCCACCGCCGCGACCGCCGTGGCGTCGGTCGGGGCGAGGACCGCGCCGAGCGTGATCGACAGCGCCCAGGTCAGCCCGAGCAGGTGCGCGACGACCGCGACCACCGCGGCCGTGGCGAACACGAGACCCACCGCGAGCAGCGCGATCGTGCGCAGGTTGCTCCGGATCTCGCGCAGTGACGTGTTGAGGGACTCCCAGTACAGGAGTGCGGGGAGGAACAGCAGCAGCACCGCTTCGGACGGCAGCCGCACGCCGCCGAGCCCCGGCAGGAACCCGACCCCCGCGCCGAGCACCAGGAGGACGAGCGGCGCCGCGACGCGGATGCGTTGGGCGACCACGCCCCCGACGAGGATGGTCGCGCCGAGCACGACGGCGAGCTCGAGTCCGTCCACCCGTCCTGTCTACTCGGCGGCGGGCCGGGACACCGTCTCGGGGTCGGTTGCAGCACGTCCTCAGCAGCGCGGCGGGGACCTCCTCGGCGGGTCGCGACGGGACCTACTCGGCGGGTCGCGGCGCCTGCGGTGCGGCATGCCGGCGCCCGCGACCGGTCCACGCTCTCGACGGCGCGAGAGACGGCGGCCACACCCGGGACAGCACCCGGCGCCAGGGTGACACGGCTGCGTCGAGCCCGACCCGGACCTCCCGAACGGCGTCCCGCAACCGGTCCTGGTCGACCGGTGCGGTACCCGGTCGTGCGTAACGCTCGCGGTCGAGCGCGTCGACCACCGTCCCCAGCGGCGTCAGCGTCGCCGGCGGCAGGGTGGCGCCCAGGCGCGTCAGCACCGCTCGGGCCGTCCGGGCCGCGAGCGCGGGATCGTCCGGCGGCACCGTCGCCGGCGTGAACCCGTGGTCCGCGACGTCGTCGATCACCTCGCGCCAGGCGTTCGCGGCGGGATCGCGACCGGTCTGGACCAGTCCGAGACGACGACGACGGCGGAGGGTGCGGAACAGTCCCGGCCCGACCAGCGCACCGAGCGCCACGAGGACCGCCAGGGCGATCTCCCACGTCGCCGAGCCGCCGTCCGATCCGCCCGTGCCAGCGCCGGACGCAGCATCCGGCGTCGGCGACGCCGACGAGGGCTGCGCGGTCGGCTGGTTCGCGGGCGCGGAGCGGAGCGGCGTGACCGTCGGGAGCGAGGTCGGCGACGCGGTGGCGGGCAGCTCGGCGTCCGACTGGTCCTGTGCGACCGGCGTCGGCTCGAAGCCCACCCAGCCGGCACCCTTGATGTACAACTCGGGCCACGAGTGCAGCTGCCGGTTCGAGACGACGTACTCGCCGTCCTTCTGCGTGCCGCCCCGCCGGTACCCGACCGCGATGCGCGACGGGATCCCGAGCACCCGGGCCATGACCGCCATCGCCGAGGCGAAGTGCACGCAGTACCCGGCCCGCACCTGCAGGAACTTCGCGACGACGTCCATGCTGTCGCCGTCGTACCCCTGCTCGACGGGCGCCGTCTCGGAGTAGGTGAAGCGGCCGCTCCGGAACCACGACTCGAGTGCGCGTGCCTGCTCGTACTGGTCGCCCGCCGTCCCGGCGACGCGCTCGGCGGCGGCGCGGATGCTCCCGGGGAGGTTGCGCGGCAGCTGGAGGTCGGTGCGGAGCTGGGCGGACGTCGGACGGTTCCAGTCGCCACTCGTGATCATGCCGAAGCGACCGTGCTGGGCGATCGCGTCGAGGTAGGGGTTGGCGAACGTCGCGACCCCGTACGCCTGGTAGACGTCGCCGCGGCGGGTCGTCTGCCCGGTGGACCGGACGGTGTTCGACCGCCCCATCCACCGCCACTGGGTGAGGTCGAGCGCGGTCGACCGGGACTGGATCCCGACCGCACCCGACGGCAGCGGCAGGTACTGGCTCGACAGCCCGGTGACCCGGACCTGGACGTCCTCGCGGCTGGCGACCCGCGGGTTCACCCCGGTGGCGAACTGGCCCTGGTCAGCGCTCGGGGCGGTGCTGGCATCGACCACCGAGGGCACCCAGTCGCCCGTGCCGAACTCGTCGAGGTCCGCGAGCTTGAGGTACTCCGGCACCCCCGTCGTCGTCCGGTAGCGGAACACCTCGATCTCGCTCGGACGCCGCAGGTCGTCACCGAGTTTGAGGAGGGTGCCGGGGCGCCCGGGGTTGATCGGGGCCTGGATCGCGCCCGTGACCCCCGACAGCCAGCTGGCGTCGATCGGGACGACGGTCGGCAGGCCCACCGCGACGACGAGGGCGACCGCGCCGATCACCATCGCCGGGAACGCCTGCTGCACGGGCCGGACCGACAACCAGAGGACGAGCAGGAACGCCATGCCCGTGAGCACGACGAGCACCACGCTCGGCGCCGTTCCCGTCACGATCCCCGGGACGACGAGTGCGACGAACGCGGGCACGGCGGCGAGGGCGGCCGTGGGCGCGATGACCGCGACGAACAGGGCGACGCCGGCGGTCCAGACGAGCGTGACGGACACGACGAGCTGCACCGCGTCGGTCTCGGGGAGCGGCGCGGGGTTCACCTTGATCGCGAGCAGCGCCTGCCCGAGCGCGCCGCTGCGGTCGAGCCACCCGAGCGGCTCGGTGCCGTCGAGGATCGCCAGCGCGCATGAACCGCCGACGAGGGTGACGACGAGCGCGACGAAGCGGGCCCACCGCGGGCGGGTGCGGACGGCGAGCATCACGCCCACGAGCAGGGCGGTGACGACGAGCGCGGAGACCCACCACGCGATCCCCTGCACGAGCGGGCGGACGGCGAGCGACGCCACGACCACGGGCAGCGCCGCGGCGGCCACGAGCGTGCGGCTCGGCGTGCCCGGGTCCTCGTCGGTGCGGTCGTCGCGCTCGAGGACGTCACGGCCCGTGACCGGGCGACGGGCGGTGTCGGTCATCGGGCACTCCCACCCACGGGCACCACGAGGACGCGCCATCCGGCACGGTCGAGGACCCCGCGAGCGGCGGCGTCCGGTGGCGTGATCGCCACGAGGAGCCCGCGCGAGGCCGCGGGCGTGCGGGCGACGAGCTCGGACGCCTGCTCCGCCGTGCACTGGCCCGTGACGACCGCGGTCATGCCGTGCACGTCGACGGCGCGGACCTCGGGCAGGACCTCGGCCACCGGGCGCGCGTCGGAGCGCAGCGCGACATCGGCGAGTCCGACGAGCACGGACGCCAGGTCCCCCGCGGGCGACGGCTGGACGTCGTCCGCGGTGACGAGGGCGACGCGGGACGTCCGCGCGGCGAGCACCCGTGCGACGCTCGCGGCGACGACGACCGCGTGCTCGAACGCGGCGTCCCCGGCCATGTCGGACAGCTCCGCGAACGGGTCGCGGCCGAGCTCCTGGTAGGAGGCGCGGCGCACGTCGAGCAGGACGGTCGCCTCGGGCGGCTGGGCCTGTGCGGTCTGCCGGACGTGGAGTTCGCCGCGCTTGGCGCTCTGCCCCCAGTGCACGCGGCGGATGGGATCGCCCGGTCGGTAGGGCCGGAGTTCGCTGTCGTCCGCGGACCCGCCTTGGCCGGTTCGTCCGGCCTCGGCCGAGACCGCGCCCGAGAGCACGCCCGTCTCGATCGCGCCGAGCACCGTGGTGCGGGGCACGACGACGATCTCCTGCGCCGCCGCGACGACCCGGTCGACGTGGACGAGTCCGAACGGGTCGGCGACACGGACCGTCGCCGGACCCAACCGGGGACGACCGCGGCGCGCGGCGATGGCCTCGACGGTGAGCCGCGCCGGGGGACGACTCGACCCGACGTCGACGAGGGCCTCGAGGTCCCCTGCCGATGCGAAGTGGTCGTCGAGGCGGTCGCGCACGAGCACCCGCACGACGCCGAGCGCCCGCTGCCGACCCTCGACCAGCAGCGTGGCGCGGAACACGGCACCGGCCTCGATCGTCGTACGCGGGACCTGCCGCGTCGCCCGGATCGGTCCGGCGGCGACCATCGCGACGACGGCGCCGAGGACGACGAGCACGAGGACGAGGAGCCCGGCCGTCACCGCGAGGCTCGTCGTCGCCACGAGCCCGGCCCCGACCAGACCGATGCCCACCGCGACCGTGGTCCACCCGCGTGAGGTCGGCCGCGGCAGGGCGACCCGACCGCGGCGGGTCCCGGGCATCAGGACCGCACGGCCGCGGCGCCGAACGGCACCGCCGTGTCGGCGACGATACGGACGACGACGTCACGAGCGGCGTCCTCGGCACCGCCGCCGAGGTTCCGGGCGACGGGCACGAGGCGGTGCGCGAGCACGACCGGGGCGAGCGCGGCGACGTCGTCGGGGGTGACGAACGGACGACCCTCGAGCGCGGCGCGAGCCCGTGCAGCACCGGCGAGGTGCAGGGTCGACCGCGGACTCGCACCGAGCAGCAGGTCCGGGTGCCTCCGGGTCGAGCGGACGATGTCGACGACGTAGCCCTCAACGTCGGGCGCGACGTGCACGGCGTGCACGGCCCGGATCATCGTCGCGAGGGTCGCGACGTCGACGATGGGCCGCAGTGCCGACATCGGGTCGCCGACGCCACGGCTGCGGAGCATCTCGCGTTCGGCGTCGAGGCTCGGGTAGCCCATCGTGATACGGGCCATGAAGCGGTCACGCTGTGCCTCGGGCAGTGGGTACGTGCCCTCCATGTCGATGGGGTTCTGCGTCGCGACGATCATGAACGGCGACTCGAGGGGCCGTGTCACGCCGTCGACCGTGACCTGCGACTCCGCCATGGCCTCGAGCAGGGCGGACTGGGTCTTGGGGCTCGTCCGGTTGATCTCGTCACCGATGACCACGTTCGCGAACACGGGCCCGGGGGCGAACCGGAAGGACCCGGACGCCTGGTCGTAGATGTTCACGCCCGTCACGTCGGACGGCAGCATGTCGCTCGTGAACTGGATGCGGCTCACCGACCCACCGACCGTGGCCGCGAGGGCCTTCGCGAGCACGGTCTTGCCGACACCCGGGACGTCCTCCACGAGCAGGTGCCCCTCGGCCAGCATGACCGTCAGCGCGGTGCGGATCGCCTCGGTCTTGCCGTCCACGACCGTGCCCACCGCACGCACGATCGCGTCGCCCGCGGAGCGGATCTCGTCGACCGGGAACGATGCCCCCGCCCCGCCCGGTCCCCCCGGATCGGCGACGTCAGCGCTGTGTGGCAAGCCGGACCTCCAGGCTCGTAGGACGTGTCCGGGAATGCTACCTCGGGCCGATGGCAGCCCCCTCCGCGACGGCGGGCGCCGTTCTGTACCCCTCTCGGTGGCAGGATCGGTGCATGGCGGACCACGTTCTCGAGCCCACGACCGACACGGCGATCGACGTCTTCACGGCGGAGCGCGCGCCCATCCTGCGGGCGTCCCCCGGCGACACCGTCACCGTCCGCACGCTGAGCGCGGCCGGGTACCTCGAACGACAGCAGGAGCCGGGCCAGGAGGTCCCGACACTCATCACGAGCCGCCGCGGCCACTGCCTCGTCGGCCCCGTCGCGCTCACCGGCGCGCTGCCCGGGCAGGTGCTCGCCGTGCGGTTCGACGCCCTGGTCCCCGGGACCTGGGGCTACACCGGCTCGGGCGGCGTCGACAACGAGCTGAACCGGGCCCTCGGTCTCGCCGACACCGCGACGCGGGGCCCGCTGCTCTGGGACATCGACGCCGAGGCCGGCGTGGCACGGAACCAGCTCGGCCTGGGCGTCCGGACCGCACCGTTCCTCGGCGTCGTGGGCGTGCCTCCCGAGCCGACCGGCGAGCACTCGACCATCCCGCCGCGGCCCGTCGGCGGCGGGAACATCGACTGCCGCGAGCTCGTCGCAGGCGCGACGCTGTACCTCCCGGTCACCGTGCCGGACGCGCTCCTGTTCGTCGGCGACGGCCACGCGGCGCAGGGCGACGGCGAGGTCTCGGGCACCGCCGTCGAGTGCGACATGACGACGACGATGACGCTGTCCCTGCTCGACACGGCACCGGTCCCGGGCGTCCACGCTGACACCCCGGCGGGTCGGATCACCTTCGGGTTCGACGCCGACCTCAACGCGGCGACCGCCACGGCCCTGAACGCCATGGTCGACTGGATCGCTGCGCTGCACGACGTCACCCGCGCGCAGGCCCTGGCGATGGCCAGTGTCGCCGTCAGCATGCGGGTCACCCAGATCGCGAACCAGACGTGGGGCGTGCACGCGCTGCTGCCCCACGACGCGATCCTCGTCTGAGGCGGCGCACCGCCTCCGCCGTCGCGCGGCGTCGCACTGACTCGCACCGACGTCGCACCGGCGTCGATGAGCCGCGGAACGGACTGTGAACCGGGGCGATGCGCGGCTCCTGGTCCGTTCCGCGGCTCATCCCGCTGGCGCGGCCGCCGAGGGGCGCCGGGTCAGTCCGCCTCGCAGGCGATCCCGTCCTTGTCGGCGTCGAGCTTGCTGTTCGCCGAGTACAGGGCGTTGTCCTTCTTGACGGTGCCCTTGAGCTTGCGGTGCTCGACCGTGCCGTTGGTGTGGTGCACCGTGTTGTACGTCACCGAGGTCTTGGCGATGCCGCCCGAGTAGACCTTGTGCACGGCGGTGCAGTTGGCGTACTTGGTGGTGGCTGCCTCGGCGGCGGTGGCGTTGCCGACCCCGGCGACCGCGACCGCCGTGAGCACGAGGCCGATGGTGATGGCGCGCTTGCGCATGTTCCCCTCCGTGCGCCGCCGGGTTCGGGTCCGCGGCGCTGCGACCGGATCCACCGATCAGCGTCAGCATAGGGGTCGCGAGGAGTCCTCGCGTACCTCCGAAGTGGCGGCGTCCGGAGGGTCGTCAGTACGACGGATCCTGGCGCCGGCCGCTCCGCTCCCCGAAGGCGTCGAGGGCGTCGAGCACCTCCGGGTTCAGCCACACCCGGTTCCGCCGCTGGCCGTTGACCATCCGGAGGATCCCGCGCTCGGTCAACTGCTGCAGCGCGTTGTCCACCGCCGGTTGGCTTGCGCCCGTGCGCTCGCGTGCGAGCCGAGCGTTGAGTGCCGGGTGCTCGATGGACACCCGCGCGAGCCGTCGCGCCGTCGAGTCCGCACGGAGGCCCGTCAACCGACCGTCCCACTCGCGCTGCAGTCGCGCCAGGTCCTCGGCGAGCACGGTCGCGTTGCGGAGCGCTGCGAGTGAGGCCGTCGCGAACACAGCCACGATCGGGGCCACGTCCCCCCGCCGATAGGCGTCGAGCGCATCGAAGTACGCGTCGACGTCCGTGAGGATGCCGCTGCTGACCGGGATCGTCATGTGTCGGATCAGCCGACCGTTGCGGAGGATGGCCTGCACGAGCGCGCGGCCCGTCCGGCCGTTCCCGTCGGGGAACGGGTGGATGGTCTCGAACTGCGCATGTGCGACGGCCGCCTGGACGAGGACGGGGAGGTCCGTCCGCCTGGTGAACGCGACGAGATCGGCCATCGCATCCGCCACGCGTTCGTGGTGCGGCGGGACGAACGCCGCGTCGTGCGGGAGTGCGCCCCCGATCCACACCTGCTCCGCGCGGTACCCGCCGACCAGCCGGGGTGCGGAACTCTCGAGCAACTGGCGGTGCATCTCGATGATCGTCGCGTCGCTGATGTCGTCGGCGAGGGCGATCGCTGCTTCCATGGCGCGGACGTTGCGCACGATGAGCGGCGCGTTGCCCTGGATCCGCTCGTCGATCTCCGCCTCGGCGATGGCTCGAGCGCCGGAGGTCAGGTGCTCGATCTGCGAGCTCGACGCGGACTCGCTGCGGAGCAGGACGGCCGAGAACGGCGCCGGGAATCCCGCGAACTCGGCGTCGAACCGGGTGATCGTCCTGGACGCGTCATCGACCTCGGCGAGGACCTCGGTGGGGATCGTGAAGGGCATCGCGGCGATCGCCGGTGGAACTGCGGCGAGGTAGGGCGCGCGACGCCGCTCGGCTGCTCGTCGCGAGAGCAGGTCCGGGTTGTGCACAGGCGGGAGCACGCGCTCCTCGTACCGCACCGCCGGACCGTCCTGCCCTGCCGGACTCGCTCCTGAACTCATCGGTCGCCACCTCCTTGCATAAGGTTATGGCACAACCTTATGTAAGGCCGGCGCAACGACAAGGCCGGGACACCCAAGCGACCCGCGGACGCCAGCGGCATCTCCTCAACATCGCGACTACAGCTCGCCCTGGTCCCACTTGAACAGTCGCGCCGCGAGCAGCGCAGCTGCGATGCCGACCGCGGCCATCATCAGCCACAGCCAGTAGACCGAGACGAACGGGTCCGTCCCGGCGATGTCCGCCCCGATCGCCTGCATGAACCACGTGCTCGGGAACCCGTACGTGATGGAGCGCACTGCGTCCGGGAACACGTCGATCGGCACGACGGTGCCGGAGGTCAGGATGACGATGACCGGGAGGAACCCGGTGATCTGTGTGGTCACATCAGGGTTCGCGGACCGGCTCGCCAAGAGGTAGGCGAAGGAGAACAGCATCGCCAACCCGAGGACGAGGGTCACGAACAGTCGCACGATGTTGAACGACTCCACGTACCCCTGGCTCCAGGCGATGAGCACGATGACGATCGCCTCGGCGATGCCCAGGGCCAAGCGCACCGGGCTCTGCGCGAGGATGAACGCCATCCGTCTGACCGGAGTCGTCCCGAGCAGCCGGAGTGTGCCGCGTTGCCGGAGCGCGACCAACGGCACGGAGGTCCCCATGAACGCGATCGCCATGAACCCGGTGACCAGCACCGTGGCGAGATTGACCCGCAGTATGTCGGTCTCGGCCTCGCCGGAAGCATCAGTGACGACGATGTCCGCCGACGGGATCCCGGTGGAGTGCACCGCGGCGACGAGGTGCTTCCACGCCGGTTTGGTCTTGCCGACGAGCACGATCCGCGCGCTGTCATCCTCGACCGTGATCCTGGCGGTCGCCGCGTCCTCCGCCCGCACGGCGATGTCGCGGTTCCGCAACGCCTCGACGACCTGCGCGGTGTGTGGCCCGTTCGCGACCGACGCAACTGGAGCGGGCCGACCGCCGTTGATGACGAAGTCGATCCCGACCATCAGGATCAGGAAGAAGAAGAACATGAACATCAAGGCGATGACCGTCTTGATGTTCCGGAACAGCTCTCGAGAGCTCAACAACACCAGTTGCCGGAACGCGTCGCGATGGGTCGACCGCGCGGAGGCGCTCGGTGCGGTTCTCATGGCCGGTTCCCTTTCGTCGTCGCCCCCCGGCGCACGCGACGTTCGTCCGGCAGTTCTGCGAGCTGCAGGAAGATGTCCTCGAGGCTCGCCTGGCGGACACTGAGCTCGCGAGCCCGCAGGGTCCGGGCGAACGTCACTCGACGGATCAGTTCGTCCGGGTCCTCTGTCGTGACCTGCACGCGGACACCTCCCAGCACGGGTTCGGAGCTGTACGGAGTCCGCAGGGCGGCGCCGATCTGCTCATCGGCGACGGTCGGGGCCACGGTGAAGGCGACGTCACTGGTGGTCGCGTGCTGACGGATCAACTCGTCCGGGCTGTCGAGTGCAGCCAGGCGCCCGCCGACGATGATGGCGACACGATCGCAGACCGTCGTCGCTTCGTCCATGTGGTGTGTGGAGAGGACGATCGTCGTTCCCCTGTCCCGCAGGCCGTGGATGATCTGCCACAGTGCCTGTCGTGCCGCAGGATCGAGGCCCGCGGACGGTTCGTCGAGGACGAGGACCTCGGGATCTGCGACCAGGGCCACAGCGAGGAGGAGCCGGCGCGTCTGCCCGCCGGACAATCCCTTCGTCCGTTCGACCGCTTGATCCGAGAGACCGACCTCGGCGAGCACGTCCGCGACGGGGCGGGGTTGCTCGTGGAACGAGGCGAACAGCTCGAGCGTTTCCCGCACGGTGAGCGTGTCGAAGAGGCTCGCCGACTGCGGCTGCACCGCGACACGACGTGTGATCGCTTGTCGCTCGATGGCTGGGTCGAGTCCGAGTACGCGGATGACTCCGCTGGTGGGACGTTGCAAGCCCACCATGCATTCGATGGTGGTCGTCTTGCCTGCTCCGTTGGGACCGAGGAAACCGAACACCTCGCCGCGGCGGACCTCGAGATCCAGATCCTGCACCGCGGGGAATTCCCCGAACGACTTCGAGAACGCGGCAAATTCAACGACGTTTTCCCCTGCCCGCCCTGGTCGTGCGCTCGTCTCGCTTCGCATGTGCCCCTGACTCACCGCTGCGGTTGACCAGCTCCCGGGAAAACGCTTCGTTGCGTCGACCACCACGATGACCGCCAGCCCCCGACACCCGGCCGCCCGTAGATTAGCGAGCATCATTCGAACAAGCAACCCGTCGCTCCGTTGCTCGCGTCGCCATCGTGCCGATCTCCCCGCGGTGATCCGGCGACCCCGTTGGGACGCGAGTCGACATGGCGTCGGCGGCAGGCCGAAGCAATCTGCGGGGCTCGCACACGACGCGCGACGGGCAGCGGCACAGGAGGGGACGCGACACGACGGCCGCGCCCCCTCGAGCCGCTCCCCACCCCGCGCATGCCGATCGGATACGGCCGCGCCCTGGGGCTCGCGAGGAGCGACGCCTCTGCTGTGTACGTGTCCGCGCACCGGATCAGACGACCCGGATGTGATCGCGCGCGCGACGGAGCCGATGCTACGAGTCCCCAGAATGGCGGACAACGGGCGCGTTGTCCCCATTTCGAGGGTCTGCGTGGCGCGGCTCAGGCGCACCGGTCCGGGAGGCGGTGGTCCCGCCCGCCGCTCGGCTCCCCTATGATGGTGGTCGCGTGCTCGCTCCGGTGGGCACCGGGAGACGTCGCATAGTCAGGCCTAGTGCACCACCCTGCTAAGGTGGAGTTCCCTTTTGGGAACCGTGGGTTCAAATCCCACCGTCTCCGCCGTATCCGGCGTCGAGCTCCACGGATCCCTGCTCTACGGGTTCTGAGCCACCGCTGCCCGCCCCGCCCGACCGCCTACCCCGCGACCCCCGAGTCGTCCACGTCGGTGAGCACCAGCGTCAGGGGCGACCCCTCGGCCGGGAACGCGACGTCGGGCGCCCGCCCATCGTTCCGGTACGGCCCCGCGTCCCACCGGAGCGTCCACGCGACGCGGCGGCCGCTGTCGTCGAAGGCGTCCGTGACGGCCGTCCGCACGGCCAGACCGGGGTACCGCGCGGGGTCGACGGACCGCTGTGTGAGTTCGGGCGGGGTCGTGGTGGTCGGGATGGGCGCGTCCGCGACGCTGTGTGCGCTGCCGACGCTCGCCCCGCTCGCCCCGCTCGCCCCGCTCGCCCCGCTCGCCACCGTGATCGCGCGAGCCGGTCCGTTCGATCGCGCGTAGCCGATGACGACGTCGTCCGGTGCCGCTGCTGGAACCGGTGTCGACACGCTCGTCACCGCGATGCCCTGCTGCGCGGTGCCGAGTCGGGCGAGGTCGTAGGCCCCGCTCCAGGCCGACACCTGCGTCACGACCCACTGCCGGGAGGCCCCGTCCGGCCTGGCCACGAACAGCTGCGTCGTCCGCCCGCTCCCGCTGCCGACGTACTTGTAGTAGGCGATGACCGGTCGCCCTGCACGGTCGAACCCGATGCGCGTCGCGTCGTTGAGCAGACCGCTCCCGGTGAGTGGGAGGTCATCCACCACGACCCCAGGCGTCCCGAACGTGATGGTCGGCGGGAGCGTCGTCCCGTCGAGGCCGTACCACTGGCGCAGGTCCTGGCTCCGCGCCGCCGAGAGCCCTCCGTTCGTGTCCGCGTCCGTCGGGTCCCCGCGCCAGACCCACACCATCCACCACCATCCGTCGGGCCCGGGCACCGGCACGCTCGGATAGGGGCTGACGTCGCTCGACATGCCCTCGAGCAGGATGCGGCCGTCGGGGTACGGCGCGTACCGCACGTCCTCCCCCGCGACGCTCACCCACCGCTTCGACGACTCGACGTACCCGTAGAGGAACTGGTTGCCGCGGCCGGACTCCCCGTTCCGCCACGACAGGAACACCTGCCCCTGGGGGCCTCGGAAGAACGTCGGGTAGCTGCAGGCGCCGAGCTCCGCACCGGCGTCGAGGTACCGCCGGACCTCGGCGCCCGTGCGGTCCTTCACCACCCAGACGCCCTCCATGGGCCCCGGCGCGTCCTTGCTCCGGAGCGTGGTCGGGTCGTCCGGCGACGTGGTCCGCCAGTACCGGAGCGCGGTGTTGTGGTTGTTCCCGGTGACGTGCAGGTCCCCCTGCCGGTCGACGACCGCGGACACCGAGTTGTGCGAATCGTTGATGTTCCCGTTGCTCGCCGTCGCCGTCGCCTGCCCCTGGTCGAACACGACGGCGGCGCCGGCACCGTCGAGCAGCGTGGTGTCCGATCGGGTGCGGGCCGTCGCGGCGGAGACGTCGACGTCGAGCACGCCCATCGTCCGGTCGGTCCGGTACCGCGCGATGAGGACGTGCCCGTTCCGGGGGTTCCGCACGACCGCCTGCGGGATCATCATCCCCGCCCAGCAGTGCGCGGGACTCCCGTCGGGGGCCGGGACGCTGACGGTTCGGACGACGCTCATGGCACTCCTCCTGTCCGAGCCGACGATGTGTCGACTCGGGCAGGACGGTACGACGAGCACACCGGCCGGGAGGCCCGGCTCCGGCCCCGCTCACCCCGCACGTCACCTCGTGGTCGCGTCCGCGACCCGAGTGTTCCTCCGGTCACTCGGCCGCGACCGATTCGGCTCCGCTGCCCGGTCCGGCTCGTCAACCGGCCGCGACCGCGCAGGTCCGCTGCTGCGCGGTCTGACCGGTCACGCCGCTGATCGTCTCGGGACGTGCGGAGGCTGAAGTCCCCTCGTGCCCCGCGCCTCCCGACCCTGCCGAGCCGGAGCCGGAGCCGGAGCCGGAATCGGCGTCGGAGCCGGAGCCACCGGAGCCGGAGCCGCCGGAGCCCGCACTGCCGCTGCCGCCTGAGCCACCGCCGCTCGCACCCGAGGACCCGCCCGCCGCGCTGGACCCACCCGACCCGCTCGACCCACCGCTGACCGACTCCGACCCACGGCCCACCGACCCCGCGGCGAGCGAGAACGACCGATCCGAGCGCACCGCCGCCATGAGCTGGCGGGCGGTCGTGGAGTCCGGAACGACCTTGCCGGGGTGGTCCGGGTCGTCTGTGGCACCCGGGTACTGCACGAACGTGATGCGGTCGAGTCCGATGCCCTGGAACGTCCGCGCCATGGCGACCATGGTCGACGGATCCGTGAGTGTCGTCGAGAGCTTGACCGTGTGCGAGGCGACGCGGGCCAGCCCGTACAGCTTCGCCGGATCGCCGAGCGTGCCGTTGCCCTTGACCTTCCGCACGAGCGACGACAGGAACTGCTGCAGGCTCGAGATCCGGGACAGGTCGCTCTGGTCGCCGATCCCGTGGCGGTCGCGGAGGAACGCCAGCGCGGTCGCCCCCGACACCGTGTGCTCGCCGGCGCGTAACCGGAGGCCCGTGTACGGGTCGTCGACGTCGTCCGTCACGCAGACGGGGACACCCCCGATCGCGTCGGAGAGTCCGATGATGCCGTCGAAGCTCATCTGCGCGGCGTACGGGATGCGCAGTCCGCTGACCTGCTCGACGGTCCTCACCACGCAGCCCAGGCCGCCGCGCCCGTACGCCTCGTTGAGCGGGGTGTCCTGCACCGCGGCAGTCGTCGTCCCGTGGCTCGTGCAGGCCGGCTGGTCGACGAGCAGGTCGCGGGGGAAGCTGATCGCGACGGCCTGCGTGTGGTCCGCGGACACGTGCAGCAGCACGTTCGCGTCGTTGAGCGTCGCCTGCCGGAGCCCGTACTCGGTGCCCTGCCCGGGGTCGTTGTCGGCAGCCACGGCCAGGACGTTGAACGCGCCGTCGGTGCTCTGCCCGCCCGCTCCCCCGACGTCGACCGCGTTCTGGGCGATCCGGTGCCCCAGGTCGTAGGCGGCGTAGGCGGTGAGTGAGCCGGCGGTCACGACACTGATGCCGGCGAGCATCGCCACACCCACCAGGAGTCGCGCCGGCCGGAACCCGCGGTGCCGTCGACCGTGCCGTGCGCCGATCACACGACCACCCGGACCTCGGAGGATCGTCGGCTCCCGCCGCGGGTCGGTGAGGTCGTCGAAGTCGGACACGACGCTTCCTCCTGGCAGTTCGGGCTGACGGCTCGGGTGCCGTCGTCCGCGGGGACGATACCCGAGCGGGTGGCCACCGCCGGGATCCCCTCGGCGTGCCCCCGAATGGGGGTCACGTCGAGGGAGCGTCAGGCCCCCGCGCGCGCGATCGAATGCCCCTTGATGACGCGGTCCGCGCCCGTACGGATCGCGTTGACGAGCTCCGACATCGCGACGCTCGGCGGTCCGGCACGCGACACGAGCGTGAACTCCGTCCAGCCCGGGTCCGGCAGTCCGGTCAGTGGGACCAACCCGGCCGGGAGGATCGACCCGGGGTGCACGGTCACGCCCAGCCCGGCGTACACCGCTGCCCGGATGCCCTGTTGGCTCGCGGACACGCAGGTGATCCGGTAGGGCCGGCCGGCACCCTCGAGCGCGGCGACGGCGGCATCACGGGTCACGCTCGTCCCGGGGTAGGTGACGAGGTGCACGGGTTCGTCCGGGTCGACGACCTCACCCTCGCGCCCGGCCCACACGAGCGGGTCGCGGAACACCAGGTCGCCGACGTCCTCGCTCGGACGGCGCTTGACGAGGGCGAGGTCGAGCCGGTTGCTCCGGACCTCCTCGCGCAGTTCCGCGGTCAGCCCCACCCGGAGGTCGAGGTCCACCGAGGGGTACGCGTTCCGGAAGTCGAGCAGGATGTCCGGCAGACCGGTCGCGACGATGTCCTCGGACGCACCGAACCGGATGTGACCGGCGAGTCCGGTGTCCGTGAAGTACGCCTCGGCCTGTCCCTGTGCGGCGAGGATCTCGCGGGCGAAGCGGACCATGGCCATGCCGTCGGGTGTCAGCTCCACGGCGTGCGTGTCCCGTCGGAACAGTTGCCGACCGGTCTGTCGCTCGAGTCGGGCGACGTGTCCGCTGATCGTCGACTGCCGCAGACCGAGGTCCTTGGCAGCAGCGGTGAAGCCCCCCGTGCGCTCCACGGCGAGGAAGCTCGTGAGCAGTGCGGTCTCGAACATCATGGGCCCTCCTATCACGAATTGCGATCACGCTAGCAGCGGTAGCCGAGTTCCGCGATGGCAGCCGTTCAGTGGAGGTCGCGTCTGTGGGTCCCTCGGTCGAACGCAGCGAGCGCGTCGGCGAAGGCGTCGAGGTGACGGATGGCCGCGACGAGGTCCTCGTCCCACACCGCCCCGAGCGCTGACGCCAGCGAGCTCGCGCGTTCCGCGGCCCCGACGGCGACGTCCAACCCGTGCCGGCCGGCGACCTCACGCATGTAGAAGGCGTCGAGCACGGGCAGCTGCGCCGCGAGCCAGTCCGCACTCACCGGGCGATCGAGGCGCCGGAGCGTCCACTCGGCGAGGACGGCGAACCGACCGGCGTCGGATCGGCAGGCCCGGAGCGCGGTCGCATCGAACGCTCCGACGTCGACCGGCGGGTCGCTCCGATGACGCTCGATGGACGATGTCGGGTACGGCACCGCGAGCAGACCCTGCGCGATCTGCACCCGCTCGAGCATGTGCGCCGGCGTCCAGGGCGCGATGACCACGCCGACGTAACGCTGTACCTGGACGAGCCGCAACGCCTCGAGCGGGACGAGGGCCTCGCGCACCGGAGTCCGGGACACCCCGAGTTCGGCGGCGATCCCGTCGAGCCGCAACCGCTGCCCGGACCGGTACTCCCCGCGCAGGATCCGGTGGACCAGCCGCGTGAACACCGCGTCGCGCAGGAGGTCACGGCGCACCGCGCCACCCACCCCTGCGTCCGGACCGGTCATGCCCGCACCCGGCGTCTCGTCGATCGGCACGACGCCGGTGTCGGGCCCGACAGCACCCGCGCCCGTCGCTGACCGACCGAGCCCGGCGGCTGGCGCAGCGTTGTTCCGCGCACCACCATCGGCGGGGGACGTCGTCCGTCCACCCGGGACCGGGGTGCGATCTGAGCGGTGCATCACGACACCCTCACTCAGCGGCATCGGCCCGTGCCCCGCTGGATGTGCCGACTCGGGACGAGCGCACTCGGACCCTCGATGTGGACGGGGCAGCACTTCAGATCGCGGGCGCTGCCGCAGCTGCCGATCGCAGCCGTCCGGCCGACCCCGACGACGGTCGTCCGCGCCACCGCACCCGTCCACGCCACCGCACCGACCTGGATGCCCCGCGCTCGCCCCGGTTCGACTCCGCCCTGCGCTGACCCCATGTCGCCTCCGCCCCTGGTCCGGAGCGCGTGGCTTCCACACGCTCGAACCGGAAGGCTGCCAGGCGACCGTTCGATGCGCCAAACATCCTGAATACGGGATACGAAGTACGAAGTCGAACCCCGAGCGGCGCGGAGCCGCGCCTACCGGCGCGCGCGAGCCCGGTCGGCCCGGTCGCTCGTGCGCGCCCCGCCTCCCACGACCGAGAGCGGCTGCGTGACGGACTCCAGGCCCTTCCGCGCCGCGTCCACCCCGAAGATCAGGGCGATCACACCACCGAGCACCATGATCGCAGCGCCCATGAGGTACCCCCAGAACAGCGGGGTGCGGCTCGACCCGTCGCCGATGAACGCGCCGTAGATGAGGGGCGCGACCGCGCCGAAGATCTGCGCGAGGGCGAAGAAGTACGAGATCGCCTGCGACCGCAGCTCGAGCGGGAAGATCTCGCTCACCGTCAGGTACGCGCTCGACGCGCCGGCCGACGCGAAGAAGAACGAGACGCACCAGAACACGGTCTGCCAGGTGGCGCTGATCGCGTCGGCCTGGAACATGAACGCCGAGACGGCCAGCACGATCCCCGAGACCAGGTAGGTCAGGAAGATCATCTGCCGACGGCCCCAGGTGTCGAACAGGCGACCGAGCACGAGCGGCCCGAGCAGGTTGCCGATCGCGAACGGGAAGAAGTAGATCGACGTCTGCGAGGTCTGCAGGCCGTAGAAGTTCGTGAGCACGAGCGCGTACGTGAAGAAGATCGCGTTGTACAGGAACGACTGCGTGATCATCATGGTCGCGCCCACGAGCGTCCGCGTTGGGTACTGCCGGAACAGCACACCGACGATCGTGCGGAAGCCGACGCGATCGAGCGGCGTGACCTCCATCGCCTTCGACTCGTCGACCCGCTCGAGCGGTCGGCCCGACTCCCGCTCGACCTCGGCCTCGATCCGGGTCACGGTGTCGTCGGCCTCCTGCTCGCGCCCGTGGGTCATGAGCCATCTCGGACTCTCCGGGATGTGTCGCCGCAGGAAGATGATGAGGATGCCGAGCACCGGGCCGATGAAGAACCCGATGCGCCAGCCGACGTTCTCCGAGAAGTTCGCGGTGTTGAGCAGGTAGATGTTCGCGGCCGCACCGATCGCGGCACCGCCCCAGTACGTGCCGTTGATCGCGATGTCCACGTGTCCGCGGAACCGCGACGGGATGAGCTCGTCGATCGCGGAGTTGATCGCCGCGTACTCGCCACCGATACCGAGGCCGGCCACGAACCGGAACACCGCGAGGAACGCGAAGTCCGGCGCGAACCCGGCGATCCCCGATCCGACGAGGTAGATCGCGAGCGTCAGGAGGAACAGCTTCCGTCGACCCAGCCGGTCCGAGAGCCGCCCGAACACGAGCGCGCCGATGACCTGTCCGAACAGGTAGATCGTGCCGAGGTCGGCGACCTCCTGGGTCGAGAGGCCGAGCGGCTTCTGGAATCCCGCGTTCGACACGATCTGGATCTCGAGACCGTCCAGGACCCACGAGATCCCGAGGCCGACCACGATCGACCAGTGGAACCGGGTCCAGGGCAAGCGATCCATCCGAGCCGGGACGAGACTCCTGGTCGGCTGATCACGAACGGCGCCGGTGCTGCTCATGTCGGTGTTCCTCCTCGCACGGCCACCCCTCGGCGGCACGCACCGGTGACCGTACGCTGGACGCGCGTCGAGTGTTCGCGGGTTCGGGCTACCGTCGCAGGATGGCTGTCCGACCGCACCGTGTGGCGGTGCTCGTGTTGCCCGGCGCGAAGCCGCTCGACGTCGGGATCCCCGCCCAGGTGTTCGCCAACCGGCCGAGCATGCCGTACGAGGTGCGCGTCTGTGGCCCGAGCGTCGGCACCGTCCGCGGCGGGGACGGCCTCGCCTACGCGGTGGGGCGCGGGCTCGAGGCCGTCGACTGGGCGCAGACCGTGTTCGTGCCGGGGTACCGGTTCCCGGCGGACACGCCACCGCCTCCCGAGGTCGTCACCGCACTCCGCGGTGCCCACGAGCGCGGCAAGCGCGTCGCCGCGATCTCCACCGGGGCGTTCGCGCTCGCTGCGGCGGGCCTCCTGGACGGGCGCCGGGCGACGACCCACTGGCACTACACGCGGGTGCTGCAGGACCGGTACCCCGGCGTCGAGGTGGACGAGGACGTGCTCTTCGTCGACGAGGGGTCGGTGCTCACGAGCGCGGGGGCGGCGAGCGGCATCGACCTCTGCCTCCACATCGTCCGACGCGACCACGGCGTCGGGCTCGCGAACCACGTCGCCCGACGGCTCGTGAGCGCGCCCCACCGGAGCGGCGGCCAGGCCCAGTACATCGAACGGACCGTGCCGGACCCGACCGACGACACCTTCGCGACGACGCGTGAATGGGCGTTGCGTCACCTCGGCGACGCCCTGACGCTCGACGCCCTCGCCGCGCACGCGAACGTGTCCGCCCGGACCTTCTCACGCCGCTTCGTGGCGAGCACCGGCTCCACGCCGATGCAGTGGGTGCTCCGGGCACGCGTCGACCTGGCGCGGGAGCTGCTCGAACGCTCCGACCTCGCCGTCGACCAGGTGGCCGCGCGCGTGGGGCTCGGGACGGACGCCAACCTGCGTCTGCACTTCCGGCGGATCCTCGGCATCTCCCCTACCGCTTACCGCCGCGCGTTCCAGCAGTAGCCCTGGCGCGATCCTCCCGGATCGTGGCGTTCCTGCCACTGGAGCGGCCCTCCCGGCTCGATGACGATGAGCGGAGGAACGGAAGGAACCCACATGACCCGCATCGGCATCAACGGATTCGGCCGCATCGGCCGCAACACCCTGCGCGCGCTCCTGGCCCGCGGCGGCGAGGACCTCGAGGTCGTCGCCGTCAACGACCTCACCGCACCCGCGACCCTCGCCCACCTGTTCCGCTACGACTCCGCACTCGGACCCTTCGACGGGAGCGTGGAGGTCGACGACGACACGCTCGTGGTCGACGGTCAGCGGATCCGCGTGCTCGCCGAGCGCGATCCGTCGGCACTGCCCTGGGCCGACCTGGGCGTCGAGGTCGTCCTCGAGTCGACCGGCCGCTTCACGGCACGGGAGGCCGCTGCGCAGCACCTCGAGGCGGGCGCCCGTCGCGTGCTCGTGAGCGCACCGGCCACCGGGGCGGACGTGACTCTCGCCTACGGCGTGAACACCGACGCGTTCGACCCCGCCACGCACACCGTCGTCAGCAACGCGAGCTGCACGACGAACGCCCTCGCGCCGCTCGCGAGCGTCCTCGACGACCTCGCCGGCATCGAGCACGGGTTCATGACGACCGTGCACGCGTACACGCAGGAGCAGAACCTGCAGGACGGCCCGCATCGGGACCTCCGGCGAGCCCGGGCCGCGGGCGTGAACATCGTCCCGACGACCACCGGCGCCGCGAAGGCCATCGGACTCGTGCTCCCCCGACTCGACGGCAAGCTCTCGGGCGACTCCATCCGGGTGCCCGTCCCCGTGGGGTCGATCGTCGAGCTGAACACCGTCGTGGCCCGTGACGTCACGGTCGACGAGGTGAACGCCGCCTACCGTGCGGCTGCCGACGGGCCACTCGCCGGGGTGCTCGCGTACACGGCGGACCCGCTCGTGTCGACCGACATCACGGGGCGTCCGGAGTCGAGCGTGTTCGACTCGCTCCTCACGCGCGTCGACGGCGGCCGCCACGTCAAGGTCGTCGCCTGGTACGACAACGAGTGGGGGTTCTCGAACCGGGTGGTCGACACGCTCGGACTGCTCGCGCGCGCCGCCGCCGCCGCCGCGTAGCCCGTCGGCGGGGGTTTGCGGATTTGCATCTAGCCGCCTGAGCGCTGGGCTCTGCTCAATCGCACCGCGATTGTTGCATACGTCGGAGTGCTGCTCTTGCATACGATCAGGCTAGCGAGAGGTCATTCCGTGCGAGCGCGTGCGCTCACGCTGGGTTGAACCGTGGCTCTGGACATCGGCGGCCCAGACCAGCGCGTCCCCACAACGGTCCTGCGTGGGCACTACCGGCGGATGAATGGCACCGCCTGCGGATCCTCGAGCACCCGCTGTCGCAGACTCGCGGCGTCCGCCCCCAACTCGAGTGCGCACCAAGCTCGCACCACGAGGATGCCTTCTCGTTGCGCGTTGACGACATCCAAATCGTCCGGGAGCTGACGATTTGCGTGCTTGATGCCGTTGTACGCGGAAGTAAAGCGATCAATCCACTCGGTCTCGTCAAACGGCATGACCTGGTTCACGTCAGCGAAGATCCGTTCCAGGCGAGCGCCGAGACTCATCTTGTTTGCTCGTGACCTTGCGAGACCGTCTCGAAGCAGCAGATAGTAGCCGAGCGCTTCGAGGGCTGGACCCGTTTGCGCCAGGATTGTCGTTGGAGTCGCGTTGCGCAGCGAGATGCTGGTGACGACCGGGTCGATCACCCGCATGTACCGCTCTCGCAGGCAGAACCATCGTCGGATACCGTCGACGCCCAGGTCCGCCCAGGTGATCAGATGGTTACGAGTACGGGGGCGATCGCCCACCGAAACATCGGCGGAGACCACCGGGCGCCACCAGGGTAGTTCCTGTCCGGAGGCTGTTGGGTGTGTGTCGCTGGGATGGTGGACCGAGATCATACTGACGTGCTCTCGGTTCCATCCGCTGATCACGAGGAGGTCGTGTAGCGCGCGTGACGGTCGGAGGTGACGGTCCCAGCTGGTCGCGTACGAGCGTGTGGTCTCGACGGAAGTCTGGCTCTCGAGTTGGACGACACCATCGTCGAGATTCCGTTGGATGGCACTGGTCTTCAACTGTGTGCGAGTGCCACCCCACATGCCGAGGTCAATGGCCTCTGGCAGCGTCGCCTCGAACGCCAACTCGGTGGTGCGCCCGCCTTCGCCCTTCTCGTGCGCCTGCCACGCTTTCACCCCCAGCCATCCTTGCAAGTGGCTCACCGACGAGCGAGCACCGCCAATGTGGTCAAAATCGGTGTCTCTCGGTGCGTCGAGTACTGCGAAGCTGGCGCGGATGGTTCCCGATGCCAGGCCACCGTGCCGGATCGTGTACCCGCCGCTGTAGCAGCCGAGCAAGGTGACGAAGCCTTTCGTGTCGTGGAACCGGAGACGACGAGGTGGCGACGGCCGCGCGCCGCCCTCGGTGGACGAGACTGCGCTTTCGGTGACAAACCAGGACGCGAATGCGGCGTCCTCCGATGACGCCCACGTGACAGTCAGGCTGATGCCCGTGTCAGTTCGTTCCAGGAGGACCTCGATGGGGCGCCCGTCGGCTCCAAGGCCGAGGAGTTGCCCGAATCTGCGATCGCCGACGTCGAGGGTGTTTGCCATTTGTTCTCTCCGTGTTGTGGGGTGCCACACCATCCTCTGTCGGTGCGCCCTTGCTGTCCGACCTGGCGGCCCACGGTGGACGACATCTCAAGGGGGACTGTGCGCTGTCAGCTCTGACCCGCGGATGCGCGAAGACGGATCGAGCTACCGTCCAAGCGCTACAGGCTCAAACCGAACTACTTGGTTGGATGACCTCAGTCGCTACTCGACCGCCCATCCCGACACCCCCTCGTCAGCGTCCTGTCACAACTCACGGAGCTTGCTGTTTGATCGGAGGGACCTCTCCGACAGTTGCATCTCTCTCGCGATCCCTCCGGGGTCGTATGTCTCTGCCCGTTGGCCTCGACCCGATCTTCGTGCGTAATGACATCGGACGCTCTCAAACGGCGTTGCAGAGGCGCCGCCGAAACTCTGCCGCGAAGTCCGGGCAAAGGTGCACAACGGCCCGATGAGCGGGAGAGCGGTGACTCCTCCCCTGCCCTGGTTCGCAGCTGGGCGGTGCTCGACGGGATGTTGTTCAGAAGTCAGCGACCGATCGCGTGGACGTGCCGCACAGCCAGACACTCGGAACTAGAGTTGGCGGCACGCTGCCCCGACGCCTCAAAGGACCCACACTCGTGAACGTGATCGAGCCCGCATGACCACCCTCGCGACCTCGATGGCAACCTCCGACCAGTCGCCTGGATCGACCGATGCAGACCTGCGTGCTGCGTTGTTGTCGCAGCTCGCGCGCGGTCGGCGGCAGCAGTACATCGTCGAGGAGATGGGTATCGCTGGCGAGGCCCGAGTCGACGTCGCTCTAATCGGCGACCATCTACATGGATTCGAAATCAAAAGCGAACGCGACTCGCTTCGCCGTCTGCCATCGCAGGTCGAGGTCTTCTCACGCGTCTTTGACTACGTCACGCTCGTTGTCGACACCCGCCACCTCGACGGTGCGCGCCGGATCATTCCCGACTGGTGGGGAGTGACGGAGGCGTGCACCATACGCAGCGGGATGCGGCTGGTCCGACGCTCACAAGCACGCCGGAACAGGACCCTCGACCCGTGGTACCTGACCAGCCTGCTCTGGCGAGATGAAGCGCTAGAGGTGCTCGCGTCACTCGGATCAGATCGGGGCATGCGTTCAAAAAACGGGACCCAGCTTCGGAGGGCGCTTGTGGAGCAGGTTTCTACGAACGCCCTCCGCGACGCTGTTAGATCGCGTCTGCAGCTCAGGCCAGACTGGAGACCTGCCGCTCAGTGATAGCGATGTGGCGGAGCGTGCCCCACCTCCGCCAACCTTGCGGATTGCCGGGACCGGTCGTCCTCGCGACGACTTGATCGATCCAGGCATCCGCGTCAGTAGCGAGCATATCTTTGTAGAGCGGATGCTTCGTCAAATCGGTGAGCACATCAACCATCGCCTCACCGCCGCGGCCAGAGCCGCCACTGCCCTTGTAGAGGTCGCCCTTCGCGAGAACCCACTGCCGCCCTGCCGTGTATCGGAAGAACGCGCTGAACGACAAGAACGCCGGGTTAACCTCTCCGCCGAAATACCATGGGTTTTCAATGCCGTAATCGAAAAAGTCCACCACCGACTTGCTGAGACCGGCACGCAAGCCGTAGGTCGACAGCCACGTCGTTAGGTCGAGGCGCGGGTGCAACGTCTGGCCCTTCGGCACAGAACGGGCATCCACGAACCCAGCCGCCCCGACGGTAACCGACCGGAAGGAGTGTCCGGCGGTCAGCGCGTCGACTTCGGCGTCGAGATCCACCGCTGACGCTGTCGACGGCGCGGGACCCGCATCCACGAAGAGGTCGATCACCGCGTCGGCGAGGCCGACGGAGGAAATCAACCCGCGGCCAGCCGCGCTGGATCCAGTCTCCCAGTCGTCAATGCCGACGTAGACTCCGACGCCGGTGCCCGCCGCGGCGTGATGAGCGCGAGCAGCCGCAAGCGCGGCGGACGATGACGTAGCCCGGAGCACAGGCCGAACGTCCGCACCAAGGCGCGCGCACTCGGTCAGCACCCATGCCAGCGGATGCACACCGTGGGTCGGGCCTTCCGTGCCGAGCGCCTCCGTGTCGATGTACACGCTATGTGCCCCTACCGCGTTGGTGATCCGCTCGATGACGGCATCCAAGTGGCCGTCGAGCGTCTTCTTGTAGCCTCCAGCGACCCAGTCCTTGTCCTGCGGCGGAATGCGAAGAACCGGCTCGAAGTGTGACCACGTCGAGACGCTCGACAACGCAGCGGTCTCGCCTGCTTTCGCGGCGAGGAACGGGCGGTAGGTGCGCGCCATGTCAATCCGATCGAGAGGGACACGCCATCGTTGTTGACGCATCGTCAATAAACCCTACTGTAGGGGTCCGCGGGCAGATCGCTCCATCAGCGCGCAGTCAAATAGGCATGTCGCGCTTGAACCGCCGCCCCGTGTGAGTCGGCCACTCAGAGGCACACACGCATCACCGCTGTCATAGGGGCAACCGCTCCCGTCCCCAACATCTCCGTGCCCGCGTACACCGTGCTCGCGTGCTCGCGTGCTCGGCAGCACTACAGGTCCGTCGACCAACTATGTGATCACGGATCACTCTGCAGGGCGAAGTGCTTCGAGCATGGCGCGGGCGCGGAGGGCGCGCGAGTCGAGGTACTCGATTCGGATCCAGATGCCCACGTAGCTGGCGAGCAGAACCAGGACCAAGAGGCCAATGATCCGAGCCGGCCCTTCCCAGGACAGCGCTGCTCCATGAGCGGAGAACGCGACGTTGAAGATTAGCCCAAGGAATCCGATGACCAGCGTGGCTGCCGCAACCAGGACGGTCAGCACTCGACCCTGCTGGCGGTCCTCCGCGCGTGCAGTGAGTTCAGCGCGAACGAGACGCTGCTCGGCGGGTTGGAGTGCATCGTATTGAACGAGCGACGCATTGGTCGGTTTGGCGATGATCAGGTGGGTGAGCGAATAGGCGTCGTTCGGGGTGACATACTTGAAGGTGGGCATTGAGAACTTTCTGCATAGGTGGACGGGTGATCAGGGCTGTAGACGCGCTCGAACCCAATGGAAGGCCTCCGCGGAAGCGCCACGAACGTCCCAACCCCGAAGCAGCGGCGGCGCGCCGGTCAGCAACACGCTCAGGTGCACGAGACGACGCTCCCAGGCGCGCGCGTCGGCCCCCGTCGCGGTGATCGCGTAATGCGCTTGCGTCCGGTGCTCGACCAGGCCGGCTATCACAGCTGCACGATTGGTGCGGCGGGATAGGTGGCCATCATCACCGGCGGTGGCAGCGATCCAGTTCAGCTCGCTGCCGAGTCGGCGTCGCAGACCGTGATTGCCTGCGGCGGAGCCTATATAGAGGACTGCACCGTCCAAAGGGTCCACATGGCAGTAGACACCGGGAGACGCAGGGAGCGGGTCCGTGTCGGCATGGGCGAATCGAAGATCACTGTGCCGAAGGACGTCGGCGAGCGTCATCACCGAGATCGCGCGTGTTGTCGTCATACATCTCCCCCAATCGCGCCTTATCGGCTCCAAGCCCAAATTGGTTAGCTGGACAACAGGATTGAGTCGCCAAGCGAAGTCTCTACGGTGCTCTCCCCCAGTCTCAAGATCGATGCGGAGCGCAGTAGGCTCGCGCTCATACTGGCGGAGCACCCCAGTCCGGTTCGTGCGTTCTCGGCGGCCGCGGGTGCGGGTGCGATGCTTGACGTGGTTGGCGCGAGCATGGCCACGAGTTGATAGCGTTCGGCGGAGGGTTGATGCTTCAGATCTCGTCTGGGAAGTTCTTCGAGGATGCGGAGGTGTGGGAAACCGAACAGCGTCAACGCTTCTTCACCAACCTGGTTCTGACGGACGGCGGGGCAGTTGACCTGCCGGTTGGGCGGTTGGAATTTTCGGCGTTGGAACGTGCTGTCGAGATCTCTGCGGTCGATCGTTTGCCGAAGCAGAGCGCGGATGGTTCGGAGTCGTTCCATGTGGCGACGGACGGTGTAGCACTGTTGTCGGACATCGCTGATGTAGTTGCCTTCACGACGGATGCTGTCGTGCTGGACAGTGTGGTCCTAGGAGAACGCCTCACCCGGTCACGTGAGAGCACGTCCAGACGTCGAGGGCCGCGGCTCCGGAGAACGTTCGAAGCCGAGCGTGCGTTGTCGGACGACTGCGCTGCGGACGTGGCGGCGTTCGTTGGCCAGCTGGTCGCACTTCGTCGTGGTCCATTTGTGCGAGCGATGCGCGCTATTCGACGCGTGGTCGACGCGGCGGTGCTTGCCGAGAGCGACGCGACGTTGTCGTACAGCCTGTTCGTGGCGGCGTTGGAATCGTTGTCGTCGGGTACTGAGGTGCCTGTTCCGGAATGGGAATCGTACGACAAGCGGAAGCGGGAAGCAGTGGATGCGGCCGTTGCAGGTCTGCCTGAGGACCGCGTCGAGCGAGTACGGGCTGCCGTCTTACAGATCGACCAGCTGTCGTTGCGTCGCAAGTTCCAGGCGTTCGTTCTTGGGCATGTGACGTCGTCGTACTACCGCGCTGAGGCTTCGGAGGCGGACAACCCGATCCGGGCCGTTGATCTTCCGCGAGCACTCGACTTCGCGTACCAGACACGGTCGGTGTCACTGCACGAGATTCGTGATCTCGCGCCGGAGCTGTGGAACATGTCGGGCGCTGCGGACACGACCATCATGAAGGATCGATGGGTGCTCACGCTGGAGGGGCTGAACCGGCTCAGCCGTCACGTGATCCGCGCGTTCGTTGACCGTGCCCCGACAGGCGTGGATATCGATCACGATTGGCAGGGAGACCTTCCGGGCATCATGCAAGTGAAGATGTCGCCGGAACTGTGGTTGCACGGGTACGGGTCGTTCGGCGCGGCTGACGGGCCGTTCCTGTTCGGGCACACCGTCCAGATGTTTGTCGCCGCCCTGAGCGGCGACGGGAAGGTCACTGACATGTCCGCGCCACTGGAGCGGATCGAGGAGCTGCTCCCCCAGCTCGCGAAAGCCGAGCAGCGTGTGCCGTTCATCGCAACGTACGTGCTGTGGCATCGCCTGACCGGGCCCGCGCTTCACCGGCCGGGCTCAGCCGGACTGATCGACAAGTTCGAAACGGACCTAAACAGGCCTTCAGTACCGGCCCTTACGCTTGGCGTCCTATTGGGCAAGCAGCCCCCGTGGACGACCGAGGAGCTTGTCGCCGTTCTGGATGCACGGGACATTGATCTGCGACGGGCTCGCGTGTCTCTTGAACTCCCGCGACGCATCGACGCTGCTTTCCGCGTCCTCCTGGCCGCCCGGCACATCAATAGTGGCGAGCGCGAGCTTGCAACCTCGTTGATGGACGACGCGGTGTTGCTTGATCCGGGAAATCACAGCCTCATCGAGGTCGAAGTGCAAATACTGAAGGGGAAAGTCGTTCCGATCAATCTCAGCGGGTACATCTATGAGGGAAAGCTCACCGTCGATGATGAGCGTAACGAGGTCGACTAGGTGGAGGAGATGCGCGTCAGTCCGTCCGTCGCATCCTCTTGGATCTAGGCCGTGAGCAGCGCGTACCAGGTTTGCGGCGTATCCGTTCGAAGATGCAATCTCCAGTTGCGTCGGGCACGCGCGCTGAACGATGTCGGGAAACCCATCCCGGTACCTCATACAGGGACCAGCGAAGCGCATCAATCCCAACGTGGCAACGAGAAGCACGGCTCGTGCCGCGACCACCGAGGGGAAGGCCGCGCACGAGCCGCTTTTGCGCGATCCAGCCCCTTCGACTCCTCGCAGGTCGGATCCTGCTGGGCACTGCACTGTCTGCCGTACCGGAACTGATTGCGGAGACTTTGGACGACCATCGGCAGCAAGAGAGGTGCGCGGCGAACGGGTCCCCTGCGTCCTGACTGACGTTCCATCTCAGGCGGCTTGGACGGCGGCTTGGCGTTAGGCAACCGACGCCGTTGGGACACTGGTCGCTTAGGCGTTTCAAGAGCGAAGATCTGCCGCCCCTGACGGGACGTCCGGAACGCGATTCGCACGCCCAGCGCACGCGGACAGGTCACCAGCGCTTACGTGCCACCTCCGCGAAGTTCGCTCGGTAGGACCGAAGTGCTGAGAGGGCTCGCTTCTCGTCTCTGCCGAACAGTCCACCGACAAGTGGCGGCCAGGCTTCCTTCGCTGCCTCCGCCTCCGCGATCAGATCGTCGACGACGTTGCCTTCTCGGTGGCGGTCGCGCCAGGTGTCACGCCCGTACCAAGCTGATCCGAACCGGACCGCGCCTCGGGACGCCGCGTCTTCCGACATGACGCCGAGGAAGGTCTCAGCCGCCGCGAACGCACCCTCGTATTCGTCATGGGACGCAAACTGTTCATCGAAGCAGGGCCGCATCCAATTCAGCATCCACTCGCTGATCGGCGTCAGCAGCTTCGGCATCCTTCCTGCCTCGAGGGACTCAAACTGCGCAGGAGCGTCCGATCCATCGCGTTCCGACCGTGCCAGGACGTTTGGCAGTGTCTCGTTGGAGTCAAATGCGTGCCACGGAGTGACAAGATTCAGTACCGGCTCGCTGCCGCGGCCGGCGTCGGGGATCATCACCGATGTCAGCGCGTGCAGGTTGTCCCACCGCCCGGACGCATGCGCTGCGACCGCGCCGGTAGTGAGCAAGCACAAGGCTGGCAATGACCGCAGGGCGGCGAGCAGTGTGTATCCGGATTGAATCTTCAGTCCAGCAGTCGCCACCGACTTCAGCACGCCAGCCCATAACTCGATGGTCGAAGGGTCAGCCCACCGCGCCGCCACCTGCATCGACCAGCACAGCGGCTCTACCAGCTTGGCCATGTCGATCGCGCGCCGGACAGCGAAGGGCAGCATCTCCGACCGTGGCACACCCTCTGGAGAGGTAGGGAACGCCGGACCGGTCAGCGCATCGACTACTCGGCGGGTCTCCTGCCGGACAAGATCATCCAAGGCGATGCGTTGCTCGGGATTTGGAAGCATCCGTTTCGTGTGCCGACGCATCAGTTCCGCACGGTCATCCGGCTGCGCCCCAGCGACCACCTCCGCGGCCTGGTCCGGGACCTCGGAGTTCGCACCGATTACCGATGCCACGCTCGCGATCAGGCCAGCTACTTCTTCGGCGTACCGCTCCCCGAAGAGGTCCGAGTAGTTCAGGTCTGTCAGCGACCGCCCCGCCCCGAGATCCCAGTCAGGCACCTCACCGTCGTCGAAGCGGACAGGGATCAGCCAAGTAGCACCCGGCGGCCGCTGACGGAACTCGTCCACCGCGATCGTCAGCTCCTCGTTCATGTATGACTTCCCCCGAGCACGAGACTGGTCAGAGAAACACGCCAAGAACGCAAGCGAGCCATCACGAATCGCAGATCTGATCTTCGCCCGCCACGCGTCTCCGGGCGCCAAGTCCTTCCGGTCTCGCCAATATGGGATCCCTGCGCGATCAAGGATGCGACAGAGGCTGTCAACAGCCGCCGTATCTTCTTTCACGTAGGAGATGAACGCGTGTTTCGCACCGTTGGCAGTCACCGTTGCAGGCTAACGGGTCGGACGGAGCGGGTGCAGGCACCACTCGCAGGTAACCTCGCGTTGGATGGGTGCTTACCCGCCCGTGGTCGAAGCTCGATGCCTTGCCGACTCGTCTCAGTCAGTTCAGGTGTGCATCTACGGCTGTCGACGTATGCGTTTCTCGGCCCCTGCGAACTCACCGCCGATAACCCGATCGGCCATCTCCCGAGCATCCGACTCGTTCTCGTACCCCTGCGAGCCGTCGGTGGCGACGATCTGTCCGTTGTTCGCTTTGAGCTGCCAGCCCCACTTGCCGTCACTACGCTCGATCAGGATTCGCTGTGCCATTCTCGTGCCCGTCCCATCTCCGATGATGGTTGAGTTGACCTGAGGCTACGACATCAGAGCGGGTGACCGCTATGGTCTGGCATTCACGACGGCGTACGGAACGAGGATGCTTTTTTCGAGGATCGTGCCGCTACCTGCACTGACCAGCCGACGTATCAGACGGCGACTTCAACCAGGATCGCTGCCACGAACCATGCGAGTGGGACCCTCCACGCGCGACGCGAACTCCACGGAGCGGGCAGTAGATCGGCTTCACCTAGCGCCGAACCGGTAGCGGAAACGACGAGCGCGATCACGGTTGCAGAGTCGGACCGCCATTGTCGAGCCCAGCGCATCGTTCCGTTCCGTACGAGGCAACGAAGGATGCCGTGAAGGCGACCATCCCGATCACCATCCTCACCGATCTGCTCAGAGCAGATACAAGCTTGTCCAGCGCGGACATCGGTCGCGAACCTAGTCCAACAGGCAGTAACGCAGCCGGAGCGACATGAATCGCCCTCTCGATGATCCATGGTGAAAAGGTCACCACGGCGTCGACGAGCCATGAGCACGACGACTGAGTACCCTCCAGATACGCGCCCCCAAGGGCGACATCCGGTCCTGCAGGCAGAGGACGATTATGGGCTGGTAACTTGTCAGTCGACGTCCCAGCCGCTAGCTGAGCGGTGCCGACTCGTCCAGCCCTTGACCTTGAGAGCCGTCGCTGTCAGCGCGATCACTGACGTCTCGTGGCGTCTCTGTCTCGAGGAGCGGTTTGATTGCGTCGTCGGGCTCGTGCCAGAAGGCTTTGTTTGCTGACGCTGGTAAGTACAGTTTCGAAGGCCAGCCCGGGTCTGCGTGACAGGCGTGGCAGACTTCGATAACTTTGTGTGCCGTCATTTCCTCTGCGCGAAGCTGAGCCAATGCGACGTTGACCGCGTCGCCGTGGTCACGGTCGATAGCGAACACTGGATATTCGCGGCCAGCCCAGACTCCCTTCAGCGTGTGGGTACCATGCAGAACAACGTCGCTGACGTGATGAGTGTCTGTATCTGATTTATCGCCTGTCGCTGCGTAGGCGGCGCTTGCAAGCGCCCAGCCGGCTTCGACGCTCAGGGTGAAGTACCGCCGGGACGATAGACCAAAGACGCGGAACCCGGTGTCGATACTGGGCCCGAAATAATCGTACAAATATTTGGTGTGCGCACGTCGACCACGCAGGGCGTCCTCATTAAGCACAACCACCGGGTCGTCCGAATCTTCATAGCTCGGATCTCGAGGAATGGTTGATTCACTGTCCGGACCGGGGAAGGTTGCGACAAACGCCCCACCCTTGAGCGCTAGACCAAACTCTGCGAGCGATTCCTGCTCGTATGCGCGCATGGCGTGCAGCCACACGCGGATGGCGGCACCGATATCCTTCTCTGCACGGACGTGAACCTCGAAGATCAACTCGTCTCCGACAGCTTTCCATAGATGGAACGCTAGCGGTTCACCCTCCTCGTCGCCATGCGCAGCGAGATTGGCGCGCGCAACAAACTGTGGGAACTCTCTGTAGAACGACAGAAAGACCTTCTGCCAGCCTGGGCGCGATTGCTTGAATTGTGTCGATCCTACCAAGTCGCAGGACACGAACAACTTGGATTTACCTGCTTCACTCACGCCCGATCAACTAAGCCCGAGAACTTGTGCACGAACTGATGCGGCGCTCGGAGAAACGCCGAACTCTTCTCCAACCCGCCACCAGTCTTGCCCGTACCGTTCCACGGCCTCTCGGAATTGCTGATGCGGCATCAGCAGTGAGGAAGCAAAGATATTTGCCTGCGTCTCTGCTCGACTGCGGCTGCCGCGTGCGAACCCTTTCGGTCCAGTCACGCCTGGGTGCAAGTAGTGCAAGAAGTAGTGCCCGAGTTCGTGCGCGATCGTGAACCGGTCACGCCGGTCGGAAGTCAGCGGCGGTAGATGCACGGTGAAGTTGCCGCGGTCGTGGACCGTCAGAGCTTCGTGTCCGAGGATGTCCAGCGAGGTTTGAATCCGACCGCCGAGCCGTCCTACGAGCCGGTCCAGATCCACACGGTTACCCGACACGTACTCGCCGTGCGCCTCAGCGACTCGCTCGGCGTACTCGGCGATCGCCGCGTTCGACAGCGGCGAAGGGGTGAGAGTCATCACGGTGAGGCTCCTTCTCGGGACCCTAGTCCATCGGTTGAGGACGACAATTGGTCCTGGGGCACACGGCTCGGCGCGAAGTCGCTAGTTAAGCTCCCACCCAGATCACTTGGGTCCACGACCTTGCGCTGCGCCTGACTGCGATCGGCAGCGTCGAGCGGCCCCAGATCCGTGCAGCGCCCCACGTTCAGCACGACTGAACGCACCCAGCGGTCATACGATCAAGCTGCCGGTCACCGCCTCTTGTGGCGCGTTAACTCCGGCAGCGAAGCGTTCAATGGAGCGGCTCCTGGTCGCTTCGCACCCAGCTGGGCTGCGAGTCGGCGCAACTGCACCGGTCCTGCCTGATGTCGGGTATGCCACCGGAAGCGGTAGCGCCATCGTCCTTGTCGCGGCCCTCGTCGTCCTGATCGTCACGTTGGGCTCGCTCCCCGACGCCGCCGCCGGGATGACCCTTGATCGCAGCGCTGATCAGCCTCGTCACCAGCGTGCTCGTCATTATTGCGTCGACCGCATCCATCGACCTCAACAGCATCGGCCTACCGCTGGCGAGCCCGATCTGCCGTCTCGGGCAGAACGGAAGCGCATGAAGACCGACGGGCGTCCTTCTACGATTGCGCTAGTGTTCAGGCCTCGGACCCATGACGACGTCAGGGATCAGCGGCCATACGCGTCGTCTGTTCAATCTCACAGGTCCGCCGGGTGGCCGTTCTCAACGCGCGGACCGCGACCCGTGCGCGTGCGTTTGATCCATGTCGCCACTGACGAGTGACCGTCCCCGGTGACGGCCGCGATCTGCCGAATCGAGAGCCCCAGGTCAGCGGCTGTCACCATGAGCTGCCGCCGCTCGTCGTCCGATCGGCGATACTGCTCGGTTGCATCCCGTAGCCGCGCGAGAACATCATCGCGCGCCGCTCGGACCACGCTGCTGATCGCTTCGGGATCACGCGGCATTTCGTTCATGATCATCAAGTTCCATCGATGGCCAGGTAGCCTTGTTCTCGCACGCGGTCCCGTGCGAATATGGCCGAGCCGTCCACGCGATGGACGATGTTCAATTTGATATCAGCACAACTGGGCGCGCCGGTCACTTTCCACGGCGTCGGCGCATCCACTCTGAGCCGGACGCATCATGCGTGCCGGCTCAAGCTGTTTGAAGCTTAGCAAGAACCACCGTCCGACCATCGAATCGGCGTGTGCAACTTTTTCTGATGCTCGTCCCTACGCCCGTTCTGCAATAAAAGCGCAGACTGCTTCACTACGGATCGGCGTAATGGCCTGACCCTGGCCATTCTGTGACACCTCGACACGTACTGTATGAAATCGCAAGTGAGTTCACGAGACCTTGCGGACCGCTGTCCCCAAGTGCGATCTTCGTCCATGTTCGGGACAAACGTCCTGGCTTGAATGAGGGTGAGGCTGTGTGTCATGCGAACGAATCATGCGTCCCTTGTCGCTCCTGAGGTGAGCGCAGTCAGCAGCCGAATCGCGCAGTCAAAGCGAGTGCTCTCCGCGGCGCAAGCGCTCGGCGTCGCGCCTGGGACTTTCATCGCCTGGATGCTCGACCGATCGGCACGCGCTGGCGACCCAGCGATGGACTGGAAGATCCCCTGGGGCGTTGAGGTGACGACCGCGACGAGTCTCCGTCGGGATGCACGCGTCGTCCGCCGCGTCCGCTCGGGATGGCGACTCATTCTGACGTTCCACGGGCAGCCGTTCGCGATGGTCATCCCCGTCAGTCGCCCACGCACGGATGCTGCGGATCGCACGCCTTCCGCAGGAAGGCATCAAGCGGGCGCCGACGGACGAGGATCTCGGCGTGGTTGAGCGCGGCAAGAACGAGCGCGAGCGACTGAGCGTTCGTGGGAACGCGCGACTGGTGTGGCCAACCGCGTCAGGACGTCCGGGGGCGAACCTGACGCTTGAGGGTGAGACGAAGGTGGCGGTTGCAGGCGACTGGGAGTCGCTTGGGGAGCATGTGTACGGCAAACTGCGGCTACTCCGCCGGCTCCATCCGGAGGTGCACACGGTGCTGCATCTTGGGGATCTCCGCTGGGAGCAACCGGTCCGTCTTGCTGGCGGCGGGCGGGTCTACGCCCACGAGGGCTTCCTGCCCCGGCTCGAAGAGTTGCTTGCGGAGCTGGAACTTCGGCTGCTGCTCACCCCCGGTAATCACGACGATTGGAGCGCGTTGGGGCCGGCGTTTGCTGCGCATCCCGAGCGTCCTCGGCGTCTCTCGCCGCACATTTGGGCTTTCCCTCGCGGTTTCCGCTTCTCACTCGCTGGTCGCACTTTTCTGTCGTTCGGTGGTGCCGTCTCTGTTGACGCTGATCGCTCACTGGCAGAAGCACCGACCGACGCAGATGTCGACCGCGCGGCACGAGCCGGCAGTGTGGACGTGCTGCTCACGCACGAGCCGCCCAATGCCGGCGTCCGGGAGGTGGAGTACATCGTCGCGAAACCGGGTCGGTGGTCTGAGCGAAGGCTGACCCTGTCTGCCGCGAGCCGTCGCCGAATCGACCGGCTGGTTGCTGCGGTGCAGCCGGCGCTCGCATTGCATGGGCATATGCACGTCGGTGGGCGTGCGGATGACGGGAACGGCCGCCAGACGATCGCACTGCCGGTCGCGACGGAGCCGGACAATCTCAGGCTCCTTGATCTTCCTTCCTTGACGGTGACGGATCTTGGTTGTTCCCCAGCGACGGGTGTGGGCCTGTGAGAGAGCCGTTGATGAAGCGGGCCCGCAGGATGCATCACACGCCGCCGTCCGCCTCGGCGCGGAGCGTCTGCGCCTTGGTGCGCACGGTCCGGCCGAGGATGCTGGAGATTGCCGCGTCGCAGGAAGGATTCCTGACCGTCGAGCAGCTCGAGCAATCCTGGAGCCGGGTCGACGCTCGCACCGCGTTGCGAGCGATGGCACGCGCGGGCGAACTCAACGAGGTCGTGCCGGGGGTGTGGCTGCACGTCGTGGCCGACCCTGCAGCCGGGAATATCGATGTTGCAGCACGAGCGGCGTGGGTCGCGTTGGAACCGGCCGTGCCGCTGTGGGAGCGGGCACGCCGCGATCGTGCTCGTCCTGATTGCCGGGCGGTGATCGGCGGCGGCGCCGCATATCGACGGTGGGGCTTTGGTTCCAGCCCGTGGCCAGCGGTGGTGCACCTTCCTGCTGGTACTTCGTTGCCACCGGTTCCTGGGGAGGTGGGCTATGTGTGGGACGGTCGCTCCGCGGAGGACGTGTCCTGGTTCGGCCCGTTTCCCTACATCGGTGTCGAGGCGGTCCTCGCCGGCCAGTTCGGCTACACAGTCGACTTCGACGAGGTCGCATTGGATCTGGCAGAAGCGCACCAACGCTTCGGTCATCTGTCGATGGAGGCGCTCCTGCGACGCCTGGAGGTCATCGCAGCCTCGAACGCGTGGGACGGTCCCCTGAGTGCCGAAGCGATCTTCGCCGCTTTGCTGACGCGCGCCTGTCGTTGACACTGACGACCGAACGTGGCGCCGAATAGCTCGTCAGTCCACGACGAATCGGACTGCGCGTTCCACACGAGTACCGGCGACACGCCGCGGACGAAGGCCGGCGAGGTCGGGTTCCGAGGGCGACCGATTCATAGGAATTATAGAGAATCTTGTCGCAGGGGTCGCTTGGAGCGCCGCGGGAGGCGTCGCGGACCCGGGTCCCGGCAGTCCCACGGGCATTTGTATGGGCAGACTCGTTGATCGCCGTGGCCCTCCCAGCCGAGCAACATCCGCGGGTTCGCATGTGGCCCTCGGGCTGCGGTCCTCCGCCAGCTGCGACGCGCTCGCGTGGCGCGCGGTCCACTGCTGGAGATCGTGAGAGCCGCCGCAGCACCGAGCGTCTGTTCGCGGGCCGAAGCTGGTCAGGGCCGTGCAGGCGTTGTTGACTTCGGCGCCTTTCGGTCGGGCTCTGGTGTGCGCCGTGTGCGACGCGGCGGTCGAGCTTTCGGTCCGTTCCTCAGGTGTGTGGGGGTGTTTCGACGAGTGCGAGGGCTGGTGGTTGGGACATCTCGTGGCTCTGTAGTGGCGAGCGTCACGCTTCCCTCGTAGACGGCGTCGAGCAGGGCGATGTTGATGGCAGCGCATCGCACCGCGAATAGGAAGGCGTTCGCGGTTGTGCCCTTCACGGTCGAGCTGGCGCGTCGCATCGTCCCGTGCGTCCTCTTCAGGTTCGCCATCTTGGCTTCGCTGGCGTTGCGCATCCCGTAGTACGCCAACCATTGGTTCGTGCCGTACGCGTACTTCTGCCGCACGCTGAGCTGATCGCGCAACCCGACAGTTGGTGTCTTGTTCCGCCCCGTGTCTGATGGAGGCTCTCAATCCACGGGAGGATGAGAGTCATGGGAGCACCGAGGAAGTACCCGGAGGAGCTTCGGGAGCGAGCGGTCAGGCTCGCGGTGGAAGCACGCCGCGAGCCGGCAACGAGATCCGGTGCGTTGCGTCGGATCGGTGAGCAACTCGGGATCAATCCGGAGACGTTGCGGAACTGGGTGCAGCAAGCCGAGATCGATGCCGGCGACCGGCCAGGCGTGACCACTGACGACGCGGCCAGGATCGCGGAGTTGGAGCGTGAGGTCCGCGAGCTGCGGCGGGCCAACGCGATCTTGAAGTCGGCGTCGGCTTTCTTCGCGGCGGAGCTCGACCGCCCGTCCAGCAGATGATCACGTTCATCGACCAGCGCAAAGCCGAGTTTGGGGTCGAGCCGATCTGTCGCACGTTGCAGGTCGCCCCGTCGAGCTACTACGCCGCCAAGGCGCGGCCGCCGTCGGCCCGATCGATCAGCGACGCCACTCGCGTCGTCGAGGTGGAGCGGGTACACCGGACGAACTACGGCGTCTATGGCGCCCGGAAGGTGCACGCGCAATTGCATCGGGAAGGCCATCTGATGGCCCGCTGCACCGTTGAACGCCTGATGCGGGTCGCCGGGTTGCAGGGCGTCTCGAAGCGGAAGGGCCCGAAGACGACGGTTCCAGGTCCGGTCGGGGATCGACCCGCGGATCTGGTCCAGCGGGCGTTCACCGCGACCGGCCCGGATCAGCTCTGGGTGGCGGACATCACCTACATCCGCACGTTCTCCGGCTGGGTCTACGCCGCGTTCGTCACCGACGTGTTCTCCCGCCGGATCGTGGGTTGGCAGCTGTCGAGGAACATGCGCACCGATCTCGTCCTGGACGCCCTCGAGATGGGCATCTGGACGAGGCAACGCGAACACCGCGATCTGACGCGACTGATCCATCACAGCGACCGCGGCGTGCAATACCGAGCAATCCGCTACACCGAACGGCTTGCAGAAGCCGGTGCGGTCGCGTCCGTCGGGTCGAAGGGCGACAGCTACGACAACGCGCTCGCGGAGGCGGTGAACTCGATCTTCAAAGCCGAATTGATCCGCCACCGCGGTCCCTGGCGGGGCATCGAGGACCTCGAGATCGCGACCGTCGAGTACATCGACTGGTTCAACCACCGCCGCCTCCACGGCGAACTCGGCATGGTCCCGCCGGTCGAGTTTGAGCACGACCACTACCGGCACAACCCCGCTCCGATTACCGTCGAGGCGGCACTACCGAGCCTCCACTAAATCCGGGGCGGAACATCTTATCGCACCAGCAGCCGTCGCCTTCTCGGCAGCTGGTGAGGGGTGCGTTGCGGTTGAGCCGGCGGGTCGAAGACATGTTGATGCAGTTCACCCGGCCGAGGTAGGCAGGCCCGCGGTACTGCCAGCTTCCGTCGCTCCGAGGGCCACCGTTCGGGACGAACGCGTACTGCGCGCGTTCGTCATAGCGAGCGGCGAGAGAGCGCTTCTCTGAGTACGTCATGCCGGGGTGGTACCTGGGGAGCGTGTGGAGGCGTTCTGGCATCCCTCGGGTGAAGAGCGTTCCGTCGATCATGATGTGCGCAGAGAACTTGTCGTGATGCATGAGGGAGCGTGGTGTTCGTTGGTTGGTGTGGAGGTCGTGTACCCACGTGATGCCACGAGCTTGGAGAGGTTCGACCCACTGCTCCGCAACGCTGTAGCTGTAGCCGCGGTCGGAGCAAAGCGTGTCGATGGTGAACCCCGGTGCGAGGGAGTCGATCAAATCGATGCCAGCTCGGCCCTTGTGTTGCCCGGCCGGTTCGAAGAGCATGCCGCGGATGAACTGCACGTAGTGGTGAGCGCCGTACCAACCCGCGTCACACAAGACGTGCGCGTCCCAGCCGATGAAGATCCGCGATCGGTTGTGTACAACGGTTCGATAGCCGGCCCGCGCGTCCGGGTCGGACGAGTAGATGTTGCGCCCATCGGGGCCCTGCGGCCATTGCCGTTTTGGGCGTCTCGATCGCTTCGCCGGGCGTTGTGCCACGTCGTCTGGGATGTACTCGTCGTCGCCGTCGCTGCGGTCAGGAAGGTCGGGTGAGTTCGCCCATGCGCCGGACGCTTCAACGTCGGTTGAATCGAGTGCGGCCACGGGAGTTGGGGGGCATGCGTCGGGGATGGCGGCGCCAATGATGCGGTTGAGGATCATATGACGGGACGGCAGTGCAGGGTGGCGTTCGCGAATGAGACCACCCCCGTCGACGCGGTGGTTCGAATCGGCATCGTCGATCAGGGCGATGAACGCGTGGAACGTGGCGACGACCTTGTAGTAGGACCAGCGGGGGTGGGTCAGACCGATCCGTTCGCGATCCTGTCCGGACATTTCTGACGTCGCCCAACGAACCAGCGGCAGGAAGGCAAGGTCGCGGCTGGGACGCTGCACCTGGTACGCCAGGAGCAGGAGGATTACGGTGCGCATGGACACGGTCCGCGCCGGACCCCTGCGGTCACGGTCGTAGCGCAGCACATCGTCGGCGAGCCCGGACCGGTCGAAGATCCGAAGCGCATTGCTGACCGACCGACGAACCGATTTAAGCCGGATCTGAGGGACGTGCCGAGGCAGGCGGCAGGACAGCGCTGGCTCTGGCACTCCAAATCGCAGCCAATCGACGGCCAACGGCGCGTCGCTTCCGGTGCCTTCTGCGCCCTCGGAGTTGTCGACGGCGACGCTCACCGCACTACGCCTTGCTCGACTAGGGCATCGCACAGGTCGCCATGTGGGTCGAAGTCGGTGAGCCAGGATGGCTGCGCCCGAAGCGCGTCGCCCAGGACCGAACCGCCGTCCCGCCGGGTGGGGTTCGCTAACCGGGCCGATGGGGATCGGCGAGGTTTCCAGCCTGCTACGCGGTCGCGCAATCGGCTCGGGCTAGTCATGGGCCGGCGACGCGAACGTCTACGCATCGAGAGCGTCCGGTGCGCATCCGCGCGTCCGTGGTTGCGGTTCATTTGGGGTCTCCTGCTGCGAGTCGGAGGTCGTCTACGATGTGGTCGGCGCGATCGGGGAGGAGTCGGGCTGCATCGGCGAATCGGAAGTTCGGCGTTCCGCTGTATTCGCCGAAGCGGTTGATGTGGATGCCGGCGGTGAGGAGTCGCACGGTCCAGGTGATACGCATGCGCTCGGTGTGCGGCCGTGGCGACCAAGCTGGGATCTTGAGCCGGTCGCGGTGCTGCTGCATGGGGTCTCGCTGCTCGGGTCGATAGTTCGCTGCGAGCGGCCCGGCTGGATGCTCTTCCGCAAGCGCGTCGAGCATCGGCAGCACGCGCGTCCACAGCGGTACGACGCGTTCGCGTGGTCCATGGACGCGAACGCATCGCACACCTCCTACGGTGACGAGGTCGTCAGCCGCGATCGAACGCACCTCACCGGAGCGAATGCCGCCGCCGATACACAGCGCGATCCAGCCAGTGGCGAAGCGTTGCAGTAGCGGTGTCCGCTGCACTCGAGGCAGATCGAAGAGGGCATCAACCTCCGACGGTGTGTACGGGCGAGCGAGGCCGAAACGGCCCCACGTGGGAGGAACGCGTCGCCGCGGCGGCCGACGCAGCAGCGCCTCACCGAACGCCCGCAGACGGGACCGGTAGACCGTCCGGCTGCGGTCCGAGATGCCAGGACCAAGACCTTGCGTGATGAACGTATCGATGACTCGGTCCGTGAAGAGGGTCTCGACGTCGAGGTCGAGGCCTGTCTGTTCGGCGTAGAACATCATCCGCGACAGGGCACGCATCATCGCCAGGAAGGTTCGGACGTTGTTGATCTTGGGCGAGGCGGACAGCACCCAGAGTCGAAAGACATGACGCCCTTCATGCCACCACCACGTGTTGGCCATCGACGGCACGTACCGCTCCACGAGGACGCCGCACGGCACAGCGGGCTCGCCACCGACGACATTGGGTAGCAGGCGTGCCTCGGCTTCGAGCAGCTCGTCCGCAGTCATGAGCGTCATCGGCGCCCCTCCGCTGACGTCGGACGCGGTCGGCGCGGTGGATGCGGCGGCTGCACATCCGCGCGTCGAGCTCCCGGATACCCGGGCGGCCGCCGGCGGTGTATTGCGCCCAGGCGGCGTCACGCGGGAGGCGCTGTCGCGTCTGAGGAGGACGGTCGTCGGGCGTTGTGCGAGGTGTGGCAGGCATGCGTGATCAGACGCAGTTGACCAGCGTGAATCGCCGGGCTATTCTGATCGTGGTTTCCGAGCGAGGATCCACGAAGGCCACCCAAGTAATCCGCTCCAACGGATTGGGTGGCCTTCTGCATGTCCTGCGCGTGGTGCGCAGTCATGGTTTCCCTTATGTCTGTGGGTGCAGAAGGACTTGGCAGTGGCGGGTTGGATGGGGATCCATCCTGCGCCGCGGCATGTCAGCTTGAGTCGTGCGGGAGTGCCATGCGTGCCCTTCGGTAGTCAGCGGTCGACCGAACTCGACCGTGCAATCACGATACGACACGTGGTTTCCGCACGCGGCGATGCGCAAGGAGCCAGGTCACCCTCAGGAATGTCCACGCGCAAGCGATCCGAGCAGACAGATCCGCGTGTTTGTGGGGATCGGGGCCTCTGAGCATGCATCGAGCGACGGCTCCGGGAAAACGCGTACTTTGCTCGCGTGGAATGCGCCACGATCGACCACAGGGGGTCTTGTTACAAGATTGTAGTTCCAGCTCACCCCTGGCTTACAGTACCTACAAGCGCCGATGTGTCAATCACAGAAAGCCCTGTTCGCCGTTGTCGTCGACCATTGCCCGAACAAGTCTCTAGATGCAGCCAAAGTGCTTCACTAGCCCCGGTCCAGCCCAACGGCGCATTACGCCGCCTGAACCACGCGAGTGATGAGCGGCTCGATTTCACCCCAGTCCGGGGGTGATCTACTAGGGCGGCCTTGTCAGGCCGCGAATCGGCTTTCTTCCGGGCGCGTCGCGCGTGACGGCAGTGCCATCGGGACCACACCTCGCCTGCCCCAGCGCCGTGCCCACCACCGCGTCACTGTCGCGACAGCAACCTGACCCTCCCGTCCTCCACCGCCGCCAAGCACGGAACGCGCCGCGCGCGTCATGGGAAGAACGAGCACCTGAGCACCCGAACCAATCAACCTCGGGTGTGCTGCGCCCCGAGTCCGAGCGCTGCGAGACCCGAACGCCCCACCATTGACCCGAGAGCGATTCCCTCGTCGGGCACTCGCTCAGGCGCGTCACGGAGCCGCGATCGCGCCGCGTTAAGCAGCAGCTGCGCACTTTCTCCCCATACCCGCCAATCATGATCTGCTCCTAAGCCCAATCGAATCACCGGGCCAGCTGGCACCTCGAAGCCCACGAACGTTCGGCGGCCCAGCTCTTCTCGCACCACCAGCGCCGCCACATCGGAACCAGCCTCTTCATGGATCACCTGATGGAATTCCGCGCTCGTCACGAGACCAGCGAGAAGCATGCGACCATGCGTACTGCGGTAGGGCCCGACCGCCTCGAATACATGCAACAGCCAGGCGCGGTCCGATCCCGTCGCGCCAACGTCAGCCCCACACCAAGCGTGCAGCAGCGGCAGTCGTTCCGATGCCTCACTGACGCCGAGGACTCCAATTAACCGACCACCATGGCCTTCGTCGACGACCAGCACACGAATCCTGCGGTGTGTACCTCTTCTCACCGGCCACCCTGCGTTCAACACGACCCACCGCCACAACGCAGCGTCCGCGGACTCCACGTCGGAAACGACCACGAATCGCGGTCGAACCTTCAGGGGATCGATTTCAGGCGGCTGGCCCCACAGGCGAAGGTCCAACGGGGCATCCCAGGCTTCGAGAGCGTCGCGCTCCCGGCTCCTCCACGCCGCATGCTGCCGCTTCCACTGCCGGGCAAGGGCGGACCGCACATCGCCGTCGACTGGCACGACACCTCGACCTGACAGACGAACCCCCTCCCTCAAGAGCGCCCGCACAAGTGCCCAACGCCCATCGCGCACAGCAGCGTCGGCGTCGTCTCCCGTTCGCGCACCCGGCGACCAGGCGCGACCTCGCGGCGGAAGGTTCCCCGCGCCCCGCGCCGCTGACACCTCCATCACCACAACACCGCACGCCTGATCGAAGGGCACCTCCCGGAGCACCACGCCGACGACATCTGAAGCAGCCGAACGAACGTGATCCGCAGCATCCTCGCCCTGGCCACGAAGCCGAACAAGTCGCGGCGAGACCGCCCAGACCGCGCACTCCAACCCGCCCGCGATCTCGAACTTGCATACGACCGCCCACCACCTGCGATGAGCCAAGAAACCCCAGGTCAGGCCGCGCAACGACGAATCTAACCGGCCCCGGACGCGCGGTGCGACGGAAGAAAAGCTCGCCGGGCTACCGCCCGTCAGCCGGGAAAAGTCGCCGCTACTCCGCAGTGAACAGGCCGTTACCCGGAGGAACTTCGAAAATGGGACCTTCCGAATTCCGAAAGGCCCCTCGGCGGAGGGTGTGGGATTCGAACCCACGAGACATCACTGCCCACTTGTTTTCAAGGGAGCCACCCGGCCTCTCAACCGGTACCACCAGGTATCACGAGGCCCGGGCACCCGGGAAACCGCCGATCTCCCCGACCGTCTCGGTCGTGCCGGATCGCAACCGTTCCCAACGAGATTGCACACATATGCGTGCACACATCTGTCCCGCAACGGGACCAGCTCAACGGAGCGAACAGTGACCATCATCAACCGCAACAACGCCATCCGCCGCCTCGACGTCCCCCTCGACGACATCGACGACGAGATCGAAGCAGGCGACTTCGTGTTCGCCACCCAGATGGACGACGGCCCGACCAACTACAGCGTCGAGCCACTGCTCGACATCTTCCGACGTTGCCTGGCGGGCACGGAGCGCGCACTCATGGACGGACGGTACGTCCGGTTCCTCGGGGTGTTCTACGTCCGAAGCATCGAGTCAGGGGTGGCGCACCTCGAGAACGGCAGCCGTGTCGCCTGCACCGAGTACCAGTGGTGCACCGGGCACGTCATGGAGGGCCCGCTCTCCATCGACGAGGGAGAGACGGAGATGCACACGGGTGAGTACGAGAAGCCGGTGACACTGCTCGGTGCACCAGTCGAGATCGCGCGAATCGCGAACGGTGGAACGCTCGGGCACGCGATCTCCATCGAGCTCGACGCCGAGGTCGGAAGCGAGGAGCTACTACAGCTGGCCGGCGACCTCGACCGGCTTTCCGCCCACCTCCGGTCCCTCGTCGGCGAGCCGTCGACGCCGGCTGAGTGGGTTGCCGCACGCAAGGGAAGCGCGCAGCGATGACCGCCGCCGGCCAGGAGCTCCTGCCCGAGACGACCAACGTCGTTCCGCTGCGACCGTTCGATACGTCCAGGACGCGCAACAGCGGGACCGGAATGTGGACGGCCTCTGGGAGCCACGACGTCGTCGAGATGGCGTGGATGCCCGTCCTCACCCTGTTCGAGTCCTACGAACGCGCTCAGGGGTTCGCGGATCGGACGATCGAGGTGCGGAGGGCAATGCTCCTCGCTCTCGCCCGGGCGACGCGGAAGCCCCCAGCGGAGATCACGGCGACGGATCTCATGATGCGCATGGGCCGCGGGATTGCGCCGGCCTCCATGCAGCGGGAGCGAGCGGACCTGCAGGCGTTCTTCCGATGGGTGAAAGCGTCGAAGCTGGTCAAGAAGGATCCGGCGAAGGACCTACCGAAGGTGCGGGTCCCGAAGGGCCGTCCACGGCCGATGACGCTCGAGCAGGTCGAGGCGATGCTGAACTCCGGCGTCTACTTCCGAACCCGCGTCATGATCATGCTGGGCCTCTACCAGGGCCTCCGCGCCCACGAGATCGCGAAGTTCCGCGGGGAGCACATCGACCTGACGGCATCAACGCTGTTCGTGCGCGGCAAGGGCGGTAAGGACCGCACGATCCCGCTGCACCCGGCGATCCGGGAGGTCGCGAAGGCGATGCCCGACGGCTACTGGTTCCCGGGCCGCGGTCCGAACGCGGGCAGCCACATCACGTACCGGTCGGTGTCCGACCTGATGACGGGCGCCATCCGAAAGGCCGGGATCACCGATCCGAGAATCACCGGGCACTCGCTGCGCCACACCTACGGGACTGAGCTCGTGGACGCGGGTGTGAGCATCCGGGTGGTGCAGGAGATGCTCCGGCACGACTCACTCGCCTCGACGCAGATCTACACGGCCGTGTCGTCGAAGCGGCTGCAGGAAGCGGTGCTGCTGATGCCCACCGTCTCCGTGCCCGTCACCTCGGCCCGGAAGCGGTAACCGGCACGGGGTGAAGCCGCGGGTGAATTTCGGGTGACGTCGGCACCAGCGACCCCACCCCGCGGTACCGTGACGAGCGAGCGGCCGCCGGACGTACCCTCCGACGGCCGCTCCCGGACGGTCAAGCGACCAGGCGGCCCTCGTCGTACGCCGTTCGGATCGTCTCGTAGTACCGCCGGGATGCTCCGATCGACGAGTGTGGCTCGAGTCCCTCGTTGTAGCGCACGTTCACGCTCCACGAGTGAAGCTCGAGGTACTCGAACTCGATCTGCGGGTAGAGCAACTTGACCAGATCGTTCACTCCGAAGGCGCGACCCGAGCTCGTTCCTAGGCGGGCTTGGTGCATAGTGACGTCGCGGTCGCTCATCTGGAGGTTGATGTGCTTCGCCGCGCACGCCTTGATCGAGGTGAAAATCGGATCGGCGAGCAGTGCCGCGCGCACGACATGGAAGGCGGCGTAGAAGTTGCAGACCGCGGCCCACTCGTCACCGGCCGCGGCGAGCCTGTCTGCCGTCTCGCGGCATGCTTCAGCCCGATCGATGCACTGTTGAGCAGTGCTCAGGGCCTTCGACGTCATGCGACGAGCATAAGCCGACGTCAGGCGAACTGGAACTGACGGCGTTGATCTGCAACCGCCCGCTGGCGGTCGTGCAGCTCCCCCACAAAGTTGTGGGCAAGCACGACCTCGGCGAAGAAGATGCTCTCCACCTCGTGGAAGGCAGTGAGCGCAGCGCGGCGGGCGTCCTCGGTGTCGTCCCGCAGCACGATCTCGACGTCGGCCTCTAGGGTCTGAGGGTTGATCTCAACGGCGAGAGCACGGAGCGTCTCACGGCCGAGGTACCCGATCGTCGTTTCGCCGATGGACTGCGCCAGCACGGCAAAATCGGTCGAGTGGAACATGCGTGCCACGATACACACGCTGTTCACTTATTGACAGTCCGTATCGATTTACGACAACGGCTCGTAGTTCGAACGGTGCCATCCACACAACGCGCGGAAGATCCTACGCCAGTGACTTAGCGAACGGCGCTGCTTGCGGCGTCGTCGTTGTCGCGCTTCCGCGCGAAAACGAGCGCTCGTGTACCTTTCACGGATGGGTGTCCGCTGGCACATCCCGCTCCCGGGCCCGTTCTCACTCAGCGGCTCCGTGTTCCCCCGCCGCCGACGCCGCCCGGCGACGTACTGGACGCATCCGGGCTGCTCCATCCATCACCAGCGGGAGGACACCGCGAACCGCTGCCGGGTGGGGCGCCGGTAGCTCAGTCGGTGCCGAGGTCCTCGCCGCCGGTGCGGTCGAACTCCTCGAGGTCGCCGAGTAGCTCCAGGCGTATCGCCTGGTCGCGAAGGGCGCCCTGCCACACCTCGCGATCCAGGGACCGGTCGAATGCTTCCGCCGCGATCTTCGCGGTCTCGTACGCCAGCTGAGCAAGACCATCGACGCCCGAGGATCGGTGTACGGCAGTGATCAGCCCCTGAACCTCCTCGGGGGTGTTCTCCCGGATCGCGATGACGAGGTGGCAGGCGAGGCCGCCGATCGCCAGCGCACGCTCCTCAGGCGTCTCGTCCACAGGGCCTCCTCCGTCCGCCGTCACAGGGTAGTCCCGCCGATCTGCTGCGTTCGGGCCCGCTTCTCCCGCTTCACCACAACGCTGGTCACAGTCGCCTCGACGAACTGCCCGAGGCCACTGTCGGTCCGATCACGGAGCTCGACGATGTGCTTCACGGTCCCGCCGCCACCGTTGATCGCATCCATCGCCTTGCCGGGGTTGGCGTTGATCGACTTGATCACGGCCCGCGCGCCCGGGTAGGACGACGCGTAGGCGTTCACGACCTCCTCGTTCAGCGACAGCCGCGTGAGCAGCGAGTCCGACGTCGACGACCCCACCGATCCCGTGACGGTGCCGGACGTGCCGCCGAGAGCGAAGTGCTGCACGTGCTCGTCGCGGCCCCCGATGGTGCCGCCGTGCGCGTCCGTCCCCATTCGGCCGTTGCCGGACACAGACGGGTCGTTCGCGGCCGACCCGACCTTCTGCATCACAGACCGGGTGGTGATCGTCACCGTCTTCGACTGGATACCCGCGAGCTCGTTCTTGATCTGCTGCAGCGCGGCCTTGGCTGCGGCGATCTCGGCGCGAAGCTCGGTGCGCTTCGACGCGGGGACGGTAGCGATGTCGCCCTTGAGCGCCGCGATCGCCTTCTCTGCTGCGTCCTTCTGCGCCTCGAGGCTGGTGTTGTGCTTCCCCGGCACCGAGGCGACGCCGCCCTTGAAGTCGGCGATCGCTTTGTCGGCCGCGGCCTTGTCGATCTCGAACTTGGTCGGCTTCACCTTGAGGTCGTTGACGTCGTACAGCTTGTCGATGTACGCCTGCACCGCCGGCGTGAGAGACCCCTGCGCCTTGAGAGCGCCCTCGAGCGCCGTCTTGGAGTCGGTGTACGCCTTCACCCCGGCCGCCGTGGAACCGGTCGCCTTCGCCTGCGCCTCAGCGAGCTGCTGCGCCGACTGCACCTGCTGCTGGATGGCCTGCTGGTTCGCGACCGCCGCGGCCGAGTTCCCGTCGATCGCGGTCTTGTTGTCCTTGAACGACTGGACCGCGGAGTTCGTGGCCGATGCCACCCCGGTCTGTGCCTGCGCCACTGACAGTGCGCCGCCGTTGAGGAGGGTGAGTGCGTTCGTGAGCAGCCCCGCAGCGTCGTTCTCGAGCTGCAGCGCCTGCGTCGCCGTCTTGGTCGACGCGGTCTGCTTGTCGGCTGCCTTCGCTGCCGCCTCGTACGCGCCCGACGTCATCCCGTACGTCGCGGCGAGCTTCGAGATCTGCGACTCGTGAGCCTGCTCCACCGCGGCTGCTCGCTTATTCGCGGCCGTCGTCCCGTCGACGTTGTCCTGCCAGACTCGAACAGCGTTCGCGATCCAGGAGATCGGGGACTGCTGCGCGAGCACCGAGTCCCGGAACGCCTCGCCCGCCGTCGAGGCGGTGGCGGCCTTCTGCGTGTACTTCTCCGCTTCCGATGCGGACTCACCGAACCCGAGGCTCAGCGAGTGCAGCGCCGTGTACCCCTCCGAGGCGAGGGTGATGATCTGCAGGAGGATCTGCCCGAACGGGGCGAGGTCGGTGACGACCTCGATGCCGGCGTGCGCGACCGCCATGATGGCGTCCTCGACGATCGGCAGCTCCGACTCGGCGTAGGTGACGAAGTCCTTGAGACCGTTGCCGGCGGCGAAGTCGTCGATGCTCTGCGCGAGCCGCTGGATGAACGCGGCACCGTCCTGCAGGAGCGGGTTGATCACGGGCAGCGCCGTCAGGAGCGCGTCGAGGATGGTCGTGCCGGTCTGCCCGAGCTCGCCCGTGAAAGTCGCGACCTCCTGGTTCAGCTCCGGCATGTCGGCGCTGATCCGCTTCTGCGCCGCCTCGAACGAGGACAGCATCCCGAGCGCCGCGGTCCCGGACAGCTCGTCGAGGTCGCCCTTGAGCGACTGCAGGCCAGCGCCGTACTCGTCGCCGACCGCAGTGCCGGCGGTCATCTCGTTCTTGATCCCGAGGACCGCGAGCACCCCGGCGGCACCCATGCCGGTGAGCGCGCCCGCGTACGCCACCGACGCCGCGGTCAGCGGGCCGAGGGCAGTAATCAGCGCGACGATCGCAGCGAGCTGCAGCTTGTTCGCGCTGACCGCGGAGAAGATCGAGTCGGTCGAAGCGGATCGGGCCGCCGTCGCACTCGTCGTCGCGCCAGCCTCCGCCTCCTGCGCGGCTGCGTCCTCCGCTGCGGTGGCGGCAGACTCCGCCTGAGCGGCAGCCTGAGCCGTCTCCGCGGCAGCAGCGGCATCCGCGGCAGCGACGAGCTGCGCATCAGCGACAGCGAGGGCTTCCTGCGCGGCGACGAGTTGCGCAGTCGTGGACGTCTGCGACTCCCGCACGGCCGTCAGCTGCGCCTCGGCAGCTGCCGTGGCCTCGTTCGCCACGTCCGCGGCTGCTCGAGCGGCGGCGAGTTCGGTCTCGGCCCGGGCGGCACGCTGCGCGCTCGACTCTGCCTTGTCCTGCGCGGCTGCGAGCTGTGCCTCCGCGGCCGCCGCGGCCGATGCTGCGCCGCCACCGGTGGACCGCTCGTCGACGTTCACGCCGACCGTGACGGACTCCGACCCGATCGCCTTGATCTGCGCGTCCAGCGCCGCGAGACGCTCCTCCGCGGACGCGGTGTCGAGGGTGACGCGGATGTTCGGGTTCAGCCGGCCGATCTGCTCGGCGTCGGCCTTCACCTTCGCGACCGTCGCGTCCCACGCGGTGTCGTCGAGGCTCAGGAACCCCTTGATCCCGCCGACCTCGGTGTCACTCATCTGTCAGCCCGTCGTCGTGGTCAAGCGCGCTTGCCGCGCATCAGGCTCGACAGGAACGGGTTGTCGTCCTCGCGGCCGATCCACGACGCCTCGGAGTTGGCGAGCGCCATGAGGGCGTCCTCGCTGGTCAGCGGATACACAGTGCCGCCGATGCGGACGCTGTCGAGCTGCTGGTCGAGGACTGTCACTGAGCCGTCGAGGACACCGAGCCGCACCTTCGCGTAGAAGTCCGGGTCAGTGAGCTGCTGCCGGGTGATGATCCGGGAGCTCTCGTCGAGGGTGACCGTGCGGCCGGCGACGGCCTGCTTCGGGGAGGCGGCGGCGAGGAGCGCGGCGAACCGTGCGTTGTCCTCGCCAGGAACGGTGATGGTCATGCGGGTGTTCCTCCGGGAGTTCAGATCGAGCGGTTGCGGTACTGAGAAGTGAGGCGAGTGAGCACCTTCTGGGAGCCGTAGACCTCGCCCCGCACCCCACGTGTCTCGAACCACGTCAGCTCGAAAGCGCCCGGTCTGGCGAGGCCGATGACGTCGGGGTCGTCGTCGTGGCTGTAGGGGTTACCTTCGGTCTCGGCGAGCTCGGCGATGGCGAACACCGCGCGATCGTGGCGCTTCGTGATCTCGAGGGCCTGGTCGATGAGCACCCGCGCCTGCTGCAGCAGAGGGTCGATCTGCTGCTCGAGACCCTGGGTGGCGATGATGTTGTCGTCGATGACCTTCGCGGTGTGCGCCCGCTGCTGCTTCGCTGCAGCCCTCGCGGCCTTCCGCTCAGCGGCGGCACGGCGGAGGTCGGCGAACCGGGACACGCTCTTGGCCTTGTCGAGATCCTCCGGTGTGAGGTCCTCGTCCCCGGCGGCGATCTGGGCCTCCACCGTCTCGACATGCTGCTGCGCGGCGAGGTACTCGGCCTCGGCCTGCGCGATGATCTCGGCCGGGGTCAGCTCGCGGCTGGGCTGGCTCTTCGTGCTCATCAGTCCTCCAAGAAGCGTGTGATGTCGATCAGCCACTGATGTCCTATGCGGCGGGCCGGCCACCGACCCTCGCGAGCCCTTCGACGCACGAGGGTCGGCGAGCACCCGAGTACCACGGCCGCTTCATCAACCGACACCTCGATCCTCTCGGGACCGCCAGTCGTGAGTGCCGGGAACGGCACACCCACTACCTCGCGGACACGAACTGACTCCGCGCAGGCGGAGATGAAGTCGTTCAGCAGGCGACTTCCCGTGCCAGATCGTCGGGCCGCGTCCTCCCGGTACTTCGCCTGCAGCCACGGGACGATCCTGCGCAGCTCGTCCATGTCGCCGATGATCGCGCCGTCCGCGGTCACCTCGAACGGACTCACCATCGGATGTCCTTCTCCGTGCCAGCCACCCCAGCGTCGAACACGTCCGGGTTGTCCGGCGCCAGCATCCGCGGTGGCATCGGCACCCGCGTTCCCGTCGGCATGGTCACGACCTCCTGCGGCGGACGGTCCGTCGGACGCAGCCAGTACCGCTGGTTCGGCACCCGTCTCGTGTCCCCGATGCCCGCCAACGCCTGCCCCAAGGCCATCGCGAGGTCGTCATGGCCCCGCGTCTCCGGGACGCTGATCTGCACGTTCCCCGCCGCGGTCTCCGTCATCTCCAACGCGGCCAACTGTGACAGCAGCTCCGGATGCTGCGGCAACACCAAACGCCCCTGTTGCAGGAACCCCTTCAACCTGCCGAACATCGCCTGTTTCCGCCGATTGTCGGTCCACACCGGTGACACCCACGTCTTCCGGTGCCCCCACCCTGCGAGGCGCCGATCCACCCACGCGCGGTCCAGCCGACGCACCAGCTCCTCCGTCGGGTATGCGCCCACACCGTTCGTCTCCGACACGTACACGTGGACGTAGAACGTGCTGGCCAGCTGCTCCAACCGGTCGATGAAGTCGCCGTACAGCATCCGATGGTGCACCTCGAGATGCGGCACGAAGAACACGTGATCGCCCTCCGCGAACCGGTTCGTTCGCTCGGGCACGTTCAGCCGATCGTCGTCCAGCGCCGCCAGCATCACGACCGCGTTGGCGTCCTGCGCCGACCCCCAGTCCAACCCCGCGATGACCCGCGGCAGCTCCCACTCTGTGAACGGCGACCCGCCCAAGAAGCGGTGGGTCCGGAACTGGCCATGATCATGAGCGTCACGGGGATGCACGAGCTCGTAGTCCAGCACCGAGTTCTGCAGCTCGTCCGGGGTCAGCAGCAGCCCCGACGCGTCCGCCCACTCCGCCAGGTACTCCCGCGCGAACGTGATCGGGTTCTCGTGCTGCCGGATCTCCTCGAGCAGATCCTCCGAGATCAGCGGCGACACCGTCGACGGCCAGTGCCACGACGCGTACATCGCATCCGGAGAGTCCATCCCCCGCCGCCACAGCCGCCGGAAGAAGTGATCGATCCCGAACGGCGTCGACGTCAAGATCACCCGCGACCCCGGCCGCGCGATGATCGCAGGCTCGGCAGCCGACCACACAGACCCCGAGATGAACGCCGCCTCGTCCGCGATCAGCAGGTCCACCGACCAGCCACGGATCTGCTTCTCCGAGGCCGGCACCGACAGGATCCTCGACCCGTTCGACAGCGTCAGCAAGCTCTTGCTCTCGTCCAGCACCGACCCGCGCAGCATGTCCGAATGCCCCGCCAACGCTGCACACTCCTCCAACAGCCGCTGCGACGCCGCCTCACCCGCCGAGATCAGCATCACCAGGATGTTCCGACGGGTGAACGCCTCGAACAGCGCGATCGTCGCCAGCACCGAGCTCTTCCCCACCTGCCGGCCAGCACAGATCACCCGGTACCGTGCAGACGAACGAGCCACCTCGAGCTGATGCGGCCACAACGGACGGCCCAGCAGCTTCTCCGCGAAAATCCCGGGATCGTTCGCCGGGGATGCCACCTCACCGCTCATCGGGGGTACCCCCCTGGTCTGCAGCCTCACGCATCTGCGTCAGGACCGTGGCGACGTCGACCCTGGTCGCTGCGACGTCACGGCCGAGACGGGCCCGTGCGAGCGGATCGAGCCCGAGCCGTGATCGGTGGGTGGTGGCGTTGGACTCCCACCGGCGCAGCAGCTCGAGCGGCGACACCTGGCCCTGCTTGCTCTCGGCTGCCTGCTCGATGGGCATCCCGTCCACCCACTCGGACAGGACGATCACCTTGGCCTCTGCGGCTGCCCAGGCGTTCAGGGCGGGCAGGTAGCTGCCGTGCGCGAGGAACGACATCTCGGGGTCGTTCAGGACGGCGTCGACCAGCTTCTCGGCGATGGGTCCGGTGGTGCGGACGGAGTAGGCGCCGTGCTTGATGGCGAGGGTGTTGCCCTGCTCGAAGGGTGCACGCTGGCCCGGGAACTCCGGCTGCCAGGCGACAGCGTCCGTCGTCGCGTTGGTCACGAGCACACCTCGTGCTCCCCTGACTCACTGTCAAGTGACGTGACGTCTGACCGGGGCTTCTCGTACTTGTGCGTGCTGCATGTGTGCTCTCGCACGGGCGCGGGGTTCTGCGAGATCGGCGTGACGACGGCGACGTGCTGCTCACCCCTCGTCTCGTCGTCCTGGTCGTTCACGTAGCGCACGTCTTGGTCGTGGATTCCGAGGTCTGCTGCCATGAGGCGGAGGGCTTCGTGGGTGTCCCCGTCGGCTCGGTGGACGTAGGAGTCGATCCAGTCGGCGAGGGGGGTGGTTTCGGTGGTCATGGTTGCTCCGGTGGGTGGAAGTGCATCACTGCTCTCCGTGCGTGGTGGCATGGTGCTGTTGGTGCACTTGATGGATTTAGGACGTAAGGGCACCAAGGGCATCAGGTGCACCAGGTTCTGTAGGTGGTGCACTCGGTGATGCGGTTGCGCGGGGGTAGTACAGGCCGTAGGAGACGCGGCGGATCAGCTCTCGCTTGACGGCTCGTCCGAGGTCGCGGCTGGCGGCGTTGCGGCTGATGGCGAGCTGGTCGGCGACTTCCTTGGTGCGGATGCCGCCGGGGTGGGCGTTCACGCAGTCGACGACGGCGCCGATGTTCTCGCCGAGGTCGGTGACGTCGGTGGGGTCAGGCCGGTTGACGATGTCGTCGACGGTGGTGTCGGTGTCGCCGAGGTAGTTGACGCGGGCGACGGTGGCCCACTCGTTCATGGCGACGGGGACGCGGGTGCTCTCGAGTTCGAATGCGAACGAGTCGCCGCGCGCTTCGCTGTAGTTCGACTTGTCGACGGTGGCGACGCGTTGGCCGGTGTCCTCATCGGTGGCGAACAGGATGACGCTACGGGCGACGTCGCGGAAGGCGTGGGAGCCGGACATGAGGTCGCGGGTGTCGCCGCTGCCCTTCCGCAGGTGCATGATCGCGACGACTGCGACTCCGAGCTCCCCGGCGAGGGCGACGAACGGGTTCAGCGCCTTGCGGACGTCGGCGGTCTTGTCGAGGTTCGCGCCGGCCATGACGGAGGTCAGGGGGTCGACGATGATCAGGCGCGCGTTGGTCCGCTGGACTGCTTCCCGGATGCGGGCGAGGTCGTCGACGAGCGACGGCACCTCGTCGAGCTCGAACCCCTCGACGACGGTGCGGACCTTCACCGACGACACGAGGCTCATGTCGGCGTTGGCGGCCAGCAGCCGGGGCACCACGATGGTGGCGAGGTCGTCCTCGTGGCCGACGAGGAGCACACGGCCGGGCGCTCCCTGGTGTTCGCCGTCGAGTGTGCCGCGGGTGACGTGGGACGCGAGCCAGAGCGAGAAGGTCGACTTCCCCTCGCCGCCGCGGCCGGCGAAGATCGTCGCGGTTCCCATCGGGATGCGTCCGGTCCAGAGGAACAGCTGCCGTTCGGGCTCGACGTCCGCCATGGAAGTGAGGACGAGCTGCCGGGGAACGGTGTCCGTCATCGGCCACCCCCGTACATCTCGGTGCGGCGTCGCTGGAGCTCGGCGAACGGCACGTGCTCGGGCGCTGTCGGCGGTGTGCGGCGAGCGACCTCGACGTACAGGCGGTCGCATTCGGCGTTGAGCCGAGCGATCTGTTCGAGCAACGGCTGCCGGGCGACGGTCTGGGCGTAGGTCCAAAGGCTGAGGACGCCAGGCGGGATGCGCCACAGCTCCGTGCGGCCGGCGAGCAGCTGATCACCCACCTGCTCGAGGTACTGGTCGACGCCGTCCGGGAGGCTTACCTCACGGATGTCAGAGGTTCGTGGCATGCTGTGTTTGTTCTTCTCCATCTGGGGATCGCTCATCAGGCGCCCTGGGTCTCGACCCCCGCAGCGGCTGCATCCGCTCGGGGGTCTTGTTCGTCATCAGCTCCGACGAGGCGGAGGAAGGGTCGGACAGGCACGAGGTAGCGACTGCCGATCCGGATCGTTGGGATCTCGCCGCTTCGTGCACCGGCGTAGGTGCTGTTCTTCGAGAGGCCGAGCAGAACGCCGGCGTCAGGCCACAGCGCGATCGTCGCGTGATCGCGGATGTCGTCGAGGGTCACTGACGCACCTCCTGCAGGTTCCGCAGCAAGCCGACGTACGCGAGCAGGTTCTGCCCCCGCGGACGCCGCACGCCGCTCTCCCAGCGCGCGACGGTGACGCGTTGCACGCCAAGCTGAGTTGCCAGGCGGGCCTGGGAAACTCCGGCTGCGAGGCGGATCTCTCGAGCGAGCCGCGGAGTCGGCAGCTGCCGCGCCGCGGCCACTTCTTCGATGAGGTCGATCATCGGTGCACCTCCCTTTCGTTGTTACTCAGGGTCGGTGCCGTGTCGGTACGCCGTCAAACGTGCACATCACTTTGATAGGGGTTGCGCACTGGTGACAGGCCTGGTTACATAGAAGCCGTGGACGACACGACGAAGCTCCCAGCCGAGTGGCACCCTGACGGGTTGTTCCCCGCGCACTCGGAGCACGTGGACGTGGTCGCCGACCTCATCCGGGATCGGACCTGGATCCGCCTCGAACCGGACGTTCCGACAGATCGGAACGTCCCGCCCGTGTACATCACCCTCGCCCGCACGCCGAGCGGCCGTCTCGCCTGCAAGGGCCTGATCATCGGCGCTCTGACTCCCGGCCACGAGCTCGCCTCCGGGGAGATCACCTCCCGGATCCTGCGCCACGTCAAGCTGCCCGAGTTGCTTGCCGCCGTATCCAAGGTGCAGCAGTGGGGCGACGAGGCCTCGGCCGCGATTGACGACTTCCCAGAGGCGCCACAGCGTGTCCGAAGTCAGTCCCTCGACCCCGCGCTCTTCGAGACGGTCGCCCGTGCCTACAAGCTCGCCCTCGAGCGTTGGCCGAACGCGCCGATCAAGAACCTCGCGCTCGCCTGGCATCAATCCGAACCGACGCTGCGGCGCTGGATCCAGCGCGCTCGAGAGCGGGGACTTCTCGGAGCGTCCATCCCGGGGCGCGCCGGCGAGCAGCTACCCAACGAAAGGAACTGACGATGACGACATACCAGCAGCCGGAGGGCGAAGGGCGCACCTTTCACTTCGACTCCAGCAGGAGCGACTACTGCACCTGCTTCATGATTGACGGCGACAAAGTCGGCTACCTGGCCGACGCGATCTACCCACCCGTCGGCAGCATCGTTGACCTCACGGGTGGACGCCAGGCGACGGTCCAGTCCGTTCGTCTCGACATCTCGGGAACGGACGGGCTCGCGATGATCTACGTCGCCCTCGTGGACCTTCGGTACCCGTACGGGCCGGACCCTCGTGGCTGACATCTACCGGCGCTGTGGCTGCCGGCGACCGGACGGCAAGTCCTACGGGTCGCTCCCCGACCGTGCGACGGACGCACAGCGAGCCGCTGCGTGCCCACGGCTGCTCACGGAGACCGGACACGGGTCGTGGGGCTTCTACATCAGCGCGGGGAAGGACCCGGGCACCGGCAAGCGGCTGCAGCTGCGTGAGTCCACGTTCACGACGAAGCGTGAAGCGCAGCAGGCTCGAGCTGCGAAGCTCACGGAGCTCAGCACCGGCCGCTACCGAGTCGACCGGAAGCTGACGGTGCGCGAGTACCTCGAGCAGTGGTTGCGCCGCCGCGTGGATGACGGCCTGCGGGCCTCGACCGCGTACACCTACTCGGCGTACGTGACGAACGACATCGTGCCGCAGGTCGGCGCGCTGAAGCTCACGGACCTCCGCCGGCACCACATCGACGCTCTCGTGCGGAAGCTCCGCGACGACGGACGAGGCGGCGTCACCGTGCGCCGGATCTACTCCACCCTGCGGGCTGCGCTCGCGGACGCGGAGCGCCTCGACCTGATCGCGAGCAACCCGGCAGCGAACGTCACCGTGCCGACGCCTGCGCGGAAGCCGATGACGATGTGGGAACCGCAGCAGGCACAGCAGTTCCTCGACGGCCTCACCGACGAGCGGCTCGGTGTCCTGTTCGAGTTCGCGCTCTACACCGGCATGCGCCGCGGCGAGATCGTCGGCCTCCGCTGGTCCGACGTCGACCTCCCTCGAGCCCAGGTGACCGTCCGCCAGCAGCGGGTGCAGGTCGGGTCCCGGGTGGAAGTCGGCGCCGTCAAGACGGACGCGGGTCAGGATCGGCGTGTGCTTCTCGGCGCGAACGTCGTCGGATCCCTCATCGCCTGGCAGGTCCGTCAGGCCCAGGAGGCCGAGCTCCTGGGGTCGACCTACAACCCGTCCGGCTACGTGTTCACCACGGCGCTCGGGGAGCCGCTGCGGCCCGACTACGTCACGAAGCGATTTGACGTGCTCGTAACCCGCGCGGGCCTCCCGCGGATGCGCTTCCACGGTCTGCGGCACATGCACGCGTCGCTGATGCTCGCCTCCGGCGTCGATCTGGGCACCGTGTCCAAGCGCCTCGGGCACTCCACGCTCGCCATCACCTCTGACCTCTACGGCCACCTGCTCGACGAGACGAACCGGCGAGCAGCGGAGGCGATGGACGCCCTCATGATGAGCGCGAGAGGAGGCGGAGCACGCACATTGCACACACAGCCGGTCCGTGAGGACCAGTAGGACGTCGGGCTAACGCCCCAATCCCTTGTAACTACAGGCGGAGGGTGTGGGATTCGAACCCACGAGACATCACTGCCCACTTGTTTTCAAGACAAGCTCCATCGGCCGCTCGGACAACCCTCCTGGCTGGACCACCTGACGGTGGCGACCGGCGCGTGAGAGTCTAGCGAGCCTCCCGGCCGGGAGGCACGGCCCGCGCCCGCCCCGCCAACCCCATCGCCGACCCTCCCGTCGAGATCGCAGTTGTTGCCGCTCTGAGCACCCCCAAAGCGGCACCTTCTGCGATCTCGCGATGCGGCGGACGAGCGGCGGCCGGGACGGCCGGGAGGCGCCTCCCGCACCCCGTGACGGAACCGTGATCGATGTGACGGAACCGTGATCGTGGAGCCGCCACGCACCGTCGACCAGTCCGCCAAGATGAGCGACGGGGGACGTGGAGCGGATGCCACGGGGCACCGGCGTCTCCCGGAACGGAACGCCTCGATGTCCACCACACCGCGGTCCGCGATCGTCCTGATCGCCGCGACCGCTCTCGTCGTCACCCTCGCCGGCTGCAGCACCTCGACCGCGGCCGACACCGCCACCACGGTCGGCCACACCGGACGCCCGAGTGCGTCGGCCACCGCGACGACGCCCACGCCCAGCACGACCGCGACGCCCACCACGCCGCCGGCCGCCACACCATCCGCCTCCCCGACGCTCGACCTCGCCGACCCGACGACGTGGACGATCACGGGTGCCGGCGTCGGGCCGCTCACCATCGGCGGTTCGGTGACGGCCGAGGGCGCGTCCATGACCGCGTACACGCGCTCGGACGACTGCCCGAACCCGAACATCGCGATGTGGCGGCGGACCGGTTCCTCCGTGTGGACCCAGGCACTGCCGGACGCGCGCGACGTCGTGCACGGGATCCTCCTGCAGGGCGCCGGGGCCTCCTCGCCGAAGACGGCGCAGGGCGACACGCTCGGCACACCGCTGGCGACCCTCGAGGCGCACCACCCCGACCTCGTGCAGATCCGCGAGGACGACCAGGAGGACTACCGCGGCTACCAGGACCACGGTGCCTGGATCGTGTTCGACGTGCGGTCGACGCCGCAGCAGGTGCGGTCGATCTGGGTGAGCACGGACCGGGTGCCGCCCTACGAGTTCTGCGGCTGACGCCACGTCATCCCACCGGGATCGCAGTCGTTGCTGCTCACACCACCGTCGAAACGGCAACGACTGCGATCTTGCGGAACCGGGAACCGGAAACCGGGAACCGGGAACCGGGAACCGGGCCGGGTCAGCGCGGGAGCGTCGCGAGTGCGGCGGCCAGGCCGTCCTCCGCGACGCTCCCGGTGACCTCACCGCCGGCAGCGACGACGTCCTCGGGCGCCTGGCCCATCACGACGCCGCGGCCGGACTCGGCGGCCCAGTGCAGCATGTCGATGTCGTTCCGGCCGTCGCCCGCCGCGAACACGCGCGACCGTGGGACGTCGAGCACGGACCGGACCCGCTCCATCGCGCTGGCCTTGGTCACGCCCTCGGGCGCGATGTCGAGCCAGGCGGTCCACCCCACGTTGTAGGACACCTTGTGGAGGCCCATCCGGTCCACCGCCCGCAGGAAGTCGTCGAGGTCGTGGTTCGGCGAGATGACGACGACCCGGGTGGCCTCGACGCCGAAGAGGTCGTCGAACGCGACGTGCTCGACGTCGGAACTCAGGCTGCCCTCGGGGAAGATCCCGTGCACGCGGTAGTGGCCCGTCTCGTCCTCGACGCCGAACGCGGCGCCGTGCAGGGACCCGCGGATGGTGCGGAGGACCTCGGTCGGGTCGAAGGACTCCACGAACGCGCGGCGGTAGCCCCCGCGCTCGGCGTCCTCGGGGGCGTCGCTCCGCTCGAGCGTGATCGCGCCGTTCGCGCACACCAGGAACCGTGGGCGGATCCCGAGGGCCGCCACCACGGGCAACGTCATGGAGGCGCTGCGACCGGTCGAGAGCATCACCTCGTGTCCGGCCTCCACCGCAGCATGGACGGCCGCGCTCGTCGCGTCGGTGATGACGCCGTCCTCGCGCATGACCGTCCCGTCGATGTCGAGCGCCACGAGCCAGTGGTCCGGCCGCGGCGCCGTCGACGTCGCACCCGAGCTCGCCCCGGGGTCGGGGACGGCCTGCTCGCGGAGGTCGTCGGTCATCGCGGCTCCATCACCTCGGTGCCGCCGAGGTACGGGCGGAGGACCTCGGGCACGACGACCGAGCCGTCGGCCTGCTGGTGCGTCTCGAGGATCGCGACGAGCCAACGGGTCGTGGCGAGCGTGCCGTTCAGCGTCGCCACCGGGGCGGTCTTGCCGGACTCGGTGCGGTGCCGGATGTCGAGGCGGCGGGCCTGGAACGTCGTGCAGTTCGACGTCGAGGTGAGCTCGCGGTAGGTCCCCTGCGTCGGCACCCACGCCTCGATGTCGAACTTGCGGGCGGCGCTCTGCCCGAGGTCACCGGCGGCGACGTCGATGACGCGGTAGTGGAGTCCGAGCGCGCCGAGCATGTCCTCCTGGTAGGAGACGAGCCGGTCGTGCTCCGCCTCGGCCTCGTCGGGGTGCACGTACGCGAACATCTCGAGCTTGTTGAACTGGTGGACCCGGAGGATCCCGCGGTTGTCCTTGCCCGCGGACCCGGCCTCGCGTCGGTAGCACGTCGACCACCCGGCGTAGCGGAGGGGGCCGTTCGACACGTCGAGGATCTCGTCGGAGTGGTAGCCCGCGAGCGCGACCTCACTCGTGCCGGTCAGGTACAGGTCGTCGGCGGGCAGGTAGTAGATCTCGTCGGCGTGCTCACCGAGGAACCCCGTGCCGGCCATCGTCTCGGGGCGCACGAGCGTCGGCGTGATGAGGGGCTCGAAGCCGTGGGCGATCGCCCGGTCGAGCGCGAGGTTCATGAGCGCGATCTCGAGCCGCGCCCCCATGCCGCGGAGGAAGTAGAAGCGCGAGCCGGACACCTTCGTGCCACGCGGGATGTCGATGATCCCGAGGTGCTCGCCGAGGTCGGCGTGGTCCTTCGGCTCGAAGTCGAACTCCGGCTTCGTGCCGACGGTGCGCAGGGTGACGAAGTCCTCCTCGCCGCCGCTCGGGACGCCCTCGATGATCGGGTTCGCGAGCTTCCCGACGGTCGTGCGGAACGCGTCCTCGGACTCGGTGACGATCGCCTGGGCCTGCTTGACCCGGGCGGCGAGCGCCTGCGCCTGCTGCACGAGCGCCGCCTTCTCGTCCTTCGGTGCCTTCGCGACGGTCTTGCCGAACGCGTTCTGCTCGGCACGGAGCGCCTCGAACGACGAGATCGCCAGCCGACGTGCGGTGTCCGCGGCGAGCGCCTGGTCGACGAGCTCCACGGAGTCACCACGGGCCGCCTGCGACGCCTTGATCCGGTCGGGGTGGTCGCGGAGGAGCTGCGGATCGATCACTGGAACATCTTACCGACCGCCCCCTCGCGCCGGTCCGGCGCCGATCGGACGGGAGGGACGGCGCGCGCCCGTCCCGCGCCTCCCGGCCGTCGCACGGATCGTGCAGGAGGTCGGTGGGTGCCGGACGTCCGTCGTCGGCGGCCGTCGCTCAGTGCAGGACGTGCCCGACCGGCACGCGCACCGTCAAGCCGCCTTCGTCGATGCGCGCCCGGAACGCCCGGATCCGACCCACCGGGTCGCCGTCGATCTCGAACTCGTCGGGGGTCTCGAGCCGCACGACGATCTCCTTGCCGCGCATGTACCGCAGCGGACGTTCCTCACGTGCCCGGGCGATGATCCGCTCCCCCACCGCGGTCTGGCCGATCTTCGTCGATCGCGCACGCCGCAGGATCGCGTTCTCCCACATCAGGCGAGCGCCGATCCGGGCCCAGCCGAACACGGACTTCGGCCGCAGCGCGACGACGTCGAACACGCCGTCCGTGATCGTGGCGTCGGGCAGCAGGAGGATGCCGGCCTGCAGGGTGCCGCAGTTGCCCACGATGAGCGTGTGGGCGCGGAGCGAGCGGTTGCCGGCACCGTCGAGGTTGTAGCGGGCCTCCATGTTGTCGGAGTCACGGAGCGATCGGGCCACGGCGTCGACGTAGGCGAGCCAGCCCACCCGTTTCTTGAGCTCCGGGCGCGTGTTGGCGAGCATCCGGGCGTCGAGCCCGAGCCCGGCCATGACCAGGAACCCGAAGTCCTCACGCTCCCCACCCTCACGCTCGACGGTGAGCATGCCGATGTCGACCGCGCGGTCCTCGCCGTGGAACAGGGTCTGCACGCTCGTGTCCATCTCGTCGAGCGGGAACCGCATGTTCCGCGCGAGCAGGTTGCCGGTGCCGCTCGGCAGCAGCGCGAGCGACGCGCCGGATCCGTGCACGACCTCGGCGACGATCCGCGTCGTGCCGTCGCCGCCCGCGGCGGCCACCACATCGGCACCGGCCTCGAGCGCGGCCCGGGCCATGCCGGCGCCCGGGTCCTCCTCGGTCGTCGCGAACCAGAGGGTCTCGCTCCACCCGGCCTCACGTTCGTAGCGGCTCACGCTCTGGCGCAGGGCCGGCAGGTCCACCTTGATCGGGTTGTAGACCACGGCGGCGATGTGCCGGCTCGTGGCCGAGTGGGCGGCGGTCGAGGGCACCGCGGCGACGTCGTCGCGCGGGGCCGCATCGGTCTCGGGGGGCGTCGTCATGCGGCAACGCTACCGGGACCGCCTGATCCGTCCTCTCGGCCCCCGGCTTCTGTGGACGGTCGGGTCGTTCCACAGGCGCCCACCTGGTGGGTCACCGGGTCCGGCCCGGCCGGGTCAACCAGGCTCACCCGCGACGATCCGTCGGAGCCACTCGCGTGCCTCGGTGAACGCTTCGTCCCGGTACCGGGCCTGCACCTCGGACGCGTGGCCGTCGGCCCTGGGGTACGACCCGAGGAACGTCACCCGGGGGCTGAACCGCCGGAGGCCGAGGAGCGCGTCCGCCACGCGCTCGTCGTGCACGTGGCCGTCCAGGTCGATGACGAAGCGGTAGCGGCCGAGCTCGTCGCCGATCGGCCGCGAGCTGAGGAGCCCCATGTTGATGCCCCGGGTGGCGAACTGCTCGAGCAGGTCGACGAGCGCACCTGCGCGGTCGTCCGGCAGCTCCACGACGACGCTCGTCTTGTCGGCGCCGGTCCGGGCCGGGATCGCCAGGTCCCGCGACACGAGGACGAACCGCGTGACGGCGAACGGGTTCTCGCCGATGTGCTCGGCGAGGACGGCGAGGTCGTGGTGGTCGGTGATGCCGGGCGGGGCGACCGCGGCCTCGGCGAGCGCCCCCGCGGCCGGGTCGAGGAGCGCCGCCGCCGCCGCGACGTTCGACGACGCGGGGATGTGTCCGTGCCCCGGGACGTGGTCCTCGAGCCAGCGGTATGTCTGCCCGTACGCGACCGGGTGGGCGTTCACCGTGCGGACGTCCGCGAGCACGGTGCCGTGCCGGGCGACGAGGACGAAGTCGACCGGCACGAGGTACTCGCCGATGATGCGGACCCCCGGGATGCGCGCGAGGGCGTCCTGCGTGGCGGTGACCCCACCGTCGACGCTGTTCTCGATGGCGATGACCGCGCCGACGCTCCGTCCGCTCATGACGTCGTCGAGGGCCTCGCCGACGTTGTTGACCGACCGCCAGGGCTTGCCGGCGGCCGCGGCGACCTGCTTGAGCGCGGCCTCCGTGAAGGTCCCGGCCGGTCCGAGGTAGCTGTACGTGTCGGACGCGGAGGCATCGGGCTCGGCCATGCGGCCGACTCTATTGCACGGGCGGGCGGCCATCCGGGTCGGTGAGGGCGGCGAGGCGACCCTCGGGGTCGAGTCGGCGGAGCATCGCGCGGAGGTCGGCGTCGAGCTGCCGGAAGCGGTCCTCGCCGATCGCGTCGACCACGAGGTGGCGGGCGTTCCGGACGTGGCCGGGGGCAGCGGCGACCACGGCCTCCCACCCGGCGTCCGTGAGTCGGACGTCCGTTGCCCGCCGGTCGTCCGTCGACGGGCACCGCGAGACGAGCCCGCGCTTCTCGAGGCGGGTGACGACGTGGGACAGCCGCGGCAACGAGCTGTTCGTGGCGGCGGACAGGGCCGTCATGCGCAGCGTGCGGTCGTCGCGTTCGGAGAGCATGGCGATGACCATGTAGTCGAAGTGCGTCAGGTCGGAATCGCGCTGCAACTGCTGGTCGAGCGCCGCGGGCAGGAGCTCCATGACGGCGACGAGGCGGATCCACACGCGGACCTGCTCGCGGTCGAGCCAGGGCACGTCGTCCGTCGTCATCCCCCGATCCTACGGAATGGTTGTCGATGCAACCGGTGTCATTCCTCCCTGGACCCCGTCGGGCGTCGGCCTGTGGACAGTCGGGCACAGGACACGGCGCGGTGCCAGGATGGGCCCATGAACGACCGTGCCGGAACGCCCGCGACCGCCGAGGACCTCGTCGATCTCCAAGAGCTCGTCGACGCCTACTACTCGCGGGTCCCGGACGCATCGAACCCCGAGCAGATGGTGGTGTTCGGCACGTCCGGCCACCGGGGCTCCTCGCTCGACACCGCGTTCAACGACGCACACATCGCCGCCATCACCCAGGCGATCGTCGAGTACCGCGCGCAGCAGGGCACCACGGGGCCGCTGTTCATCGGCCGCGACACGCACGCGCTGAGCGGTCCGGCCGAACGGACCGCGCTCGAGGTCCTGGCCGCGAACGGCGTCACCGTGCTCGCCGACAAGGACAACGGCTACGTGCCGACGCCCGCGCTGAGCCACGCGATCATCCGCTACAACCGCGAGGGCCACGACGACACCGCCGACGGCATCGTCATCACGCCGAGCCACAACCCCCCGCGCGACGGCGGCTTCAAGTACAACCCGCCGCACGGTGGGCCCGCGGACAGCGACGCGACGAAGTGGATCGCCGACCGGGCCAACGCGATCATCGCCGGCGGTCTCGTGGACGTGCAGCGCCAGGAGCAGGCGAGCCCCGGCCGGTACGACTTCCTCGACACGTACGTGCACGACCTGGCGGACATCATCGACATCGCGGCGATCAAGCGCGCGGGCGTCCGGATCGGCGCGGACCCGCTCGGCGGCGCCAGCCTGCCCTACTGGAACCGCATCCGGGACCACTACGGCCTCGACCTGACGGTGGTGAACCCCGACGTCGACCCGACGTGGTCGTTCATGACCCTCGACTGGGACGGCAAGATCCGGATGGACCCGTCGAGCCCGTCCGCCATGGCGTCGGTGCTCGCCCACAAGGACGAATTCGACGTCCTCACGGGCAACGACGCCGATTCCGACCGGCACGGGATCGTCACGCCGGACGGTGGGCTCCTGAACCCCAACCACTACCTGGCGGTGGCGATCGAGTACCTGTACTCGCACCGTCCGCACTGGCGGCAGGACGCTGCGATCGGCAAGACCCTCGTCTCCTCGAGCATCATCGACCGCGTCGCGGAGTCGCTCGGCCGGACCCTGTGGGAGGTCCCGGTCGGGTTCAAGTGGTTCGTCCCGGGCCTGATCGACGGCTCCGTGGGCTTCGGTGGCGAGGAGAGCGCGGGTGCCTCGTTCCTCCGGATGGACGGCACCGCGTGGACGACCGACAAGGACGGCATCATCCTCGCGCTGCTCGCGTCCGAGATCATCGCCATCACGGGCAAGACCCCGTCGCAGCTCTACCGCGAGCTCACGGAGCGCTTCGGTGACCCCGTGTACCAGCGCGTCGACGCCGCTGCGACGAAGGCCCAGAAGGCAGCGCTCGGCAAGCTCGACGGCGACGCGATCCAGGCGGACACCCTGGCGGGCGACCCCATCGTCGCGAAGCTGTCGAAGGCACCGGGCAACGGCGCGGCCGTGGGCGGCGTCAAGGTCGTCACGGACCGCGCGTGGTTCGCCGCACGCCCGTCCGGCACCGAGGACGTCTACAAGATCTACGCGGAGTCGTTCGTCGGGCAGGAGCACCTCGAGCAGGTCCAGCGCGAGGCCAGGGAGATCGTCGACGCCGCACTCGGCGACGCCTGACGACCCGGGCACTCGGTCGGGAGGTACGGTGCGGCTCCGCCCCGCGCCTCCCGATCAGCTGACGGTCAGAGCACGCGCTGGTACCGCAGCCAGTTCTCGCACAGGCGTGTCCACTGCGAGGTGTGCGGTTCCTTGACCGCGGTGCCGAGCCCGTGCCTCCCGTGCGGGAACAGGTGGAACTCGACCGGCACCTCGTTCCGGACCAGGGCCTCCACGTACGCGAGTGCGTGCGTCGCGCGCACGATGCGGTCGTCCGCCGTCGTCCACACGAAGGTCGGTGGCGTCCGCGCGTCGACCCGGGTCTCCATGGACAGCTCGCGCCGGAGCCGCCACGACGGTGCATCGCCGAGCAGGTTCCGCATCGGCCGGGTCCGCGTCGGGTGCTCCATCGAGACGACCGGGTAGTTGAGGACGCAGAACGCGGGCCGGTCGTCGTCGGGGTCGTCGATCCCGTTCGCCAGGCACGCGGCGAGGTGACCGCCGGCACTCGAACCGACGACACCGACGCGCGCCGGGTCCACCGCGATCGGTGCCGTGCCTGACCGCAGCCAGCGGAAGGCCGCTCGTGCCGCGTCCAGGGGTTCGGGGTGCCGGTGCGGGGCGACCGGGTAGCGCAGCACGACCCCGTGCACGCCGATCCCGGCGAACCACTCGGCGAGCAGCTCCGAACTCGGGCGGCCGTGTTCCTCGTACCCACCACCGGGCAGCACGAGGACCGTCGGACGGGGGCCGGGCAGATCCGCGGGTCGGTAGGTCAGACCGGCTGGTTCGAGGGCCATGCGGCGGATCCTATCTGCGCGTCGGTACAGGTCGGGGCGCCTTCCGTCCACAGGTCTCGCAGAGCTCGATCAGGTTCGGCCAGCGGGGAATACCCTGGCGTGATCGTCGTGTTGTGGCTTGAGTTGCGCGACCTGTAACTTTGCACGTAACGCAATTTTCGGCAGCGGTGACCGGAGCGCCTCGAGCTCCGAGCGCCGACGCACATCACAGACCCCGCACCAGACGGAGAACCAGCACAATGACCCAGACCGCGACGCAACGGGCCGGCACCGCGCCGTCCCCCACGACGTCATCGAACGCGGTGATGTCGCACCGGCAGATCCTCCTCGTGATCTACGGCCTCATGGCCGGCATGTTCCTGGGCGCCCTGGACCAGACCATCGTCGGTACCGCGATCCGCACCATCGGCGACGACCTGCACGGTCTCAACGAGCAGGCATGGGTGACCACCGCCTACCTCATCGCGTCGACGATCATGACGCCGATCTACGGCAAGCTGTCGGACATCTTCGGCCGGCGGCCGTTGTTCCTCATCGCCATCGCGATCTTCATCGGCGGCTCGTTCGCCGCGTCGTTCTCGACGTCGATGATCATGCTCGCCGGGTTCCGTGGCTTGCAGGGGCTCGGCGCCGGTGGCCTGATGTCCCTCCCGCTCGCGATCATGGGCGACATGCTCGCGCCGCGCCAGCGGGCGAAGTACCAGGGGTACTTCCTCGCCGTGTTCGGCATCTCGTCCGTCATCGGTCCGCTCGTCGGCGGTCTGTTCTCCGGGGCGAACCAGATCCTCTTCATCTCCGGCTGGCGCTGGGTGTTCCTGATCAACGTGCCGATCGGGGTCGCCGCGCTGTTCATGGTCGTCGCGTTCCTGCACCTGCCGAAGGTCGGCGAGAAGCGCAAGGTCCGCATCGACTACTGGGGCGCCGCGCTCGTCATCATCACGCTCGGCCCGCTCCTGCTGGTCGCCGAGCAGGGCCGTGACTGGGGATGGACCTCGGTCGGCTCCTGGACCTGCTACGTCCTCGGCACCGTCGGTCTGATCGCGTTCATCATCGTCGAGCGCGTGATGCGCGACGACGCGATCATCCCGATGAAGCTGTTCCGTTCGCCGGTGTTCTCGATGTCCACGATCCTCGGCGTGCTGGTCGGGTTCGGCATGTTCGGCGCGATGCTGACGCTGCCGCTCTACCTGCAGATCGTGAAGGGCCTGACCCCGACCGAGTCGGGGTTCGCGACACTGCCGATGGTCCTCGGTCTGATGATCGCCTCGATCACCTCGGGCCAGATCATCTCCCGCACGGGTCGCTACCGGATCTTCCCGGTCACCGGCACGGCGATCACCGCGATCGGATTCGTCGTCCTCACCTTCATCACGATCGACAAGCCGCTCTGGTTCCTGCTCATCGCCATGTTCCTGATCGGGCTCGGGCTCGGGCAGCTGATGCAGACGCTGACGCTCGCCTCGCAGAACTCGGTCGGCCCGCGCGACATCGGTGTTGCCACGAGCGCCTCGACGTTCTTCCGGCAGATCGGCGGAACGCTCGGCACGGCGATCCTGCTCTCGGTGCTGTTCGCCAGCATGCCGACGAACATCTCGACCGCCATGGAGAACAAGAGCAACCTGACGAACGGCCTCGACGCTGCGCTGACCCCGTCGGTCGCCAACGCGAAGCAGAACGCGGGCGTCATGAAGCAGATCTGGACGCCAGTCGTCGCGCCGATCAAGAAGCAGATCCAGAACCGGCTCGACCAGGGCGCGGCGCAGGCGAAGGGCGCCGCCGACCAGGCGGTGACGAAGCAGGTCACCGCCGCGGTCCAGCAGCAGGTCACCGCGGGCCGCGTGCCCGCAGCGTCCGCGCAGTCGGTCATCCAGCAGCAGGTCGCCACCGCGCGGCCCGCCGCGGAACGACAGGCACTGGCCGCCGCCGCCAAGCAGGCGCACGCGAGCGTGTCCGACGGCACCCTCGTCGTGCACTACAGCAACGCCGCGCAGCGGAAGCACGTCGTGAACGAGGTCGCGCCGACGATCATCAAGCAGATCAAGAAGGGTTCGTCCAAGGCGAGCGCATCGACGAGCGACACCAGCGACACGTCGTTCCTGAACGGCGCCGACCCGCGGCTGACCCGCGCGTTCCTGTCCGGGTTCAACAACTCGGCTGTGCAGATCTACTACGTCGGCCTCGGCGTCCTGCTCCTGGCGTTCATCCTGACCTGGTTCTTCCGCACGCCGCCGCTCCGCAAGGTGTCGGCGCTGCAGGAGCAGGCGAACGCTTCCCGTTCCGTGCCGAGCGCGGGCCAGGACGGTGACGGCGCTCGCGACGACGTGGCGGTCGACGCGCAGGGCTCAGCGGAGTCGATGGGCTCCCTCGTGTCGCCCGACACCGGGTCGATGAACACGGTGCCGACCTCTCCGGACGTGTCCCTGGACACCGGCGAGACCCGCGCACCGCTCTCGGACGCGCCCACGCACGGAGCCCACTCCGCCGCCGCCGCGGTCGACTCCCCGAGCCGCGTGCACACGGAGTCGGAGGCGCCGAAGCACGTGGCGCCGGTCCTCGAGGCCGAGCGGGGCGCGGCATCGATCGGCGGCACCACCACGCCCGCCACCGCCGTGACCTCGGCGACGACCGACGGCACCACCGACGCCGACCACGCGGAGCGGCACGGCAAGCACAGCGCCTGACGCCGACCGTCGACGCATCGCGTCGGCACGGCGACGACCACGAACGCCCCGGGGAGCACCCGGGGCGTTCGTGCGTGTGGGCGGTCCGCCGCGCCCGCGGTCAGACGGCGGGGTCCTCCACGTCCGCGGCGGGCGGCTCGGCCGTGGTGAACACCGCCGCGGGCAGACGTCGCCGCATCACGGCGATCGCCTCGGGGTTGTCGTCGACGAGCAGGAACCGCCGTCCGAGCGCCGCCGCGACGGCCCCGGTCGTCCCGCTGCCGGCGAAGAAGTCGAGCACGAGGTCCCCGGGCCGACTCGACGCCTGGACGATCCGGCGGAGCACCCCCTCGGGCTTCTGCGTCGGGTACCCGGTCTTCTCGCGACCCGTCGGCGACACGATCGTGTGCCACCACACGTCGGTGGGGAGCTTGCCGCGTTCGCGCTTCTCGGGCGTGACGAGGCCGGGCGCCATGTAGGGCTCGCGGTCGACCGCCTCGGAGTCGAAGTGGTACCGCTCCGGGTCCTTGACGTAGACGAGGATCGTGTCGTGCTTCGTCGGCCAGCGGGTCCGGGACTTGGCGCCGTAGTCGTAGGCCCAGATGATCTCGTTGAGGAACGCGTCGCGGCCGAACAGCGCGTCGAGCAGGACCTTGGCGTAGTGCGCCTCGCGGTAGTCGAGGTGGACGTACAGCGTGCCGTCGTCGGCGAGCACCCGCCAGGCCTCCGCGAGCCGCGGCTCGAGGAACGACCAGTAGTCCTCGAACCGGTCGTCGTACCGCATGAGGTCACCTCGGACGCGTTCGTACGACCGCCCCTGGAACCCCCGGACGGGGCCGTCGACGGCGCGGACCGCCGTCGACGCACGACGCGTCTGGGTCCGTCCGGTGTTGAACGGCGGGTCCAGGTAGACGAGCGTCGCGAGCCCGTCGGGCAGCGTCGCGAGGACGTCGAGGTTGTCGCCGTGCACCACCCGGTCGGGCTCGACCGCGGGGCGGGGCTCGACGTCGGAGACGGGAACGGGGTGCACCCGCTCATCATGACGCGCTCCACGGGCCGGGAGGCACGCCCCGCGCCGCTCGCGTGCGTCGCGTCCGGCATAGGCTGACGGGATGCACGGCGAGTACAAGGTCCCCGGAGGCAAGCTCGTCGTCGTCGACCTCGAGGTCGTCGACGGCCGGATCGACGGGTTCCGTCTGGCGGGGGACTTCTTCCTCGAACCGGACGACGCCCTCCCCCGCATCGACGCGGCGGTGAACGGACTGCCGGTCGAGACCGACGCCGCGGGCATCGCGGCCGCCGTCCGGGCCGCCCTGCCCGAGGGCGCCGTCCTGCTCGGGTTCACCCCGGAGGCGGTGGCCACGGCCGTGCGTCGGTCCCTGGCCCGGGCCTCGACCTGGCAGGACCACGACTGGGAGATCATCCACGAGGGCCCCATCCCGCCGAACGAGCACCTGGCGCTCGACCAGGTCCTCACCGAGGAGGTCGGTGCCGGACGCCGCGGTCCGACCCTGCGGATCTGGGAATGGGACCAGCCCGCCGTCGTGATCGGCAGCTTCCAGTCCCTGCGCAACGAGGTCGACCCGGCCGGTGCGGCGCGGTACGGCGTCGAGGTCGTCCGCCGTATCTCCGGCGGGGGCGCGATGTTCATGGACGCGGGCGCGATCATCAGTTACTCGCTCTACGTGCCGGCGGACCTCGTGCAGGGCATGAGCTTCGCCGACTCGTACGCGTACCTCGACGAGTGGGTGATCGAGGCGCTGAAGTCCCTGGGCATCGAGGCCTGGTACCAGCCCCTCAACGACATCACCTCGGCGAAGGGCAAGATCGGCGGTGCCGCGCAGAAGCGGCTCGGCACGGGCGCGATCCTGCACCACGCGACGATGAGCTACGACATGGACGGCGAGAAGATGGTCCAGGTCCTGCGCATCGGCCGCGAGAAGATGAGCGACAAGGGCACCACGAGCGCTGCGAAGCGGGTCGATCCCCTGCGGTCGCAGACAGGTCTGTCACGCGCCGAGATCATCGACCGACTCATCGCGACGTTCACCCGGCTGTACGGCGCGCACGAGGGCCACGTCACGCCGGAGGAACGTGCCCGCGCCCAGGAGCTCGTCGCGACGAAGTTCGCCACTCGCGAGTGGCTCGAGCGCGTCCCCTGATGCAGGGCGTGGCGTCCGGGAGGAGGGGACTCCCGGACGCCACGCGAGCATCGTCCACGCCGGACCAGAGACGGGGACTCGAGGATCATGAGAATCACCCGCGCGGCTGATCCCCCGCGCGGATGACCCACGTAGCCTCGGTGCTCGTGAACTGGTTGATCCTGCTCGGCGCGGTGGCGGCGGCCGTGCTCGCGACGTGGGTCGCGGACCGACTCGGCTGGGTCGACCTGTCGAACAAGGCGAGCCGGGGCGGCTCGTCCGGTGGCGCCATCGCGATGATGGACGAGGTGTTCGCGCCGACCCGTCACGAGACGCAGGCCGAGTTCGATCGGCAGTCGCGCCTCCCGGTCGAGGCGCCGACGCCGGCGGACGACGACCACGACCTGCTGAGCGGCCACGTGCTCATCCGGGTGCCCACGGTCCGTGCGGACCGCGGGCCGGCTCGTGCCGGGGCGCACGAGCGCAGCTTCTAGACCGCCAGGAGCTCCTGGTAGTCCGGGTGCTTCTCGATCCAGGCGTGCACGTAGGAGCACTGCGCGACCACCGAGCGGTCGGATCCCGCACGGACGTCGTCGAGCGCTCCGCGGACCAGGATGGATGCATTGCCGCCGCCGCGGTGCTCGGGGTCGACCTCGGTGTGCACGAACCGGATGACGTCGCCGTCGATCTCGTACGCGGCGAAGCCGATGACGGCCCCGTCCTCGACGAGTGAGTACTGGTTCTGGTCGGCGTCGTTCCGCACTTCGGTCGTCATCCGGCCGAGGGTACGCCTCCGCCCCGGACGTCCGCAGTGCCCACATGTGCGTCCAGCCAGGCGACGAGGTCGGCGACGACCTCGTCCCGGTTCGTCTCGTTGTAGACCTCGTGCCGCGCGCCCTCGTACACGTGCACGCGTACGTCGGTGAGTCCGGCGCGGCCTCGGTACACCCGCGCCAGTCGCTGCACCGAGCGCGGGCCGCCGAGCGGGTCGTCGGACCCGACCTGCAGGAGCAGCGGCAGGTCGTGCGGGATCCGGCGCCGCGGGACGCCGAGGAGCCGGAGGGTGTCGGCGATCCCGAACAGCCCGATGACGTCCGCCTCGGCCGCGAGCGGGTCGCCCGCCATCGCCTCGATGACCGTGCGGTCACGGGTCAGCCACTCGTACTTCGTCGGCCCGAGGTGCGCGTGCCGCTTGTTGAGCTCGCCGCCGTTCATCCAACCGGGCACCCGATAGGCGGACCCGGACAGCACGAGTCCGTCGTACTCGCCACTGGCGGTGTTGACGATCTTCTGCGCCATGATCGACCCCCACGAGTGGCCGAGCAGGACGAGCGGGAGGCCCGGGTGCGCCTGCCGCGCGACCCGCGTCATCTGCTGGACGGCGGCGACGGCGGCGCGGAGACCGCCGGGGCCGAGCCGGCCGAGCTGCGTCCGGTCGTCGCCGTGCTGTCGGAGGCCCGTCCGCCCGTGCCCGCGGTGGTCGTTGACGACGACGGTCCAGCCCGCGGCGACGAGGTCCCGGGCGAGCGACGCGTACCGCCCTCCGTGCTCCCCCACCCCGTGGGCGATCTGCACGACGCCGTGGGGGTGCACCGCGCTCCAGGTGTCGTAGACGACGTCGATCCCCCAGGCGTCCGTGAACGTCGCCTCGATCGGCGTGCTCGGGCCGGGCGGTGTCGGCTGCGATGCGGTCACCGCACCATCTTGCCGCGCCGACGCCCGAGTTCACCCGCTGTTCACCTCGGCGCGTGCGGCACTCGCCTAGCGTGGCGCCCGTGTCGGCAGTCCCGCTGCCGACGCCCTCACGACAGGAGGCAGCATGGACGTCCTCGTCACCGTGGTCCTCGTGATCGTCGTCGCCCTGGTGTTCGACTTCACGAACGGGTTCCACGACACCGCCAACGCGATGGCCACGTCCGTCGCGACCGGTGCACTCAGACCGCGCACCGCGGTGCTCATCTCGGCGTCGCTCAACCTCGTCGGCGCGTTCCTGTCCACGGAGGTCGCCTCGACGGTGTCGCAGGGGATCATCAACGAGGGCCAGAGCGGCATCGAGATCACGCCCGTCATGATCTTCGCCGGCCTGGTCGGCGCCGTGCTCTGGAACCTCGCCACGTGGTACCTCGGCCTGCCGTCGAGCTCGACCCACGCGTTGTTCGGCGGTCTCATCGGTGCCGCGGTCATCGGCGCCGGGTTCCAGTCGGTGAGCTGGACCACCGTGGTGTCGAAGGTCGTCCTGCCGGCCCTGTTCTCCCCCGTGATCGCGGGCGTCATCGCACTCGTCGCGACGTTCGTGGCCTACCGCTTCACCCGGAACGCGACGACGCACGGTGCCGCGACGGGGTTCCGGCACGGGCAGACGATCTCGGCGTCGCTGGTGTCCCTGGCCCACGGGACGAACGACGCGCAGAAGACGATGGGCGTCATCACGCTCACGCTCGTCGCGGCGCACTACCAGGACTCCGGGACCGGCCCCGAGCTGTGGGTGATCCTCGCCTGCGGCCTGGCGATCGGCCTCGGCACCTACACCGGCGGCTGGCGGATCATGCGGACGGTCGGCAAGCGGATCTCGGACGTCCAGTCGCCCCAGGGGTTCGCCGCCGAGACGAGTTCGGCCGCGACGATCCTCATCTCGAGCCACCTCGGGTTCGCCCTGTCGACGACGCACGTGACGAGCGGGTCCGTCGTCGGGTCGGGCCTCGGCAAGCGGCTCGCCGACGTGCACTGGGGCGTGGTCGGGAGGATCGCCTCGGCCTGGGTGATCACGCTCCCCGCCGCCGCGGTGGCCGGCGGCATCGCGACCTGGATCGCGTCGTCCTCGGCGATCGGGCTCGTCATCGTGGCGTTGCTCGCGGTCGCCGGTGGCGGGACCTTCGTGATGCTCGCCCGACGCAAGCCGATCACGCACGAGAACGTGAACGACGAGCCGGCCCCGGAGCGCGAGCCGGTCGCCGCCGGAGCGGAGGCCTGACATGGGGTCCACCATCGACTGGAGCGCCATCGGCGAGGTGTTCGGCGTCGGGTTCGTCGCCGCGGTGGGCATCGTCGTCGTCTACACCCTGGGCCTCCGCCTGCTCGGGGTCGGCCAGCCGCAGGACCCGCGCGGTGAGGCGACGACCTCCGACCAGGAGGCCCCGCGTTCGGGCCGCACGCCGCCCGCGGCGATCGCCGGTGCGGGACTGTGCTTCGCGGTCGGCGCCGCCGCGGTGCTGTTCGGGATCTGGCTGACGGTCCCCCAGTTCCACTGACGGCCGACCCGGCCAGGGCTGGCCGGTCCTCCAGGTCCGTCGAGATCGCAGAAGATGCCGCTTTGGCCCCCTCCGAAGCGGCATCTTCTGCGATCTCGACGCAATGGGGGCGACCCCATGGCGACCGGTGGGCGCGGGCGACCGCGCGGGCACGCGGCTGCGCCCTCGGCGGAACCAGTTCGTTCGCCGAACTAATTTGATAGGCTAACGATGTGTCCGTCGAAGTCCCCGCTCGCCCCGACCGGGCGACACCGCACGCATCGCTGAGCAGCGACCTGCGGATGACCGTCAACCGCCTGTCCCGGACCCTCCGCGCCCAGAAGGCCGACGCCTCCGTCCCGGATGCCCAGTTCTCCGCCCTCGCGCAACTGCACCGGAACGGTCCTCGCTCCCTGGCCGACCTCAGCGATGCCGAGGGCATCACGCCCCCCTCGATGACGAAGACCGTGAACGCCCTCATTGAACGCGGGCTGGTCCGGAAGACCGAGGACGCCGTCGACAAGCGCAAGGTCCTGATCAGCGCCACCGATGCCGGTGCCGCCTTCGTCCGGGAGACCCGTCGTCGCCGCGACGCCTGGCTCGCGCCCCGCATCGCCAAGCTCACACCCGCCGAACGGCGCACCCTCGCCGACGCCACCGACATCCTGAGGAGGCTCACCCAGCAGTGACCGCCATGTTCAGTTCCCTCTCGGGACGCAACTACCGCATCTGGTTCTCCGGCGCCCTCGTGTCGAACGTCGGCACGTGGATGCAGCGCACCGCGCAGGACTGGATCGTCCTGACCCAGTTCACCCACGACAGCGCCGTCGCCGTCGGTATCACGATGGCGTTCCAGTTCGGGCCGCAGCTCGTGCTCATGCCGATCACCGGACTCGTCGCCGACCGGTTCGACCGCCGGCGCACCCTGATGGTCACGCAGGCCCTCATGGGAGCGCTCGGTCTCGCACTCGGGATCATGGTGGTCACGGGCGCTGCCTCGCTCCTGTCGGTCTACGGGTTCGCGCTCGCGCTCGGCATCGTCGCCGCCTTCGACACCCCCGTGCGCCAGGCCTTCGTGTCGGACGTCGTCCTGGGCGAGAACGTCGCGAACGCCGTCGCACTCAACTCCGCCTCGTTCAACGGTGCCCGACTCATCGGCCCCGCGATCGCCGGCGTGCTCATCACCGCCATCGGTTCCGGCTGGGTGTTCGTGATCAACGCAGCGTCGTTCCTGGCGGTGCTCATCGCGCTGCGGTTCGTCGACCCGGCACAGCTCGCTCGGCGCATCCGGCCGAAGCGCGGCAAGGGTCAGATCCGCGCGGGGTTCACCTACGTCCGCACCCGCCCCGACATCGTCGTGGTGCTCTGCATGATCTTCATGGTGGGGACGTTCGGCCTCAACTTCCCGATCTTCACGTCCACCATGGCGCGCGTGGAGTTCCACCGCGGCGCGGGCGAGTTCGGGCTGCTCAACTCGGTCATGGCGATCGGTTCGGTGCTCGGTGCACTCCTGTCGGCCCGTCGCGAACGTCCGCGCCTGCGCCTGCTCGTCGTCGCGTCCACGGGCTTCGGGCTCGCATGCGCCGTCGCCGCGGTCATGCCCACGTACGCCACGTTCGCGATCCTGCTCGTGTTCGTCGGGCTCTCCGCCATGACGTTCATGACCACCGCCAACGCCCTCGTCCAGACGACCACCGAACCGGCGATGCGCGGCCGGGTGATGGCGCTGTACATGGCGATCTTCGCGGGTGGCACACCCATCGGAGCGCCGATCGTCGGCGCCGTGGCCGACTCCTGGGGTCCGCGGTGGGCGCTCGGCGTCGGGGCCCTGTCGGGGTTCGTCGCCCTCGCGATCGCGCTCGTCTGGTTGTCCCGGTTCCAGCACCTCCGACTCCGGTACGACGCGGACAGTCGGCTCCACCTGGCCGTGACGAGCTCGATCCCGGTGGTCGGCGGGCGTCGGGCGCGCGCGGCGATGCAGGCCGAGTTCGCCTCGGAGGAAGCCGTCGCGAACCGCACCAGCTCCGCCTGAGGTCAGCGGCCTCCGGCCCAGGACGGGGCCGCGTCCGTCGGGAAGTACCGGGCACGGATCGCGTCGGACACCTCCGTCGTCGCCTGCCGCACCTGCTCCATGCGGCTCGGCAGGTCCTCGAGGATCGCGGCCACGGGCGCGACCTCGAGCGACGACCGGATCCCACCGAGGAGGCGCTGGGCATCGTCCTCCGTACCGGCCCGCTCCGTCGCCGGCTCGACCTCGCGGAGGCACTGCTCGGCGCGGCGCACCGAGAACAGGACGGAGCGCGGGAACGACGGGTCGAGCAGGAGGAACTCGGCAGCAGTCCGCGCCGACGGCACACCGCGGTGCGTGTGCAGGTACGGCTCGTAGGCGCCGCACGAGCGGAGGATCGTGGTCCAGCTCGGCCCGGCGACCTCGGTGAGCATGCGGCTGGCGAGCAAGCGCGCGGTCAGGTCGGCCCGCTCGATCGAGCGGCCGAGGGTGAAGAAGTTCCAGGTCTCGCCGTGGCTCGTGGTGGACTCGATGATCCCCACCGCGAGCGCACTCCGCTCCCGCACCCACCCGAAGAACTCGTGCACCTTGTCGCTCGCGACCTTGCGGGGCATGCGCGCCCGCGTCGTGTTGAGGCACTCCCACAGCTCGGTCGACACGAACTCGCGGGCGCGGCGTGCGTCCTCCCGGGCCGCGCCCAGGGAGTACGCGATCGAGGCGGCGTTGTGCCGGCCGACGGCGAGCATGCCGAGCACGTCCGCACGGGTGAGTCGCTCGTCGTCGGGCACCGATGCCCCCAGGACGCCGAGCAGACTGCGGCAGGCGAGGTCCTCCTCGATCCACGGCTCCTCGTTGAGCAGTTGCAGGTGGACGTCGAGGAGCCGGGCGGTCCCGTCCGCGCGTTCGACGGAGCGGCCGATCCCGAAGACGCTCTCGGCGGTGCGGCTCAGCACGTCGCCTCCTCGGACGTTCCGGACCCGTCGGCCGCAGCGGACGGAGCGGCCATGCCGAGAACATAACGACTCGTGATTGCCGCGGTGTTTCATGCCCGGGTCACGGATGTTGCGGATGCGTGGGCGCGTCCGCGATGTCCGGAGGCGCGCCGGGCAGCAACGACGTGCACCGACCGGACGCGCCGGTCGCAACGGGAGCGGGCGGGAATGCTGTGCCACCTATGACGGTTACATCGGCACCCGAACAAGGAGCCAAGATGACCACCACGACGACACCGCGACCACGATTGCCGCTCAACACGTTCGGGATCTCGTTCGGCACGGCAGTTATCGCCGGTACCTGGACCACGGCCGGCGACCTGCTCGGAGCGCCGGCCGCCATCGGCGAAGTACTGTGGGCCGCCGCGGCGGTCGCCTGGGTCGTGACCATCGTCCGGTACCTGCGCCGACCGGGCGGGATTGGAGCAGTCGTCGCCGACCTCCGCCACCCGGTCCTCGGTCCGTTCGCCGCGCTCGTGCCCGCGGTGGGGTCGCTGCTCGCGGTGCACGTGTCGACGTGGGCGCCGACGGTCGGGGCGGTCGGCGTCTGGGCGATGCTCGCGCTGACCACGGCATTCGGTGCGTGGTTCGTGACCGACCTGCTCACCACGCCTCGCGACCCGGGAACGCTCCACGGCGGGTACCTGCTCCCGACCGTCGCCAACTCGCTGCTCGGCGCGCAGGCGCTCGCGACCACCGGTCACCCGGCACTCGCGACGGGCTTCTTCGCGACCGGCGTGCTGTTCTGGCTCCTCGTCGGCGCCGTGCTCCTCGTTCGGTTCGCGACCGGACCGGCGATCCCGGCCGCACTCCTGCCCACGCTCGCGATCGTCTCCGCACCGCCGGCGGTCGCGGGCAACGCATGGTGGGTGCTGACGGGAGGCGCCCCGTCCATCGTGCACACCGCCCTCGCCGGCACCATGGTCGCCTTCCTCCTCCCGCACGCCTTCCTCGTCCGTCGCTACCTCAGGTCCGGGTTCGCGATCGGCTTCTGGGCGATGACCTTCACGACAGCCGCGAGCGCCACCTACGGGATCCGGCTGCTCACGTCCACGGACCTCGGGACGCTCGGCATCGCGTCGGCCTGGGTCGTCGTGGCGCTCGCGACGGTGATCGTGGGCAGCATCGCCGTGCGGTCCATGGGGCTGTTCCTGCAGCGACCCCATGATGCAGCTGCAGCTGCAGTGCCCGCGGCCGATCGGCGAAGCAGTAAATCCCTCGACTGACTAGCTGCTAGATGATCTAGCATGTCCTCCATGTCCGAGCCAACGACGCAGGCCCGGGGCTTCTGGGACAGTGCCTCCCCGGCATCGGTGACCGACGTCCTCGAGGCGCTCCGTCAGCTCCGCGAGGCCGAGCAGCGCGCCCACCGCCGAGCGTGTGCGTCCCTCCACGTGGGCGAGAACGGTCTGCACGCGTTGCGCTTCCTGCTCGAGGCCGGGGCCGTCGGGCAGGACGTCAACGCGAAGGACCTCGCGGTCCGGCTCGGGGTGACCGCGGCCTCCACCTCGGTGCTCGTCGAGCGACTCGTCCGGAGCGGGTACGTCGAGCGTCACCCGGACCCGCAGGACCGCCGTGGCGTGCTCCTCACGGCCACCGGCCCGGCCGCCCACCGCGCCCGTCGCGTGATCGCGGAACTCGACGCGACACGGGGTCGAGCGGTGGCGGACCTGCCTGCCGGAGCCGCTGACGTGGTGCTGCGGTTCCTCACCGAGATGGCCGATGCGGTGGGTGCCGAAGATTCCGTACCCGCGGGTATGGACAATTCTAGTTAGGCCATCTAGATTGTGACCCGCGAGGCAAGAGGTGCGGCGCCGTTCGGGTCGGAGCCGGACCTCTCTCCTCCCTTGGACGGTGCGGCCTCGTTCGGGTCGATGGCCGCACCGTCCCCCTTCTCCTCGCCGCTCGCGCGACTCGGTCCGTCCTGCCCCGCTCCCGACCGGTGTCCATCCGCCCGGCGGTATCGTCGGCACATGGGGCACGACCAGGCGGACGAGGGATCGGACCCCGAGCGCGTGCCCGACGCGCATCAGGAGCGGACGGCGGAGCACGAGCGCAGCGTGCACCCCGAGGACACCATGCCCCTCGCCGAGCTCGATGCACACGCCCGCGCCGAGGCAGCCCTCCGGCGCATCGCGGCCGGCAGCGACCCGGGGCGCGAGGCCTTCGACCTCGCGAACACCCTGAACGACGAGACCGTCGCGCGCGTGCGCGCTCGACTCACCCGCTGGTTCCGGCGACACTGACGCGGTCACCGCCGCACCGCCGCGAACGGCCTGGAGGCGCACTCCGCCCGGCCGACCCGGTCCGGTCCGACCCCGTCCGCCGCCCTTGCCGGTCGGCGACGCTCGCGATCAGTCGGCCGCGCCCTGCGGCCGGAACCCCGTGACGACGGCGGCGATGTCGTCTCCACCGTGCCCCGCGGCGCTCGCCTGGCCGTAGACGGCCACGAGGGCGTCGAGCAGCGTCGTGCTGACGCCGGACTCGTTCGCCGCGTCGACCATCAGGCCGATGTCCTTCCGGAGTCCGTCGAGCGCGAACTGCGGGTCGAACCGGTCGGCGATCATCGCGGCGCCCTTGGTGTGCGCGTACTGCGAGTCGGAGGCGCTGCCGTCGATCGCCTGCAGGAAGAGGTCGGGGTCGAGTCCGAGTGCGGAGGTGAGCGTGAGCGACTGCGCAGTCGCGGCCGTGATCGAGGCGATCCAGGCGTTCGCGGCGAGCTTCAGTGCGGTCCCCGCCCCGACCGCGTCCCCGGCGACGACGATCTTGACGCTGATGGCCTCGAGCACCGGCCGGACGCGGTCGACGAACTCCTCCGGACCGGCGGCGAGCATGGTGAGCTTGCCCTGCTCCGCCGGTCCCTTCGTCCCGAGCATCATCGCCTCGACCAGGGTGATCCCGTGCTCGGCAGCGACGCGCACCACGCGCTCCGTGCCCTCGAGGCCGATGGTCGAACTCTGGACCCAGATGGCCGACTCGGGGGCCGCGTCCGCCGCCTGCCCGAGGACCTCGAGCACGGCGTCGATGTCGAACAGCGTCAGCAGGACGACCTGCGCCGATGCCACGGCGTCAGCGGGCGAGGTCGCGACCGTGGCGCCCTGTTCGCCGAGGGGCTGCGCACGCTGGGCGGAACGGTTCCACACCGTCACGTCGTGCCCCTCGCGCAGGAGCGACCCCGCGACGCCGGCACCCATCGCGCCCGTCCCCAACACCGTCACCCGCATGCGCGCCTCCTCCGTCCGGTGCCCGGCTCGGTCGCCGCGGCAGCGCCGCCGACGCTACGCCGAGGAGCCCGCGAGGACGGCGAGTCAGGCTGCGTTCGCCACGACCTCGAGCACACCCTGGCCGTAGGCCTCGAGCTTCGCGGCCCCGACGCCGCTGATCTGCGCGAGCTGCTCGAGCGTCGCCGGTCGCGTCGCCGCGATACCGCGCAGGGTGGCGTCGCCGAACACGACGTACGCCGGCACGCCCTGTTCTCGCGCGCGGGTGCTCCGCCACGCGCGCAGGGCCTCGAACAGGCCGGTGGCCTCGCTCGGGAGGTCCGTGGGCGCCGCCCGACGCCGGGTCGCCCGCACGGGACGGGGCTGTTCGCGCCGGAGCCGGACCTGGACACGCCCGGCCAGGACGTCGGCGCTCGTCGGGGTGAGCACGAGGGTGCCGTACCCGTCGCCCGAGACACCGACGAACCCCTGCGCCAGGAGCTGCCGCACGACGCCGCGCCACTCGCCCTCGGACAGGTCCTGCCCGATCCCGAAGGTCGCGAGGGACTCGTGGCGCAGCTCCTGCACCCGCGGCGACTGCTTGCCGACCAGGATGTCGACGATGTGCCCCGCGCCGTACCGCTGGCCGCGCTCACGGTCGAGCCGGACCACGGTGGACAGGAGCTTCTGCGCGGGCACGGTGCCGTCCCAGGCCTCGGGCGGGGCGATGCACGTGTCGCAGTTGCCGCACGGCGTGGACTCCTGCCCGAAGTACGCCAGGAGTCGCACGCGGCGGCACTCGACCGTCTCGCAGAGGGCGAGCATGGCGTCGAGGTGCATGCTGAGCCGTCGGCGGTGGGCGGCGTCGCCCTCGGACTGGTCGATCATCCGACGCTGCTGCACCACGTCGTTGAGTCCGTACGCCAGCCACGCGGTCGACGGCAGGCCGTCACGTCCGGCACGGCCGGTCTCCTGGTAGTAGCCCTCGAGCGACTTGGGCAGGTCGAGGTGGGCCACGAACCGGACGTCGGGCTTGTCGATGCCCATGCCGAACGCGATCGTCGCGACCATGACGACGCCGTCCTCGCGCAGGAACGTCGCCTGGTTCCGGGCGCGCACCCCGGCGTCGAGTCCGGCGTGGTACGGCAGCGCCGGCACCCCGCGTTCCACGAGCGCGGCGGCGGTCCGCTCCACCGACGCCCGGGACAGGCAGTAGACGATGCCGGCGTCCCCGGCGTGCTCGGTGGTGATGAACTTGAGCAACTGCTGCAACGCGGCTGCCTTGGGCTCGATCCGGTACTGGATGTTCGGGCGGTCGAAGTCCGCCACGAAGTGCGCGGCGTCGTCGAGGCCGAGCCGGGCGGAGATCTCGCGGTGCGTCTGCGGCGTCGCGGTGGCCGTGAGCGCGATCCGGGGCACGCTCGGCCACCGTTCGTGCAGGACGCTGAGTTCGAGGTAATCCGGCCGGAAGTCGTGCCCCCACTGGGCGACACAGTGGGCTTCGTCGATGGCGAAGAGGCTGATCGCCGCGCGGTCGAGCAACGCCCGCGTCGACTCGAGCCGGAGTCGCTCGGGCGCCAGGTAGAGCAGGTCGACCCGACCGTCCACGAGGTCGCGTTCGACCCGGGCACGTTCGTCGGGCGTCTGCGTGGAGTTGAGGAACGCCGCGCGCACGCCGTTCGCGGCGAGGGCGTCGACCTGGTCCTGCATGAGCGCGATGAGCGGGGACACGACGACGCCGACGCCGTCGCGCACGAGGGCGGGCACCTGGTAGCACAGCGACTTGCCGCCGCCGGTCGGCATGAGCACGAGCGCGTCGCCGCCACCGACCACCTGGTCGATGATCGCCGCCTGCTGCCCGCGGAAGGCGTCGTACCCCCAGACGCGCTGCAGGACCTCGAGCGGCGCCGACCGCGCACTCGACGCGTCTCGCGCACCGGAGACCCCGGGCGCGCGGACGGACGAGGGACTGCTCATGCCGGCAGCCTACGGGCGTCCGCCGACACGGTCCTCCCGGTCCGTCCCGGTGTGGGCGATCACGCTCGCGTCCGAGGTGGGGAGGACGTCCGCGGTGGTGGGCACGGCCTCCCAACCGGGCTCGACGGTGCTGCTCCAGATCGGCGTCCGCCCGCGGAACCGCGGACCCTCCGCGCCCGGGCGTCGACGGTCGAGCCGCGACCGCCGCGCGAGCAGGTCGACGAGCAGCGCGTAGATCCCCATGGTGACGATGGTGACGATCGCGCCACCGGCCGAGCCGTCGGAGGACGTGGTGTCGAGCCGCGACCACCCCGGGGCCTGCAGCAGGAAGATGACCACGTTGTTGAGCGCGTGGGCGAGGATCCCCGACTCGAGGCCACCCGTCCGCCAGGCGAGGATCGCCGCGATGGCGCCGAACGACCCCACGTCGACGATCCCCCACACGTCGTACCCGTTCGGCAGGTGCAGCAGGGCGAAGCAGATCGTCGACACGAGGACGGCCGGGATCGGGTTCCGCACCCACGAGCCGATCGTCTGCATGAGGAACCCGCGGAAGATGTACTCCTCGGCCGCGGCCTGGAACGGCACGAGCACGACGACCATGACCACGGTCACGATGAGCGTCGTCGAGGACACCGTCTGGTGCCCGAGCTGCCGTGTGCCGAAGGTGAGGAAGCCGGCGCCGGGCGTGTGGAACATCGACCAGCCCTGGATGCCGACCGTGAGGACCGCGAGCACGAGGAGCGGGAGCAGACAGCGCGCCATCCACCCCCAGCGCACGCGGAACCGCACCGAGGACAGCTGACCCCACGTTCCGAGCCCGGCGATCCGGACCGCCGCCATGATCGCCGGCAACAGCAACACGAGGGAGGCGAGCGTCAGCCCGAGCACGAGCGGATCCGTCGACGACAGCGCGTCGTGCTGGATCTCGTGCGCGAACCGCTGGAGGCCCGACACACCCGATCGCGCCAGGATCGGCACGAAGAACCCGATCGCGATGAGCACCTGGCTGACGAGGTAGAACCCGAGGAACACGGCCAGCGCCACCAGGGGTCGCCACCACCGCCAGCGCGAGTGGACGCGGAACAGGCGGTGGTAGGGGACGCTCACGCCGGAAGGCTACCGGGCCGACCTCGCCGGACACTCCGCTCCGGCGTCGGGACCCGCGTCCGCGTCCGCCCGGAGCCTGCCGGGAGGCCCGTGGTACGCATGACGTGTGCGTTACGTCATCATCGGGGCCGGATCGATCGGCGGCGCCCTGGCGGCCCGCCTCGCCCGCCACAGCCCGAACCCGCCCGTCCTCGTCGCCCGCGGGGCCCGGGCCGCGGCCCTGCGCGACCGCGGGATCCGGCTGCGGACACCCGACGAGGACGTCACCGTCCCGGTCGCGGTCGTCGAGGCCCCGGACGAGGCCGCGCTTCGCGACGACGACGTGCTCGTCCTGACGACGAAGACGCAGCAGGCGGACGAGGCGCTCCGGACCTGGGCGGACGCGCCCGTGCACGACGTCGGCGGCACGGTCATCGGTACCGCGGGCGACCTGCTCCCCGTCTCCACCGCACTCAACGGCGTCGAGTCCGAACGCATCGCCCTCCGGTACTTCGAACGCGTGTACGGCGTCTGCGTCTGGCTCCCCGCGGTGAGCCTCGACCCCGCAGAGGTCGTCGTGAGCATCGCGCCGACGATCGGCATCCTCACCATCGGCGCGTACCCGGCCCGCCCGGTCGACGACGACCCGGTCGTGGCGGCGTTCGCGGCGGACTTCCGCGCGAGCGGCGTCGACGTGTACCCGGAGGCCGACGTGATGGGGTGGAAGTACCAGAAGCTGCTGTCGAACCTGGCGAACGGCCTCCAGGCCCTGCTCGGTCCGGACGGGGCGTCCTGGCGGGACCTCGCGTCGGCGCTCCGCGAGGAAGCCCTCGGGGTCTACGCCGCCGCCGGTGTCCAGGCGGTGTCCGACGCGACCGAGAAGGCCCGACGGGGCGACACGTTCCGCTCCCGCCCCGTCCCGGGCGTCGAGCACGAACTCGGCGGGTCGTCCTGGCAATCGCTCGTGCGCGGGTCCGGCTCGATCGAGACCGACTACCTCAACGGCGAGATCGCGCTGCTCGCGCGGTCGGCCGGCACGCACGCACCGCGGAACGCGCTCGTGCAGCACCTGGCACGCGTCGCCGCCCGCGACCACCTCCAGCCCGGAGCCGTCACACCCGACGAGATCCGCAGCCGGTTCGCGACACTGGCGGCGGGGGTGGCGGCGTGAGCGCGCTGGACGGCATCCAGGTCCGGCCCGGCACCGCGATCGAGGCGGACGCGTGCGTCGACCTCTGGTTGGCGGCGCTCACCGACCGCGACGGCGAGGACCAGGGCGCGCCCGTGCGGGAACGCGCCCGGTCCAAGTTCGCCCTGCCGGGGGCGGAGCTCCTCGTCGCGACCCGCACCGGTGACTGCGGCGCCGGGTCGGAGATCGTCGGCTTCGCGGTGACGAGTGACCGGGGCGACGCGGTGGTCGGGCTCGAGCTGTTCGCCACGCGGCCGGACGCCAGGGGTCTGGGCGTCGGACGGGCCCTGCTCGAGCGCGTCCTCGCCGAGGCCGAGGCCAGCGGCGCGGTGCTCGTCGAGCTCGAGAGCCGGGTGACCAACGCCCGGGCCATCGCGGTGTACGAGGCAGCGGGGTTCCGGCCGGAGGGCGACCCCGTGCCGCATCCACTCGGCGGCGACCCCGTCGTCCGGTACGCGTTGCCGGTCGTCGGGGCCTGAGCTCCGCGCGGGTCACACCGTCGTCCGCACCGTCGACCCTCCGCCCGGTGCTCGCCGGACCTCGATCCGGTCGGGGATCCGCTGTTTGAGCTCCTCGACGTGGCTGACGATGCCGACCTGGCGTCCGCCGGCCGTCAGACGCGTCAGCTGCCCGACGACGCCGTCGAGCGTCTCCGGGTCGAGCGTGCCGAACCCCTCGTCCACGAACAGGGTGCCGAGCTCGACACCGCCGGCCTCGGCCTGGACGACGTCGGCGAGGCCGAGCGCCAGACACAGCGACGTCGTGAACGTCTCGCCACCCGACAGGCTCCGGGGATCGCGCGTGCGTCCGGTCTCGTGGTCGCGCACCGCCAGGGCCAGACCCGTGCGACGGGCGCGCGAGGACGTCTCGCGCTCGTCCGAGGCCTCGAGCGCGAACCGGCCCCCGAGCATCGCGCCGAGCCGACTGTTCGCGGCGGCGACGACGTCCTCGAACCGCCGCATGAGCACGTACGTGCCGAGCGTGATGCCCGTCGGGTTGACGCTCGACGCCGCGGTCGCGATGTCGGCGAGGCGGACCACCGCGCGGCTCTCGGCCGAGGTCTCCTGTCGTGCCCGCACCGCCCGGGTGAGGTCGGCGCGTCGAGCCGAGGTCGCGGCCGCACGGGCCTCCGCGGTCGCCGCCGCACCGGTGGCGGCCTGGAGGGCCTCCTCGGCTCCGTCGGCACGCGTCCGGACGGCCTCCAACTCGGCTCCGTCGACGGCGTCGTGCTCGGCCGCGGCGACGTCCGCCTCGGCGAGGCCGGCCTGCACGACCGCGTGCTCGCGTTCGGCTCCCGCGACCTCGGACCGGAGCCGCGACGCCTCGTCCGGCCCGAGCCCGGCGGCGCGGGCGGCGTCGGCGTCGGCGAACCCCGCGTCCCCCAGCGCGCGCTCGACCTCCGCTGCGCGGGCCAGCACGTCACGGTCGTCGCTCCGCAGGGCGTCGGCCGCGGCGGCGACGGCTGCGCAGGCGGCCGCGTCACGATCGAGCGCGGCGACGGCCTGGTCGAGCGAGCCGGTGCCGACACCGCCGGCGTCGACCACCGAGGCACGGCAGCGCTCCACGGTGGCCTCGTCGGCGGCGAGGGCGGCGGCATCGGCGGCGTGGCCGGCGCGCCCGGCCGCCACCTGCGCGGCCAGCGTGCTGCGTTCCTCGGCCAGGGCGCGGGTGTCGCGGTCGAACGCCTCGAGCTGCTCCTCGGCCCGGGCGACCTCGGCCGCGGCAGCGTGCGCACGCGCGATCCGGTCGCGCAGCGCCGACGCGGTCGCGGCGACGGACTCGGGCGTCACCGCACCGATCGCGGTGGTGAGCCGGTCGCACTCACGCCGCGCGACGGCCTGCCGAGCGGCGGCGGCGCGTTGGTCGACGTCGGCGGTGGCGCGGGCGTCGGCGGCGGCCTCGATGTCGTCGTCCGTCGGGTGGCCGTCGAGCGGCGCCGCGACCGCCGGGTGGTCGACGGAACCACACACCGGGCAGGGCTCTCCCGGCGTCAGGACGCCGGCGAGCTCACCCGCGAGGCCCGCCGCCCGTCGTGTCCGCAGGTCGGCCTCGTGCGTGATGGCCGCCTGCGCCCGGAGCGACGCGGCGGCGAGGTCGGCGTCGGCGGCGGTCGCGTCGGCCGCGGCGCGGTCGCGGTCGTCGAGCAGGGCCCGCACGGCGTCGAGGTCGGCCAGCGCGCGCTCCGCGACGGGTCCGTCGGCGGCCCGGTCCGCGGCCGCGCGGGAGATCGTGACGAGCGCGAGCCGTTCGGCGGGCCGGGCGTCGAGGAGGGGTTCGAGCGCGGCGCGGCGCTCCTCGGCGCGGGCGAGCTCGGCGCGGGCCGTGGCGAGGGCGGCGCGTCGGGCCGGCAGATCGCGCTCGAGCGCGACGGCGTGCCGCACACCCGCGACGACGTCGCGGAGCGCGGCGGCGTGCGCGGCGAGCGCGGTGGTGTCGACCGCCGGCATCGACTCGAGGTCCTCGAACACGCTGCCGTCCGCGTCCAGCGGCGCGCCACCGGCTCCGGCGCCCACCCCGACGGTGTGGCGTGTGAGGGCGTCCCGGTGCTCGGCGACGACCCGCGCGAGGTCCGCGCCGCGACGCTCCGCACGCGTGCGGGCGGTGTCGAGGCCGACGACCAGGCCGAGCACGCGGCCGGCCCGTTCCGCGAGCTCGAGCCGGGCCCGGGCACCGGCGACCTGCTCCGCGCGGTCCGACAGCGCGGCCTGTCGGCCGAGCAGGTCCGCCCGGCGCCGGAGTGACCGCGCCCGGCGTTCCGCGTCCGCCAGGTCGGCGCGAGCGCGCGCGGCGGCACCCGCAGCGGCGTCCCGGGCCGTGGTCGCCTCGTGCGCGGCGGCGGTGACCTCGGCGACCACGGCATCGGACGCGAGCTCGTCGACGGTCTCGAGGCCCGCCGCCTCGGCGAGGCGGTTGAGCGCGTCGTGCACGGCGGCGTCCGCACGCTCGACCGCCGCGGCGGCCGCACGGCGGCGAGCGACGAGTTCCTCGGTCGTGCGCTCGTACACGTCGGTGCCGAACAGCGACTGCAGCAGTGCACGACGGTCCTCACCGGGAGCGCGCAGGAAGCGGGCGAACTCCCCCTGCGGCAGCACGACGGTCTGCACGAACTGGGCGCGGTCGAGCCCGATGATGCGCTGGACCTCGGCGCCGACCTCTTGCGTCGCGATCGACAGGGGTTCCCCGACGTCGTCCCCGGGCGCGGCCAGCCGCCACAGGCGGGCCGACGCGTTCTGCCGCGTCGTGCCGCCTCCGCTCTTCTTCGGGCGGTCGTGGGCGGGGGTGCGCCGGACCCGGTGGACCCCTGCCGCGGTCTCGAACACGAGCTCGACGAATGGCTCGACCCCGGCCTCGGCGTGGTGGCTGTGGAGGCGGTCCTTGCTCGCACCCTCGCCCGCGAGCGACCCGTAGAGGGCGAACACGACGGCGTCGATGATCGTCGACTTGCCCGCGCCCGTCGGCCCTTCCAGCAGGAACACACCCGAGGCCCCGAGCGCCGCGAAGTCGATGTCGACCGTCTCGGCGTACGGACCGATGGCGGCGAGACGGAGGTGGTGCAGGTACATCAGCGCTCCCCTCCGGCGGCGAGGGCGGCCTCGTACGCGTCGCGCAACACGGCGGTCTCGGCCTCGGTCGCCGGGCCACCGGTCGCGAACGCCACGAAGTCGGCCGCGACCTCGACCGGGTCCGACGCGGCGGTGACGGTCGCGGCGGTGCGATCGGTGACACCGCCCGCGGGCTCGTGGAGGATCGACAGGGCGTGGGGGAACCGGTCCTTCACCCGCGCGTACATGCGATCCGGATGCACGGTGTCGGTGACGCTCACACGGACCCAGGCATCGGCGTGCTCGGCGGCCGCCCCCTGCTCGATCTCGGCCATCGTCGCCCGGACGTCGACGAGCCGCCGCGGCACGGGTGCGGGGAGCAACTCGACGGACACACCGCCGTCCGCACCGAGCTCCACGAGGGTCACCGACTTGCGCTGGTGCCGCTCGCCGAACGAGAACGCGAGCGGCGAACCGGCGTACCGGATGCGGTCGGCGTCGCCGACCCGCTGAGGGCCGTGCAGGTGCCCGAGAGCGACGTAGTCGATGCCGTCGAACACGCCCGCGGGCACGCGGTCGACACCGCCCACGCGGATGTCCTGCTCGCTCTCGCTCGGTGCGCCGCCGCCGACGAACGCGTGCGCGACCACGACGCTCCGGACACCGGGACGGCGACCGAGGTCGGCGCGGACCCGGTCGAGTGCGGCACGGACGACGGCCTCGTGCGAGCGTGCGAGCGGCGCGTCGGGATCGGCCGCGAGCGCATGGCGCACCATGTCCGGCGCGAGGTAGGGCACCCCGTAGACGGCGACCGTGCCGTGGTCGTCGTCCAGGAGGACCGGCTCGTGCAGCCGCTCGACCTCGGCGAGGATCCGGACCCGTTGCGCCATCACGCCGGCGCCGAAGCCGAGGCGCACGGCGGAGTCGTGGTTGCCGGGCGTCACGACGACGGGGGCGAGGGCGCTCAGTCGCTCCAGCACGCGGGACAGCATGCGGACGGCGGGCACGGGTGGGACCGCCCGGTCGTAGACGTCGCCCGCGACGACGACCAGGTCCACCGCGTGCTCCTGCACGAGATCGACGAGGTGGTCCAGGAAGGCCGCCTGGTGGTCGAGCAGGTCCGCGCCGAGCAGTGTCCGCCCGAGGTGCCAGTCCCCCGTGTGCAGGATCCGCATGTGCCCCCTCCGCCGCTGCGCCCGGAGCGTCCGGACCACGTCACGGTAGCGGGCACCGCGGACATCGCCGGCTACGCCGGGCTGTGGGGCCCGCGGTCACGGTGCCGGTCAGGGACACCGTGCACCGCGGGGGTCTGGGAGGATCAGCGGCCGGCGGAGTAGAGCGCGCTGACCTGGGCAGCCGACAGGGCCGAGTTGTAGACCGCGACGTCGTCGAGGTCGCCCTTGTAGTAGTTGCTCGTGGGCGCGTTCTGCCAGCCGCTCAGGTTGTCGTACCCGATGCGCCACCAGCCGGAGTCGGGCTCGGCAGCGGTGTTCGTGTTCGTGGCGACGCTGACGCCGTCGACGTAGAGGACCATGCCGCTCGACGACATCGTGCCGACCACGTGGTGCCACCGGCCGTCCGTCACCGTCTTGGTCGACGTGAGCGTGATGTTGCCGCTGTTGTAGACGCTGAACGAGACGTCGCCCGCCGAGTTGATGTACAGCTGTCGGTCGTACGCGCTCGAGCTGCCCGTCTGGCTGTTGCCGAAGCCGATGACCTTGCCCGCGGCGGTGGAGGTCCGGATCCACGCCTCGACCGTGAACACGGAGGGGGCGGTGATCTTGGTGGTGGACGTCGAGGTGACCTGACCGGTCGCGCCGTCGAGCGTGACGTACGGGCTCGAACCGCACGTGCCGGCGACGCGGGTGACACCGCTCGACAGCGTGGCCGTCGTGCCGCTGGAACCGAGGTCGGTCTCGCTCGTGCCCGACGCCGCGTTGAACGCGTAGTCGATCGTCGGCGAGTAGGTCACGGTGCGACCGAGGCAGGAGAACGACGAAGCGGCCCCGAAGGACGCGCTCGTGGAGGTCATGGCGCCGAAGGGCGCGGCCTCGGCCTTGCTCGGCAGGAGCAGTCCGGTCCCGACGGCGGCGAGCACGACGGCCGAGCCGACGATGAGGGCGAACAGGCGAGCGGGGAGACGGCGACGTCCCTCCCGGCCCTGTGCCGCGGGGGCACCGGACGGCACGTCCGCGTCGTCGTCCTCGTCCTCGTCCTCGTCGACGAGGACGGGGATGAGCAGGTCGTCGACGTCGTCCGGGAGGCCCTCCCCGGCTTCGTCGTCGTCCGTCGCGGCGACGACGGGGCCGCGACGGAGCGGTGCGTCGATCGTGGACAGGAACGCCATGGCGGTGAGCGCGAGGACGAGGATCACGACCTTCTTCCACTCACCGTCGCGGAGCCACATGACGGGCATCCCGATGTACGGCACGCGGATGAACCCGACACCGTGGACGGCGCTGCGTGTGATCGGCGTGGAGTCCGCCTGCGGGTTGGCGTCGCCCTTGGTGATGATCTGGCCGTCCTCGCCCGCCTTGTGGAAGCGGTGGAGACGGAGCTCGCCGGGCTGGTCGGGGTCGTCGTACAGCAGGACCTGACCGAGGTGGAGGGAGGTCGGCGCGACCGGCTTCGAGACGACGACGTCGCCCGGCTGGAGGCGCGGCTCCATCGAACCCGTCATGACGGTGGTGGGGTGCCAGCCGATCACGGCCGGTGCCACGGCCCAGAGCGCCATGCCGAGGATGGTGGCGATGACGCCGCGTGCGACGGTGGCGATGACCAGGCGGTTCCAGTCGCGCAGGTCACGGAGCCGGTCCACGCGCACCGCGGGCACCGCGGCGGGGGCCGGGATGGCGATGTTGGTCGTGGTCATGACTCGTTCCTCGGGGACGGTACCGCTGGCGGTGGGTCGGGCTGGTGGGCGGTGCTGGGTGGGAGGTCGTGCCTCCCGGTCGACGGTGGTGGTGTCGGCGGGACCGGGCGCAGTGGGGGCGCGCCCGGTCCCGCCGGTCCTGACCGCTCGCCGTCACGGGCGGTCAGGAGGTGGGGGCTCAGCTGTTCTGGGCCTCCCAGGTGAGGCCGAGCGCCGCCGTGCCGGCCTGCGCCGAGTTCGGGGTGGTCGACGAGACCGTGTAGGTGACCTGGTAGACGCGCGACTCCGAGGCGGAGCCGGTCGGGGTCCAGGTGCCGAGGCCGTTGCTGTAGTTCGTGTACGAGGACGCGAAGTTCGCGAGCGTGCCCGTGTAGAGCGTGCCGTTGGTGCTCGAGGGGGTGAAGCCCGTGCAGCTGCCGAAGCCGCCGCCGGTGCCCTGCTGGACCGAGATGTTCACGTAGGACGAGAGCCCGTTCGTGGTGGCCGCGCTCGTGCCGTAGAGCTTGACGGCCGAAGCGAGCGAGCCCGTCGAGGTGACCGTGATGCAGTTCGAGCCGGTCGAACCCGGCTTGAGGTTCGTGGCCGAGAAGAGTGCGGTGTTCGCGTCGTCGTCCGAGAGGGCGACGGTCCCGGCGGTCCAGTTGCTGGTGGGGTTCACCGTCGTGGCGGAGAAGGCCGAGTACGAGGCGGTGGAGACGACGACGCCGGAGGCGATCAAGGCGGCGGGGATGGCGATCCAGGCGGCGACACGGGCGGTGCGGGGGCTGACGCGGGGCATGACGGTACTCCTTGCGATGTGGTTCGAGATGCGGAATTTGGTACGACCATCAAGTTACTTTGCCGTCGTGCTGCTTACAACCCGAGCCATACCCCCACTGCTGGGGACATGGCTTGATTATCAAGATACTTGCTGATCGAGATGCGCCGAGCGAGGATGGAGTGCCGGCGGGAGCACGCTCGGCGCCGCCGACGATCAGGGACGACATGACGGACACCACCACCACGGCCACGGACAGGGCCCCGGGCACGGACGCGGACGCGGACGCGTCGGCACTCTCCCGCGTGCTCAACGCGTACCGCCTCATGCAGGTGCACCACGCCCGCGTGCTGACCCGCGAGAGCGCCGCGCGCGGACTCAACGCCACGGACGTGCGCTTCGTGTTCTTCCTCTCGGTCGCGGAGGCCGGCGTCACCCCGAAGCAGGCGAGCGAGTACCTCGCACTCTCGACCGGTGCCACCACGAACCTCGTCGACCGCCTGGTCGACCGCGGACACATCGAGCGACGCCCGAACCCGGAGGACCGGCGGAGCGTCCTCCTGCAACTCACGGCGACGGGGGCCGAGACCGCCGAGCAGATCGGGGTCGTCTACCGCGCGGCGTTCGAGTCCGGGATCCCCACCGAGTACCTCGTCCCGCTCGCGCGGGCGTTCGAGCAGGTCGCCGCGCGCCTGGGCGAGTGCGCCAGCGCCGACGGCTGCCCGGACGCGGTCCACGCCGCGGGCTGATCCTCCACAGCGTCCCGGGTCCGCCCGTCCACCGTCGGCGCCCGGGGCTAGCGTGGCGGACATGACACCAGCAGAACTCCTCGCCGAAGCGTTCGCCCGCGTCCCCGAGACCGTCGAACGCGCCGTCCGGAACCTGTCGGAGGACCAGCTCGCCGCTCGGCCCGCCGCCGGTGCGAACACGCTCGCCTGGCTCGCCTGGCACATCGCCCGCGGGCAGGACGCGCAGATCGCCGACCTCACCGGCAGCGAGCAGGTGTGGACGAGCGACGGCTGGTACGACCGGTTCGGCCTGCCGTTCCCGGCCGACGCGCTGGGGTACGGCATGTCCCGCGACGACGTCGGACGGGTCCGCGCATCGTCCGACCTGCTGCTCGGTTACCTCCGCGCGACCACCGCCCGGACACTCGAGTACGTCCGGGGCCTCGCACCCGAGGACCTCGACGCCGTGGTCGACGAGGCATGGGACCCGCCCGTGACCGCCGGCGCCCGCCTCGTCAGCATCCTCGACGACTGCGTCCAGCACGCTGGACAGGCCGGGTACGTCCGCGGGCTCCTCTTCTTCGTGTCCTGACGCGCAGGTGGGGAACGACGGGAGGGACGGCGCGGGTCACCCCGCACCGTCCCTCCCGTCCGTGATCGCGCCCGGCGTCAGCGCTGGGCGAGCTCCGTGACGAGCGCGTCGCCGGGAGCGACGGGCGTCATCGGGGCGTCGATCTCGGCGCGCTCGAGCATGCCCTCCATCTTCCGGACGCGGTTCCGCGTGACGAGGGTCACGACGGTGCCCTCCTTGCCGGCACGGCCGGTGCGGCCGGCGCGGTGTGTGTACGTCTTGTACTCGTCCGGCAGGTCCGCCTGGATGACGAGCGAGACGTCGTCGACGTGGATGCCGCGCGCCGCGACGTCCGTGGCGACCAGGACGTTCACCCGGCCGCTCGTCAGGAGCGACAGGTTCCGGGTGCGTCGGGACTGGTTGAGGTCGCCGTGCAGGCTCGTCGCCCGGATGCCGGCGTCCTCGAGCTGGTCGGCCAGACGCTCGGCGTAGGCACGGGTCCGCGCGAACACCACGGTCTTGCCGTCGCCGCTCGCGAGTTCCTCGATGACGCGGTCCTTCTCGCGCTGCTCGACGACGAGGACCTGGTGGTCGATCGTCGAGGACGCCTGGTCCTCGCCGAGGACCTCGTGCACGGACGGCTCGACGAGGAACTCGTCGACGAGCGCCGCGACCTGGGTGTCGAGCGTCGCGCTGAACAGCAGCTTCTGCGCGCGCGCACCGGTCGGCGTGACGTCGGCGGTCGCCTGGAGGATGCGCCGGACGGGCTCGAGGAACCCGAGGTCGCACATGTGGTCGGCTTCGTCGAGCACGGTGACGACGACCTCGCTGAGGTCGAGGCGCCCCTGCTCCATGAGGTCCTCGATGCGACCCGGCGTGCCCACGATGATGTCGACACCGCGCTGCAGCGCGCCCACCTGACGGCCCTGCGGCACCCCGCCGTAGATCTGGGTCGTGAACAGGCCCACCGCACGGGCGATCGGCTGGACGGTGCGGTCGATCTGCAGCGCCAGCTCGCGCGTCGGCGCCAGGATGAGCGCACGGGGGTTGCGGCCCATCCGGCGGTTCTTGCCCCCACCGTTCTCCATGAGCTTCTCGACGAGGGGCGCGCCGAACGCGATCGTCTTGCCGGAGCCCGTGCGGCCTCGACCGAGCACGTCCTTGCCGGCGAGGACGTCCGGGATCGTCGCGGCCTGGATCGGGAACGGACGATCCGCGCCGAGCTCCGCGAGCACCCGCACGATGTTGGAGCCGATGCCGAGGTCGCCGAAGGTCACGCCCTCGACGTCCGCGGCGACGGTGGCCTCGGCCTGGAGCTTCTCGAGCTTGACGTCGTCCGCGGGCACGTAAGCGGCACGGTCCTCACGGGCATCGCCGAAGTGGCGGCCCGAGCGCTCTGCGACCCGCGGGGTGCGGCCGGTCCGGTCATCGCGGTCGAACGAACGCTGCGGCCGGTCGTTCCGGTCGAACGAACGCTGCGGCCGGTCGTCCCGGTCGTACGAGCGCTGCGGCCGGTCGCTCCGGTCGAACGAACGCTGCGGCCGGTCGCTCCGGTCGTTCCGATCGAACGAACGCTGCGGCCGGTCGCTCCGGTCGAACGAACGCTGCGGCCGGTCGCTCCGGTCGTTCCGATCGAACGAACGCTGCGGCCGGTCGCTCCGGTCGTTCCGATCGAACGAACGCTGCGGCCGGTCGCTCCGGTCGCTCCGGTCGAACGAACGTCCACCACGGTCATCCCGGTCGTACGACCGCTGCGGCCGGTCGCTCCGGTCGTACGAACGGCCGCCACGGTCATCTCGGTCGTTGGGACGCTGCGGCCGGTCGCTCCGGTCGTTCCGATCGAACGAACGCTGCGGCCGGTCGTTCCGGTCGTACGAGCGCTGCGGCCGGTCGCTCCGGTCGCTCCGGTCGTACGAACGGCCGCCACGGTCATCTCGGTCGTTGGGACGCTGCGGCCGGTCGCTCCGGTCGTACGAGCGGCCGCCCCGGTCGCTCCGGTCGTACGACCGGCCGCCGCGGTCGTCCCGGTCGGACGACCGCGCACCGCGCCGGTCGTCGCGCGGGAACCGCCCGCGGCTGCGGTCGTCGTCGTTGCTGCGCGGCTCCCAGTTCGGGCGGCCGGAGCGCTCTCCGGACGCGGCGCGGTCGCGGCGCTCCGCCGCATCCCACCGCGCCTTCTGGCGACCAGCGGACGGCTCCTCGGCACGGTAGCCGCGGTGCTTCGGGCTCCGCGAGGCAGGGGTGCCGTTCGCGTGGCGGGCGGTGTTGTCGGCGCGCGAGGGCGCGCCCTTCTTGAAGGGGGACATGCGAGTTCTTTCCGGCGTGCAGACATGCCGCAGGACCCGAGGCGCCGTCGGCCGGATCGAAGTGCGGGGAGGGGGTCCGTCCCGTCGTGATCGACGTGACTCCAGCCCTCGAGACACACACACCCGTCGCGGCCACATGCCGCGCTGTCGAGAGCTGACCTACCTACATTAGTCGCGAACCCAGAGGGACGCCAGCCCCGCACGGATGCTCCCGATAGGTTGGGCGCGATGCCGTCTCCCGTCCGTCAGCGCCGTCACGCCCGCGGTGTCGCACGCGTCGGGGACCACCGACGGCTCCCGGCCCTCACCACGGTCGCGCTCGTGCTCGCGCTCGTGCTCGTGCTCACCGGATGCGTCCAGGGCCCCACCGGCGACACGAACGCCACGGTCGACGCGGGACCGGTGATCTACCCGCTGTCGCTGCGGTACCCGGACGTCCGGACCGTGTCCGACGTCGCGTACGGCGAGGACCGGCTGCAGCGCCTCGACGTCTGCCTGCCCGCCGGGCACGAGGCCGCCGCGGCGACCGCGACCGCTGCTCCCCTGCCGGGTGGCGGGGTCGGCGCGCAGGCGGGACAGGGCACCACCGACCGCCCTGCCGTCATGATGATCCACGGCGGCAGCTGGTCACACGGTGACAAGGCGACCGCGGCCTACCACGCGGTGTGCGAGTACTTCGCGTCCCAGGGCTTCGTGGTGTTCGACGTCGACTACCGCCTGGCGCCGACGGATCCGTTCCCCGCCGGACTCGACGACGTCCGGCGGGCCCTCGACTGGGTGTTCCGCGCGACGACGCTCACCCGGTTCCGCGTCGACCGGGAACGCGTGGGGGTGTTCGGCGGGAGCGCCGGCGGGAACCTCGCCGCGATGCTCGCGGTGCAGGACCACGCGTCGACCGCGTACGCGAGCGGGGACCGGATCCGGGCCGTCGCGGAGCTGAGCGGGCCCTCGGACCTGACGGCGGCCTCCACGGGCGCCGGCGGCGTGACGCCGTCGTTCGCTCGGAAACAGCTGCTCTACCTGGGATGCACCCGCTACGCCGACTGTCCGGCGGCGCGGCGGGCCTCCCCCGTCGACGACGTGACCGCGCAGACCCCGCCCTTCTTCATCGGGCACAGCACCCACGAGTTCATCCCGCTGTGGGAGTCGCAGCACCTGGCGCGCGCCCTGCGACGGCACGGCGTCCCCGTGACCCTCGTCGAGGTCCGCGGCACCGCGCACTCGATCGCGCAGCTCGACCGCGCGATGAGCGAACGGGTCGTCGCGTACTTCCGTCGCCGACTCGGCTGACGCCCGACAGGGACATGACGACGGCCCCGCTCCTCCCGGGAGGAACGGGGCCGCTTCCGTGGGAAGGTGTCAGTCCCAGCCGCGCGGGTCCTCGTCGGTCGCGGTGACCCAGTCGAGGAGCACGGCGGCGAGGGAGCAGATGAACGCGATCGCCGCGACCTCCGCGACGATCGAGCGGTGGTGCTCGACCACACCGAGCGCGGCGAACACCACGGTGACGATGAACGAGATGCCGAGCAGCAGCTCCGCAGCGGTGTGGATGTACGTCATCCCGGACCACTCGGTGGTCGCGCGCTGGGCTCTCGGGACGTCGCGGATGGTCACGACCACCAGTGTCGGCGGTGGGAGCACCCTGTGACAGTCCCGAGAGCGGGTGCCGCTCGGTCGGGGGTCAGTGCCGCGGGTGGTGGGCCTCCCGCGCACCGGGGACCGACACGGGCACGCTCGTCCGCACGTCCGTGAACCGTTCCCGCCGACGCTCGACCACGTAGTAGAGCGCCGGGAGGACCACGAGGGTCAGGAGCGTCGACGACACGAGGCCTCCGATCACGACGAGCGCGAGCGGCTGCGAGATGAACCCGTTGTGTCCGGTGATGCCCACCGCCATCGGCACGAGCGCGAAGATCGTGGCGAGTGCCGTCATCAGGATCGGCCGGAGACGTCGGGCCGCGCCCTCCACGAGCGCCTCCCGGACGCGCAACCCCCGTCGCCGGTACTGGTTGACGAGGTCGATGAGCACGATCGCGTTCGTCACGACGATGCCGACGAGCATGAGCACGCCGATGAGCGACGCGACGCCGATCGGGATCCCCGACGCCACCTGCAGCAGGATCGCGCCGGTCGCCGCGAACGGGATCGACACCAGCAGGAGGAGCGGCTGGAGCAGGCTGCGGAAGGTCGCCACCATCACGACGTAGACGATGAGGATCGCGATGAGCGCGGCGAGGAGGAGCTGTCGGAACGCCGACGACTGGCTCGATGCGACACCGCCGATGGAGGCCTCAGCACCCTTCGACAGGTGGAGGCCGTCCACGGCGTCGGTCACGGACTGCGTCGCGGCGCCGAGGTTCGTCGCCGACGGCGTGACCGTGATCGTCGCCGTGCGCACCGCGTTCGAGGTCGTGACCGTGGTCGGCCCGTTCGACTGGTCGACCGTGGCGACGGACGACAGCGGCACGGCACCTGCGGCAGTCGGGATCGACAGGTCGCGCAGGGCCTGCGCGCTGGTCGGCGGGTGCGGGTTCTCGATGTACACGTCGAGCGTCTGGTCGCCGAACTCGACCGTCCCCTTGTCCTGCGGCGACACCGATGCCGCGACGATCCCGCCGACCTGGGTCTCGGTGAGGCCCGCCGCGGCCGCCTTCGCGCGGTCGACACGGACGGCCAGGTAGGGCTGCGCGGCGGACAGGTTGCTCGACGCACCCGTCGTGTTCGGCACGTCCTGCATGGCGTGGAGCACCTGCTCGGCCGCCGACCGGAGCCGCGCCTGCGTCGGGGCGGTCACGTCGACGTCGATGTCCGACGTCGACCCGAAGCCCGAGGTCGAGGCGAGCGAGACCGTCCCGACGCCGGAGAGCGCCCGGAGCCGGGCACGCGCCCGGGACTGCAGGGCCGTCTGGTCCGCGCTGTCGTCCGTGGTGACGGAGTACGTGATCGACGCGCTCCCCCCACCGCCGAAGGCGGCCTGGATCGAGTTGCCGCTCGAGCCGATCGTCACCTGGACGGTGTCGACGCCGTCCACGTCACGCAGCGCGCGCTCCACCCGGCGGGCCGAGCGGGACTGCTCCGCGAGGCTCGTGGCCGGTGCGAGCGACTGGCTCACCGTGAAGGTGTTCTGCCCGGAGTCGCCGAGGTAGTTGGTCTTGACGAACGGGAGCGCAGCCGCGGTGCCACCGAGGACGAGCACGGCGAGGACGAGGACGAGCGCCGGGAACCGCAGCACCCAGTCGAGCACGGGCAGGTAGCCCCGGCGCAGGCGGTCGCGGTGCCCGGCGTCGTGCAGGTCCGCGGCGCTGCCGAGCGTCGTGTCGACGGACGAGGCCCCCGCGGCGAACCGGGACTCGGCCGCCACCAGTTCGGCGGGCGCCGCGCGCCGTGCTCCGACGGGGTCGACCGGGGCCGTGTCGGCGGTCGCGGACTGGTACGGCCCGGATCCCCGTCCGGGCCGGAGCCACCAGTACGCGAGCACCGGCACGATCGTCAGCGCGACGAGCAGCGACGCGGCGAGCGCGATCGACACGGTGAGCGCGAACGGCCGGAACAGCTCGCCGACGAGCTCCTGCACGAACGCGACCGGCAGGAACACCACGACCGTGGTCAGTGTCGACGCGGTCACGGCACCGGCGACCTCGCGGACGCCGTCGAGCACCGCGCGCAGCCGGTCGACGCCCGGTTGCATGTGCCGCTTGATGTTCTCGATGACGACGATCGAGTCGTCGACCACGCGGCCGATCGCGATCGTCAGGCCGGCGAGGGTGATGATGTTGAGCGTGTACCCGGCGGCCTCCATGCCGATCGCGGTGAGCAGCACGCTCGTCGGGATCGAGATCGCGGTGACCAGGGTCGAGCGCCACGACAGCAGGAACACGAGGATCACGACGACCGCGAACCCGAGTCCGAGCAGGCCCTCCTCCGCCAGGGAGTCGATGGACTGCTCGATGTAGGGCGCCTGGTCGAACACGACGGTGAACCGCGGCGAGCCGTCGACCTTCGCCTCGATGCCGGGGAGCGCGTCCTGCACGGTGCGGGAGACGTCGACGGTGTTGGCCTCTTGCGTCTTCGTGATGGCGATGGTGAGCGCGGGCTTGCCGTTCACCCGGCTGATCGACGTGCGCGGGGACTCGACGAGCCTCACCTCGGCGACGTCGCCGATCGTGGTCGCGACACGGGCGCCGGCCAACGGGAGGTCGCGGATGTCACCGACCGACCCGAGGCTCGACCCGGTCTGCACCGACAGGGTCCGGCCGTGCTCGGTGATCGTGCCGCCCGGGACGAGCGTGCCGTTGTCGTCGAGGGCGTCGCTGATCGCGGTCTGTGCGACGCCACGCTCGGCGAGTTCCGTCTGGTTCGGCGTGATGACGATGCGGCGACCGGGGTTGCCGTAGACGTCGGCCTCACGCACCCCGTCGAGCTTTTCGAGGTCCGGCACCGCGGTCTTGTTCAACCGCCCGACCAGGGTCTGCTCGCTCGTGCCGGGTTCGGAGACCGCGAGCTGGAGGACCGGGATGTCGTCGAACGACCCCGTGACGATCTGGGTCTGGACGCTGTCGGGCAGGTCGAGGGCGTTGACGACCGTCTGGATCTTGTCCTCGGCGCTGGCGAGGTTCGACCCGTACTGGAACTCGGCCGACACGACGCTCTGGCTCGTCGACGACGTCGCGGTGGTGTCCTTGAGGTCGGGGACGGCCTGGATCCCCTGCTCGATCTTGGTCGACACGTCGTTCGACACGACCTCGGGCGTCGCGCCGGGGTAGGTGCTGACGATCGCGACCTGGGGGAACTCGACGCTCGGGATCAGCTCCTGCTTGAGGCTCGTGAGGGCGACCCCACCGAAGATCGCGACGACGATGGTGACCAGCGCGATGAGGGCGCGATTGCGCAGGCTGAGGACCGAGAGGAGGTGCACCGGTCGATCCTCCCAGCGGGGCCTGACACCGCGCCCGGCCGGACGTGCCCCGCGGGTCGACCGCCGGTCAGACCACGAGGAGCGCGCCGAGCACGCCGGCGGCCCCCACGACGCCCGCCCCGAGCGCGACGACGCGGCCGATCGGGCTGCGACCGGCGACGACCGCGGCGACGACGCAGAGGACGCCGCCGACGACCTCGGAGGTCCAGGCCGTGCTGCTCGTCGTCGCCGCGACGACCAGGAGTCCCCGGATCCCCTCACCCACGAGGACGGCGCCGACCACGCCGGCCGCCGCACCGCGGACCCGGCCGTCAGGGGACACGACGCCGACGGCGACGAGTCCGGCGAGGACGCCCGCGGGGACCCCGAGGAGTTCCCATGTCCCGAACGGGGACAGCGCGTCGGGTCGACCGGCGAGCACGGTCGCGGCCCAGTAGCCGACGTGCATGAGTTCGAGACACACGACCCCGAGCGCCGCCGCCCAACGCGCGCCGGGTCGGAC